>NZ_JBHWCC010000018.1:0-150835 GCF_042735715.1 Streptomyces sp. NPDC059582
GGGCGTGTTTCGAAAAGTAGCGTCGTCCGCCCGGAGGGCGGGGCCCGCGGCGTCCGGTGCGGTGCGTCGCAAGGCGGAGGGTCGTCCGCGTACCGGGCGTACGCGGGCGATCCCGACAACGCGGCGAGGCGCCGTGCCAGACGCCGCGGGCCGGACGGGACTTTCGAGACACGACCTAGGGCCGTTGCCGCAGCTCCCCCTTCACCACCTTCCCGCTGGCGTTCCGCGGCAGCCGCGCCACGAACTCCACCGCCCTGGGCACCTTGTAGTTCGCCATCTCCCGGCGGGCCCAGGCGATCAGGTCGTCGGCCGTGACGACCGCGTCCGCGCGCCGGACCACGAAGGCCTTGCCGACCTCGCCCAGCCGGGTGTCCGGCACGCCGATCACCGCGACGTCCAGGACATCGGGGTGCAGGCCCAGCAGTTGTTCGATCTCCGCCGGATAGGCGTTGAAGCCGCCGACGATGAACATGTCCTTCAGACGGTCGGTGATACGGAGGTTGCCCGCCGCGTCCAGGACGCCCACGTCCCCGGTGCGGAGCCAGCCGTCCCGGGTCAGGACCTCCGCGGTCGCGGTCTCGTCCTCGTAGTAGCCGCGCATGACGTTGAAGCCGCGGACCAGCACCTCGCCCGGGGTCCCCGGGGCCGCGGCCGCCACCCGCACCTCCGTGCCGGGTATCGCCCGGCCCGAGGTCGAGGCGATCACCGACGGTTCGTCGCCGCGGCGGCACATCGTGACGATGCCACTGGCCTCCGACAGCCCGTACGCCGTCAGGACCGTGTCCACCCCGAGTTCGCCGCGCAGGCGTTCCACCAGGCGCAGCGGTACCACCGCAGCGCCGGTCACCACGAGCCGCAGCGCCGACAGGTCGTGGGCGTCGCGGGAGGCGTGGTCCAGGAGGGACTGGTGCAGGGTCGGGGGGCCGGGCAGGACCGAGATCCGCTCCGCCGCGATGTTCGCCAGGACCGTGTCCACGTCGAACACCGGCTGGGGGACCATCGTCGCGCCGCGGGTGAGACAGGCGATCACGCCCGCCTTGTAGCCGAAGGTGTGGAAGAAGGGGTTCACGACGAGGTAGCGGTCGTCGCGGCGCAGTCCCGCCAGGTCGGCCCAGATCTCGTAGCCCCGTACCGTCTGCGCGTGGGTGATCACCACGCCCTTCGGGCGGCCGGTGGTGCCGGACGTGAAGACGATGTCCGACGGCATGGACGGGGTCACGGAGTCCGCCCGCTCGCGCACCTCCGCCGCCCCCACCCCCTCCCCGCTCGCCAGGAAGTCCTTCCAGGTACGGAAGTCGGCCGGGGCGTCGTCCGAGAGGACCACCACGTCCCGCAGCGCCGGCAGCCCCGGCAGTGGCACCCCGCCGGCCCCCTCCCCCGCCGCCCTGCGCAGCGACGCCACGTACGACGTGCCCAGGAACGTCCCCGTCACGAACAGCAGCCGGGCCCCGCTGCGCCGCAGCACGTCCGCGGCCTCCGTGCCCTTGAAGCGCGTGTTCAGCGGGACCAGCACCGCGCCCGCGGACACCGCGCCCAGCGCCGAGACGATCCAGTCCAGGGTGTTGGGGGCCCAGACGGCGACGCGGTCGCCGACGCCGACGCCGTTCGCCAGGCACGCCGCCGCCGCGCGTTCCACGCGGGCGCCCAGCTCGGCGTACGAGACCCTGGTGCGGCCCTCCACCACCGCCTCGGAGTCCGCGTACCGCTCGGCCGCCGTGCGGACCAGGCCCGGGATGCTGTCCCACTCCACGTCACCGCGCATCACAACCCGCCTCCGCACCTAGTAGCTGACTACCCGTCAGATTAGTTGTAACCTGACGACCTGTCAGCAGCCAGGTCTTCGTGCGGAGGTGTGTGCAGCATGGCGGGATCCCGCGCCGGAACCGGCCTCAAGGACGCCACCGCGATCGTCGGTATCGGCCAGACGGCCTTCGCCCGGCTCCTCCCGGAGGACGAGCGGACGCTCGCCTGCCGGGCCGTCCTGGCCGCCCTCGACGACGCCGGGATCGCCCCGGACGAGGTCGACGCACTCGCCTCCTACACCATGGAGGAGACCGACGAGGTGGAGCTGGCGAAGGCGGTCGGGTTCGGCGACCTCACGTTCTTCGGCAAGGTCGGCTACGGCGGCGGCGGTTCCTGCGCCACCGTCGCCCATCTCGCCGCCGCCATCGCCTGCGGACAGGCGACGGTCGGGGTGGCCTGGCGGTCGCGCAAGCGCGGCTCCGGCCCCCGGCCCTGGAGGAACACGACCGCCCAACTCCCCACCCCCGCCCAGTGGACCCGGCCCTTCGGACTGCTGCGGCCCGCCGACGAGATAGCCATGCTGACCCGCCGCTATCTGCACGAGCACGGGGCCGGCCGGGACCACCTCTTCAACGTCGCCCTCGCCTGCCGCAACCGTGCGAACCAGAACCCGGCGGCCGTCATGTACGAACGGCCGCTCACCCGCGAGATGTACATGACCTCCCGGTGGATCAGCGAGCCGCTCTGCCTCTTCGACAACTGCCTTGAGACGGACGGGGCGTTGGCCTGCGTGGTCGTGTCGAGGGAACGGGCGCGCGACTGCCGCCGGCCGCCCGTGTACATCCACTCCGCCGCCCAGGGCCTGCCCGCCCAGCACCACGGCATGGTCAACTACTGGAACGACGACCCGCTCACCGGGCCCGCCTGGACCGCCGCCCGGCATCTGTGGAAGCACGCCGACCTCACCCCGCAGGACGTGGACGTCGCCCAGATCTACGACGCGTTCACCCCGCTGATCCTGCTCTCCCTGGAGGGGTACGGCTTCTGCGGGCGCGGCGAGGGCGGCGCGTTCACGGAAGGGGGCGCCCTGGAGATCGGCGGACGGCTGCCCCTGAACACCGCCGGCGGCGGGCTCAGCGAGGCCTATGTGCATGGCTTCAACCTCATCAACGAGGGCGTGAGGCAACTGCGCGGGACCAGTACCGCGCAGGTCCCGGGCGCCGCCACCTGTCTGGTCACCGCCGGTGAGGGCGTGCCCACCTCCGCCCTGCTGCTGCGCACCTGACGATTCGAGGAGTTGAACCGCGCCATGCTCACCCCCGTCACCGACGCCGACGGCGCCCCGTTCTGGCAGTACGCCGCACAGGGCGAGCTGCGGATCCAGGCCTGCGCCGACTGCGGCGAGCTCCGCTTCCCGCCCCGCCCCTGCTGCCCGCACTGCCAGTCCTTCGGCACGACCTGGCGCAAGGTCGACGGCCGTGGGCGCATCTGGTCCTACGTCGTCCCGCATCCGCCGCTGCTGCCCGACTACGCGGAGCAGGCCCCGTACAACGTCATCGTCGTCGAGCTCGCCGACGCGCCCCGGATACGGCTGGTCGGGAACCTCGTCACCCGGGCCGGGGCGCCGCTGGACTCCGTCCCCCCCGACCACCTCCGCATCGGTGCCAGGGTGCAGGTCGTCTTCTCCGACGGCGGCCTTCCGCAGTGGGTCGCGGAGCGGCCGTGAACGGCGTGCAGGTCAGCACCGACCAGGACACCGGCGTCGCCGTCGTCACCCTCGACCGGCCCGCGCGGCTCAACGCGATCGACCTGGAGACCGTAGACGAACTGGTCGCCGTCTGGCGGGAGTTCCGATTCGACGACACCGTACGGGCCGTGGTGCTGACCGGGGCGGGCGAGCGGGCCTTCTGCACGGGGCTCGACCGGGACGCGGTCGTGCCGCAGCCCGCGTCGCCGTACATGCAGGACGATCCGCTGCTGCGGGTCGGGCCGAAGGCCAACGACCTGTGGAAACCGGTGATCGCCGCGGTGGCCGGGATGGCCTGCGGAGGGGCCTTCTACCTGCTCGGGGAGAGCGACTTCGTCGTCGCCGACACGACCGCCGCCTTCTTCGACCCGCACACCACCTTCGGCATGGTCAGCGCCTACGAGTCCGTCCTCATGGCGCACCGGATGCCGTACGGCGAGGTCGCCCGGATGATGCTGATGGGCAGCGCGGAACGGATCGGGGCCCAGCGGGCGTACGAGCTCGGACTCGTCTGCGAACTGACCGCCCCCGGCGAGGCGTTGCCGGCCGCCGTGCGGTGCGCCACCGTCATCGCCGGATACCCGACGCGGGGTGTCCAGGGGACCGTACGGGCCCTGTGGGCGGCGCAGGAGGCGGCGCGCGCGACGGCGTTCGCGCAGGCGCCGCAGCTCATCTCGCTGGGCAACCTGCCCACGGAGGAACAGGCCCGGCTGTTCGCCGGGCGCCCGGCGGCCGCGCCCCGGATTCGCTAGCGCGGCCCCGGGGCGCGGCACGCGGGTCACGCGGACGGGGCCACCGGCTCCGCTTCGCAGTGCTCCACCTTCGCCGCGACGGCCGGCTCCAGTGGCACCTCCACCACCGCCCAGTTCCGGGCGGCCACCTTCACGTCCATGGTGCGCTCGTCGACGGTGACGCCCTCCGCGTCCTCGAAGGCGACGTGGACGGAGAAGGTGCCGTCCGTGGCGTTGTAGTTCCGGACGTCGAGCCGGGCCTTCGGATTGTCCGCCGTCGCGCACCGCACCAGTCTGACGTCGGCGACGTCCTGCCCCGTGGGGGTCTGCGTGGGGGTCTGCGCGGTGGAGCCGCCCCCGCCGGTGGTGGTGGTGTCGTCATCGTCGTCGTAGTCGTGGTAGCGCGAACCGGACGTACCGCCGCCCGACGACGAGCCGTCGTGGTCCTGGCCGGAGCTGCTGCATCCGCCGCCCCCGTCCCCGCCATGGCTGCCGCCGCGGTGTCCCCGGCCGGTGGAGAAGCCGGTCAGCGCCAGTACGACCAGTACCGACACCGCGGTGAACCTGAGTCTGTGCCCCCGTCGATCCATGCACGACACCATAGTCACCATCTGTCACGAGCATGTCACCGCTTGGCGGTCGCCTCGTCCCGGCCCGGCGTCCGGGTGGGAGCCGCCGCCGGCCGTCAGGCGCTGCGCGCCGTGCCCGTGCCCTTCTCCGCGTCCAGCGCGTACACGCAGCGGTCCTTGCTGCACGCGTAGACCACGCCGTCCTTCACCACCGGCGATCCGGTGATCTCGCCGCCCGTCGCCAGCTTCCACCGCAGTCGGCCGTCGTCGGCCTTCAGCGTGTAGAGCAGGTGGTCGGTGGAGCCGAAGTGGATGCGTCCCTCGGCCACCGCGGGCGCGCCCACGATGTCGCCGCCCGCCTGGAAGCGCCACTTGGGCGTGCCGGTGACGGCGTCCAGGGTGTACAGACCCTTGCCGCTGCCGACGTGGACGTGGCCCGCGGCCACCAGGACCGGATCGGTCGACGACCGGGCCTCGGTGGCGATGCGCCAGCGGTCGCGGCCGTCGGTGGCGTCGAGCGCGTACACCGTGCCGAGGTAGTCGGCCAGATACACCCCGCCGCCCGTCACCGCGGGGCCCGGCACGAAGGTGGGCGGGGAGAGGAACGCGGCCGGGGCCTCGAAGTGCCAGCGCACCCTTCCGGTGGACACCTCGACGGCCAGGACACGGGTGCCCGCGCAGACGTACACATGGCCGTCCTCGGCGCGGGTGACACGGACCGGCACCCCGCCACAGGAGGCCGCGTCGCCGATCGGGTACGACCAGCGCTCCTCGCCCGTACGGGCGTCGAGGGCGCGCAGCCGGGCGTCCTGCCAGACGTACACCGTGCCGTCGTACACGGCGGGGCCCGCCTCGGGCGACTCGAAGTCGCTCTGACAGCCGGCGATCTCCCACAGTCTCTGGCCGTTGGAGGCCTCCCAGGCCTGGACTCCGCCGCCGCGCGTGCCGGTGACGACCGTGCCCCGGTCGGCCTTCAGGGAGTACACCCAGGCGTCCGTCGACAGTCGCCACAGGTCACCGCCCTCACGGGCGTCCAGCGCGAACAGGGTGGGGCCGTCGGAGGCGTGGATACGGCCGTCGGCGACCGCCATCGACCAGGCCACGTCCCGGGTCTTGAAGCGGCGCCGGCCGGTCGCCACGTCCAGGGCGTGCACCTCGAAGGAGGTGACGTACACGAGGTCACCGGCGACCGCCGGGGTGCCCCACACGTCGTTCGACATGCGGAACCGCCAGGGGCGCCAGCCGGCCGCCGTCTCCGGCGGCAGCGGGGGCACGGGGGGCGGCACGGTCACGGCGGGGTCGGCGCCGTTGACGCCGGGGCGGGGCCTGGCCCAGGAGGCGACCAGACCGGCCTCCGGCGGGGGCGCCTTGACGGCGGCGGCGCGGGCGTCGGCGACGCGCGGACCGGGTCCGATCGGCACCGCGGCCCCGGCCAGCTGGACGGGTCCGCTGTCGGGGGCGCCCACGGGGGCCGGCACCGGGGGCGCCGGGATGACGGGGTCGCGCGAGGGCGGGGGCGGCACGGGAGCCCGGCCGGCGCTGCGGGGACCGGGCGCGGGCGTCTTCACCGGCGGGCGGCCACCGCGGCGCGACTCGATGAGCCCCACCGCCTTCTCGGGCAGCCACGCGGACGCGGTACCGCTGTCGTCGGAACCGGAGCCGAAGAGATGGGGGGCGAGCTGGGCCTGGAGGTCGGCGGGGTTCGGGCGGGCCGTCGCCTCCATCTGCATGCAGGACTCGATGAGCGGGCGCAGCTCGTGCGGGAGGCCTTCCAGGTCGGGGCCCTCGCGCAGCAGCATGAAGACGGTCTCGACGGGGTTGGCGCCGTGGAAGGGCGGGTGTCCGGTGGCGGCGAAGACCAGCATCGAGCCGAGCGAGAACACGTCGCTGGCGCCGGTGACGCTGCGGGAGTCCTTCGCCTGCTCGGGTGACATGTAGGCGGGCGTACCGACGGCCACGTTCGTCATCGTCAAACGCGTGTTCGAAACGCCTGAGGCGATCCCGAAGTCGATCACCCGGGGGCCGTCCTCGACCACGAGGACGTTCGAGGGCTTGAGGTCACGGTGGACCAGCCCGGCGCCGTGGATGGACTGCAACGCCTCCGCGACGCCCGCCGCCAGCCAGCGCACCGCCTGGGCCGGGAGCGGCCCGCAGTCGTTCACTATCTCCTCGAGCGAGGGCGCGGGGACGTACGCGGTGGCCAGCCACGGCACCGCGGCGCGCGGGTCGGCGTCGACGACCGCGGCCGTGTAGAAGCCGGAGACCGCGCGGGCCGCCTCCACCTCGCGGGTGAAGCGGACCCGGAAGAGCTGGTCCTCGGCGAGCTCCGTACGGACCGTCTTGATCGCCACGCGCCGTCCGGACGCCGAGCGCGCGAGATAGACCAGCCCCATGCCGCCGGCACCCAGCCGTCCCAGCACCTCGAACGGCCCGATACGCCGCGGATCGTGCTGCGTCAGCTGATCCACCACTTGCCCTGCCACCTCCCCGTACGGGCCGCGTCGACCCCTGTGTGTACGCGACCCCGTGCAGCGTCTCACCACCGCACCGCCATGGCGGCACGCACCCTGATTCTTCCTGGCCGGGCCGCAGGTTGCGAACCCGGTGACAATCGGGGTGTCTCCTATGTTATTGGGGCAAAACCGCGGCGATCAGCGCTCCAGCAGCGCGAACGACGCCCCCTGATTGTCCGTGACGACGGCCACCGTGCCGTACGAAGCGGCGAAGGGACCCGCCTGGACGCGTCCGCCGAGCCGGCTCACCGTACCGAGCGCCGCCGCGCAGTCCGCCACCCGGAAGTGCACCAGGAAGTGCGGCGGCATCTCGGCCGGGAAGAGGTCGGTCACGGGGGTCCGGCCGAACTCGGGCTCGACGTCGGGGCTGAACAGGGCGTCGTGGAAGAGGTCGCCGTAGAACGCGTTGACGGTGGCCGTGTCGCGGGCGTACAGCTGAGCCCAGGCGAACGTGCCGGGTGCGCGGCGGGTGCCGAAGCCCGGGTGGGAGCCGGGCTGCCAGAGACCGAAGACCGCGCCCTCGGGGTCGGTGACCAGGGCGGCGGTGCCCAGGCCGTCGACCCGCACGGGCGCCGTGACGACCTGCCCGCCGGCGTCCCGGATCCGCCCGACCAGCGCCTCGGCGTCCGGGGTCGCGAAGTAGACCGTCCAGACGGTGGGCATCCGGCCGTCCGCCTTGTGTTCGAGTCCGGCGACGGGCTCACCGCCGTCGCGGGCCCATACGGAGGAGCCGTACGCGTCCTCGTACGTCCACCCGAAGAGCTCGCCGTAGAACCGCTTGCCCGCCTCCACGTCGGGAAGCTGCGCGTCCACCCAGCAGGGGGCGCCCTCCCGGACGTCCCCTCCGTACCCCGATGCCCTGTTTTCGGCCATACCGCCAAAGTAGCCGCGCCGCCCGCACCTCGCAGACCAGGCACACCAGCCCCCGCACCCCCGCGCACCCCATTTGCAGTCGGCCGAATCGCGCTCCGATCACCCCTCGGTAAGCTGACGGCATGACAGGACAAGTGCGTACCGTCGACGGCCGCGTGGCCGGCCGGCGTGGGCAGGCGACCCGGCAGAAGCTGCTCGACTGCCTCAGCGAGATGCTCAGCTCCTCCCCGTACCGGGACGTCAAAGTCATCGATGTCGCCCGGAAGGCGGGCACTTCGCCCGCCACCTTCTACCAGTACTTCCCGGACGTCGAGGGCGCCGTCCTGGAGATCGCCGAGCAAATGGCCACCGAGGGAGCCGAGTTGACGGCCCTGGTCGCCGGACGCTCCTGGGTCGGCAAGGCAGGATGGCAGACCGCGCAGGAACTCGTGGACGGGTTCCTGGAGTTCTGGCGCCGCAACGACGCGATCCTCAGGGTCGTCGACCTCGGGGCCGCCGAGGGCGACAAGCGGTTCTACAAGCTCCGTATGAAGATTCTCAATTCGGTGAACAACTCACTCTCGGACGCGGTCGCCGAGTTGCAGTCCAAGGGCAAGGTCGACAAGGACGTGAACCCGGCCGCGATCGCCGGTTCACTGGTCGCGATGCTCGCCGCGGTGGCCGCCCACCAGAAGGGCTTCCAGTCCTGGGGCGTCAAGCAGGCCGAACTCAAGCCGAACCTGGCTCTGTTGGTCCACCTGAGCGTGACCGGGAAGAAGCCGACGAAATAGCCGCGGGCTCTTTTACCGGTCCCAAGTCCTGTCAGGCAGGCGGTGGTTCACTCGGGTGGACCACCGCCTGCCGTGCTACTTCCGCACGATCCTGAACAGCCGTATCTCCCGCTCCACCCGCGCCTGGTACGTCGCGTACGGCGGCCAGAACGCCAGCGCCGCCCGCCAGGCCGCGGCCCGCTCCTCCCCCGCCAGCAGCCGCGCCGTGACGGGGACGTCCTCGCCCCGCCAGCTGACCTCGGCGTCGGGGTGGGCGAGCAGGTTGTGGGTCCACGCGGGGTGGCCGGACCGGCCGAAGTTGGAGCCGATCAGCAGCCAGCCACGACCGTCGTCCTGCGGCACGCACGCGAGCGGTGTACGCCGGGGCAGGCCACTGCGCGCCCCGGTCGAGGTCAGCACCACGCCCGGCAGCAGCTGCGCGCTGAGCAGCACCCTGCCGCGGGTGAGGCGGTGCACCGCACGGTCCAGCGCGGGGACGACGTGCGGGGCGAGCTTCGCGAAGCCCCGGGTGGAGGAGACCTTCTGCACCAGGCGCACCCCGACGGTGATCACACCGCCACCTCCCGCCGCTCGAAGAGTCGCGCGGTCTCGGCGGCCCGCGCCCGCAGCCGGTGCACCGGGCCGAACAGAAGTTCGTCCCCGCCGGCCCGCTTGAAGTACAGATGGGCCTCGTGCTCCCAGGTGAAACCGATGCCGCCGTGCAACTGGATGCCCTCGGCCGCGGCGGTCCGCAGCGCCTCCAGGGCCTGCGCGAGGGCGAGCCCGCCGACCCGCTCCCCCGTCTCCCGCCACCGCCCCTCCCAAGAGGCGCCTCGCGCCGCACCCGCTGATTCCCGGGCGGTCGCCCAGGCCGCGTAGTACGCGGCCGAGCGCGCCGACTGCACCTGGACGTACACGTCGGCCAGCCTGTGCTTCACCGCCTGGAAGGAGCCGATCGGCCGCCCGAACTGCTCACGCCGGCCGACGTACTCCACGGTGCGTTCCAGCGCCCGGTCGGCGGCCCCAACGGCCTCGCAGGCGAGCACGGCGGCCACGCTGTCGCCGACGGCCGCGAGGGCCGCGGGGAC
This sequence comes from Streptomyces sp. NPDC059582, assembly GCF_042735715.1. Classification (NCBI taxonomy): domain Bacteria; kingdom Bacillati; phylum Actinomycetota; class Actinomycetes; order Kitasatosporales; family Streptomycetaceae; genus Streptomyces; species Streptomyces sp. NPDC059582. Next base: position 10,014 of record NZ_JBHWCC010000018.1, read on the forward strand.
GCCTTCACCGTCGTCGCCCTCGCCCAGCAACTCGGCTTCCACGTTCCGCAGCTGGATCCGCGCCTGGGGCCGGGTGGCGTCCAGCGCGGTCTGCCGCACCCGCACCAGCCCGGACGAGTCACCGGCGACGAGGAACAGCAGCGTGCGCGAGCGGGCGAACCCGCCGGTGTGCGCGGCGACGACGAGGAGTCCGGCGCTGTGGCCGTCGAGGACCTGGTCGGCCTGCCCGTACAGCCGCCAGCGCCCGTCCGCGCGCCGGGCCTGCACCCCGCCCGCCCGGCCGCCCCCGGCCCAGTCGCCCCCGTTCGCACCGGTCAGCTCCAGGGCGGTGGACAGGCGGGTGCCGGGCACGGCGAGGGCGGCGGTCAGGGTGCCGGCGGCGATCCGGGGCAGCAGCCCGGCGCGCTGGGCCTCGGTGCCGAGGGCCAGCAGGAGGGGGGCGGCGAGGGCGGCGGTGGCCAGCAGCGGGGAGGGGGCCAGGAAGCGTCCCGTCTCCTCACAGGCGAGCGCGAGGTCGGTGACCGGGCAGCCGACACCGCCGTAGCGCTCCGGGAGGGCGAGTCCGGGCAGGCCCAGCCGGGCGGCGAGGGCGGTCCACAGGTCCGGGTCGTGCCCGGCGGGGCCGTCGGTCGCGGCCCGCACCTCCTGCGGCCCGCAGCGCCTGCCCAGCAGTTCCCGGAGGGTGCGGCGGATGTCCTCCTGCTCCGCGGTGAGACCGGCGTCCATGGGGCACCCCTTCCAGATCTGACGGCCCGTCATGTTAGGGCGCCCGCGCACGGATGCCCAGGGGCACAACGGCTGCCACTCGCACCCAATCTGATATACCGTCAGATTCATGTCTGCACCCGGGACCCGGAAGGCCGCCGTCGTCGGGGTGGCGCTCTCCTCCTGCGGTCGCGTGGACGACGCGACCGCGTACTCCCTGCACGCCCAGGCGGCCCGCCGCGCCCTCGCCGACGCCGGACTGGACCGCTCGCTCGTGGACGGCTTCGCGTCCGCGGGCACGGGCACCCTCGCCCCCGTGGAGGTGGCCGAGTACCTGGGCCTGCGACCCACCTGGGTCGACTCCACCTCCGTGGGCGGCTCCACCTGGGAGGTCATGGCGGCCCACGCGGCGGACGCGATCGCCGCCGGCCACGCCGAGGCCGTCCTGCTCGTCTACGGCTCGACCGCCCGCGCCGACATCAAGGCCGGCCGCCGCACCGGCGACCTCTCCTTCGGCGCCCGCGGCCCGCTCCAGTTCGAGGCGCCCTACGGCCACACGCTCATCGCCAAGTACGCCATGGCCGCCCGCCGCCACATGCTCGAACACGGCACGACGATCGAGCAGTTGGCCCAGGTCGCGGTCCAGGCCCGGGCGAACGCCGCCCTGAACCCGGAGGCGCTGTTCCGCGACCCGATCACCGTGGACGACGTCCTGTCCGGCCCGATGATCGCCGACCCGTTCACCAAGCTGCACTGCTGCGTACGCTCCGACGGCGGGGCGGCCGTGCTGCTCGCCGCCGAGGAGTACGTACGGGACTGCCGGACGGCCCCGGTGTGGATCCTCGGCACCGGGGAGCACGTCTCCCACGCCGCCATGTCGGAGTGGCCCGACTTCACGGTGTCCCCGGCCGCGGTGAGCGGACGGCTCGCCTTCGAGCGGGCCGGGGTGCGGCCGCGGGAGATCGACCTCGCGGAGATCTACGACGCCTTCACCTACATGACACTGGTGACACTAGAGGACCTCGGCTTCTGCGCCAAGGGCGAGGGCGGGGCGTTCGTGGAGAAGGGGCGGCTGAAGGTGACGGGCGGGGAGCTGCCGGTGAACACGGACGGGGGCGGCCTCTCGGCCCAGCACCCGGGGATGCGGGGGCTGTTCCTGCTGGTGGAGGCGGTACGGCAGCTGCGGGGCGAGGCGGGGGCACGTCAGGTGCGGCGGCGGGACGGGACGCTGCCCGAACTGGCGGTCGCCTCCGGAACGGGCGGCTGGTTCTGCTCCTCGGGGACGGTGGTGCTGGGCCGGGGCTGAGTGGGGGGCACGCGGTGCCGGGCTTACGGGCGGTCGGGCGGTGACGGGGGCGGCCGGGCGTGCTGTCGCCGGGGCCGGAGGGGCGGGCGAGCTGTCGCCGGGGTCGGGTGGTGTCGAGCTGTCACCCGGGTCAGGCGGGCGGTCGGTGATACTCGAGGCATGGGAACGGATCTTCACGAGTTGCTCAGGTCCCTGCGGGTGTGGGACCCGGCGGTCACCGACCTGCCGCCCCTCGACCCGGACGCCACGCCCGCCGAGCCCCTCACGCTGTTCACGGCGTGGTTCGCGGAGGTGGTGGCGGCCGGGCAGCCCGAACCGCACACGATGTCGCTGGCGACCTCGGACGCGGAAGGCCTCCCGGACGTCCGGACCGTGATGCTGCACGGGGCCGACGCGGCCGGCTGGGCGTTCGCGACACACGCGAACAGCCGCAAGGGCCGCCAGCTCGCCGCCCGCCCGTACGCCGCCCTCGGCTTCTACTGGCCCGTCCAGGGGCGTCAGGTGCGCGTACGCGGCCCGGTCGCCGTGGCGCCGCCCGAGGAGGCACGGGTCGATCTGCACGCCCGCTCCACCGGTGCGCTGGCCGCCGCGCTGACCGGCCGGCAGAGCGAGATCCTTGGATCCACCGAGGAGTTGCAGCGGGCCTCGCAGGACGCCTGGGAACTGGCCCGGCGGGAACCGGACACCGACGCCTCGACCTGGACGCTCTACCGTCTGCGGCCGACGGAGGTGGAGTTCTTCCAGGGCGACGAACGGCGGCGGCACGTACGGCTGCGCTACCGACGGGAGGGCTCGGACTGGCTCAGGGAACTGCTGTGGCCCTGAGGCCGCGACGCGCCTGGAAGTCGTACGCCGCGAAGTCCCGCACCGGTTCGTAGCCGAGCCGCTGGTAGAGGTACGCCGAGTTCGGAAGGTCGGGTCGACGCGACGGCCGAGCGCGACCCGGGGGCGGGCCGTGCGGTCAGGAAGGATCCGGCGCGGTCGAGGAAGGCGTGCACGCCGTGGGCGTAGCGCCAGGTGGGGCCGGTCACGGCAGTTCCGCCGCCGGGTCGGTCGACAGCCGGGCGTGCAGGTGCGCGTCGCGGAACGCGTCGTGGCGGCCCGCCTCGAACATCTCGCCCCGCAGCGTGCCCTCGTAGCGGAAGCCGCACCGCTCGGCGATCCGGCAGGAGGCGTCGTGGCCCAGGGCGTGGCCGAGCTCCAGCCGGTGCAGGCCGAGGTCGGCGTGGGCCCAGTGGACGGCGAGGGCGAGGGCGCGGGTGGCCACGCCCCGGCCGCGGGCCTCGGGCAGGACCCAGTAGCCGACCCGGGCGGAGCGGAGCGCGGGGTTGATCATGTTGACGCCGAGGTGCCCCAATGTCGTACCGCTCGCCGCGTCCGCGATGCGGAAGTTCACGCTGGTGCCGTCCGCCGCGTACTCCGCCTTGGCCCGCAGCGAGCTCCGGGCACTGTCGAGGTCCGTGACGGGGTTGAGCGGGGTGTTCCAGCGCCGGAACTCCGGGTCGGAGATGCCGCGCAACCAGGCCGCCGCGTCGGCGTCGGAGTCCGCGCGCCAGTGGCTCAGCCGCAGTCCGTGGCCGTCGAGTTCGGGGAAGGGGGAGCCGAGGGGGTGCTCGCTACTGGGGGCCATGGGGCCATTGAAGCCCGTGGGACGGGGTGTCGGCAGCTCCTTAACGGGCCCTGGGGGCAGTGGCCTCGATGGACCCTCGACACGTCGGGTTCCGACGAGTTCCCGGCCGCCGGGCGCTGACGACCGTCCGAGCGTTGACGACCGTCCGAGCGTTGACGACCGTCCGGGTGCTGACGGCCGTCCGGCCATCCGGCCATCCAGGCACCCGTCCACCGCGCCATCCCGCCACCGGGCCACCAGGCCAGCGGGCCACCAGGCCATCCCGCCCCCAGGCCGCCAGGCCGCCAGGCCGCCAGGCCGCCAGGCCGCCAGGCCGCCAGGCCGCCAGGATTCAACCGGTGCCCGGGCCGCTCGGCCGGAACACCGGTACCCCGGACCGGAACGTGACCTCCAGCTCCGTCCCCGCCCGTAGGTCGCCCGGCGTGCACTCCACGACCTCGGTCATCATCCGCGGGCCCTCGGCGAGGTCGACGACCGCGGCGACGTACGGGGTGCGCCCGCCGAACGGCGGCAGGTCGTTACGGTGGACGACCGACCAGGTGTAGAGCGTGGCCCGGCCGCTCGCCTCCTGCCAGGTCACGTCGTCGCTCCAGCAGTGCGGGCAGAACTCGCGGGGGTAGTGGTGGGCCCGCGCGCACGCCCCGCAGCGGCGCACCAGCAGGCGCCGTCGGGCGGCCGCGTCCCAGTAGACGCGCGTGAAGCCGTCCGGTTCGGGGAGGTCGTACCGCGGGACGTCGCCGCTCACCGGAACCAGCCGAGCGCGTCGTCCAGCGACCACGTCTGCCAGCACATCCCGAACAGGCCCACCACCGAGATGAGTCCCATCATCGAGTTCTGCCCCTGCTCGGCCCAGTCGTGGATCATGAGGACGAAGTAGAGGGCGTTGAGCAGCAGTCCGCCGACCAGGGCCACGGGGGTCAGAAAACCCGCGATCAGGCCCAGGCCGAGGGCGAGTTCCGCGTAGACGACGACGTACGCCATCGTGCGCGGCCTGGCGGCGACCACGGTCTCGAAGCCGGAACGCACCGCGCCCCACCGGTGCTTGGCCGCGACGCCGGCCGCCCACGCGATCCCGGTGCCGTGCTCGAACCAGTCCTTTCGGTCCTTGTGCCGCCAGCTCTCCAGCCACCACAGACCGAGCCCGATCCGCAGCACCGCCAGCCACTCCGCCCCGCTGAGCCAGATCGTGTCCATGTCCCCGGACCCACCTCCCTTCGAGCCGCTCCCGACTCATCTGACGGTATGTCAGTTCAGCGGACGGCCGATGCTTTCGCAAGACGCCGGCACCCCGCGGATCGGCGGGAAGGTCCGCCTCCGGCACCCCGCTCACGGTCTCCGCCAACCTCGCCGCCGCGGCGAACGGGCTCGGCGACGGCGTCAGCCACCTCTCCTACCGGGACGAGGGCCACGGCTCACACGCCGACCCGGGCGAGTTCATCAAGCGGCCCGCCAAGCTGGCGGGTTCGGGCCGAGGACGCGGCAAGCAGCCGACGGGGAGCGGACCGTTCCCCCGCCCGTTCCCGTGTCCCCGTGTTCGCGCAGCCCCGCGTCCCCGTGTTCGCGTATACCCGTAGCCCCGCATCCCCTGGACGCGGCGTCAGATCTTCCCGTCTGTCCGATCGGGCGCCGCTTTCCCGCGGCGCCCGACCCGCACGCACCTGGGGCCGGCGCCGCGGGCCTTCGCCCACACCGCTCCCCACCACACTCCCACCGCGCCCGACTCGTTCACTTCGTTCACCGCGCCCGCGGGTTGGGCGGCCTACGTCACCCGTCCCACTCGGCGTTCCTCCAGGCGTAATCAATCCGCAACCAATTCCGGTCTTGACCGAGACCCATCAAACCCCTGCGTGATTACGCTCGCGCACATGGCCGACTCCAGCGACTCCACCGACTCCACCCCGCCCGCGCCCTCCACGGCGGTCCCCGCCGACCGTCCCGTGTACGTCATCGGTGGCGGCCCGGGTGGTCTGGCCGTCGCCCACGCGCTGCGCGCCCGCGGCGTCCGCGCCGTCGTCCTGGAGAAGTCCGACCGCGTCGGGGCGTCCTGGCGGCGCCACTACGACCGGCTCCACCTGCACACCACCCGCCGCCTGTCCGCGCTGCCGGGTCTGCCGATGCCGCGCCGGTTCGGGCGCTGGGTGTCCCGCGACAACGTGGTGCGCTACCTGGAGAAGTACGCAGAGCGTCACGCGCTGGAGATCGTCACCGGAGTCGAGGTCTCCCGCGTCGAGCGTTCGCCCGACGGCACCGGCTGGCTGCTGCACGCCACCGGCGGCCGGGAACTGACCGGCGCCGCGGTGGTCGTCGCCACCGGCTTCAACCACACGCCCCGCCTGCCCGACTGGCCGGGCCGCGAGACGTACACCGGCGAACTGCTGCACGCCGGCGACTACCGCAACGCGCGGCCCTTCGCCGACCAGGACGTCCTCGTCGTCGGAGTCGGCAACACCGGCGCGGAGATCGCCGTGGACCTGGCGGAGGGCGGGGCGTCGCGGGTGCGGCTGTCCGTCCGCACGGCCCCGCACATCGTGCGCCGTTCGACGGCCGGGTGGGCCGCCCAGTACACGGGCGTGCTGGTACGGCGCCTGCCGGTCCGGCTCGTCGACCGGCTGGCCCGGCCGATGGCGAAGCTGAGCGTGCCGGATCTGTCGGCCCACGGACTGCCCCGCCCCGACACCGGCCTCTACAGCCGGGTCACCGCGGGGGCGATCCCGGTCCAGGACGTCGGCCTCATCGACGCCGTGCGCAGGGGGCAGGTCGAGGTCGTGGCCGCGGTCGAGGGATTCGAGGACGACAAGGTCCTCCTCGCCGACGGCAGCCGGGTCTCGCCGGACACCGTCGTCGCCGCCACGGGCTACGTCCGCGCCCTCGAAGGCCTGGTCGGCCACCTCGACGTGCTCGACGCCCGTGGCAGGCCGGTCGTCCACGGCGCCCGCACCCCGCGCAACGCACCCGGCCTGTACTTCACCGGCTTCACCAACCCGATCAGCGGCATGTTCCGCGAGCTCGCGATCGACGCGGAGAAGATCGCGAAGGCCGTCGCGGGCGACGGGTCGGGCCAGGTGTCCCGCCTCCCGAGCTGACCCCCCGGCCCCGGACGCCCCCTCTCCCTCGGGGCACATCCGGCCGGATCCGGGCCGGATCCGGCCCTGCTTCGGGCCACCTCCAGGCCTCCTCCGGGGCCGCCTCGGGGCCGTCCACCTCCGGGCCACCCCGAGCAGTCGCCTCCGGGTCCCTCCCCCGAGGCCACCTCCGAGCCACCCCGAGCAGTCGCCCTCCGGGCCGGCTCCGAGGCCGTTCTCGGGCGCCATCCATGGCGCCTGCGGGCCTCGTCCCTGGCTCCTCCGGTCCGTCCGTGGGTTCTTTGCGTGCACAACAGTTCCTGACGGAACGTCAGTTCAGTAATCTGACAGTGCGTCAGTTATTGGAGCTGTCACACAGGAGCGGGCGGACCGATGCTTGGATCAACCCACGGCACCCTCACCACCGACTCCCGCCGGGCCCGCGTCATCGCCTGCGGCGAGCCCCCGGCGCCGGCCGTCCACGGCCGCCCGGCCGACGTGGACGACCTCGACGTCAGCGGCCGTCCGCTGTACGCCGACGTCCCCGACCTGGACCGGCTCTTCCGGCCCGAGTCCGTCGCCGTGATCGGCGCCTCGGACGCCGAGGGGCGGCCCCACACCGGTATCACCCGGCAGTTGCTGGGCTGGGCCGAGCGGGTGGGGGCACGGCTGTACCCCGTCCACCCCACCCGCGCGTCGGTCTTCGGCATCCCCTGCCTCCCGTCCGTCGCCGACCTGCCAGAGCAGGTCGACCTCGCCGCGCTGCTGGTCGCCGATCCGCTGCCCGTGGTCGAGGAACTCGCCGAGGCCAAGGCGCGGTTCGCGGTGGCGTTCGCCTCCGGGTTCGCGGAGACCGGTGCGCGGGGCGCGCTCGCCCAGGCCCGGCTCTCGGCCGCCGTCGCCCGCTCCGGGATACGGCTGCTCGGGCCGAACACCAACCTCAACGCCTTCGAGCGGTTCCGCGACGACCTCGACGGACCGGCGATCGCCCTCATCACCCAGTCCGGTCACCAGGGCCGTCCGGTCTTCGCCCTCCAGGAGCTCGGCATCCGGCTCTCCCACTGGGCGCCCACCGGGAACGAGGCCGATCTGGAGACCGCGGACTTCCTCTCCTACTTCGCCGAGCTGCCGGAGGTCGGTGCCATCGCCTGCTATGTCGAGGGGCTGAAGGACGGCCGCTCCTTCCTGCTGGCCGCCGACCGGGCCGCCCGGCGCGGCGTACCGGTCGTCGCGGTCAAGGTGGGCCGCACCGAGACCGGCGCCCGCACCGCCGCCTCCCACACCGGCAAGCTGACCGGCGCGGACGCGGTGGTGGACGCGGCGATGCGGCAGTTCGGCGTGATCCGGGTGGACGGCCTGGACCAGCTCCAGGACACCGCGGCCCTGCTGGCCCGCGCCCGCGCCCCGCTCGCCGACGGGGTCGTCGTCTGTTCGATCTCGGGCGGCACGGGCGCGCACGTGGCCGACCTGGCGACCGGGGCGGGCCTGCGGTTGCCCGTGCTGTCGGACGCCAAACAGGCCGAACTGCACCAGTGGATACCCGAGTACCTGAGCGTGGCCAACCCGGTGGACAACGGCGGCCACCCGGTCGGCGACGAGCGCGGCCGGAAGATCATCGACGCGCTTCTCGACGACCCGGAGGTCGGGGTCCTGATCTGCCCGATCACCGGCCCCTTCCCGCCCCTGAGCGACCGGCTGGTCCAGGACCTGGTGGACGCGGCCGAGCGGACGGACAAGCTGGTGTGCGTGGTGTGGGGGTCGCCGGTCGGCACCGAACCGGCCTACCGCGAGGTGCTGCTCGGCTCCTCGCGCGTGGCCACCTTCCGCACCGTCGGCAACTGTCTCGCGGCCGTCCGCGCCCACCTCGACCACCACCGCTTCGTACGCGGCTACCGCTCCCCCTTCGACGAGGCGCCCCGCGCCACCTCCCCTTCCTTCCGCAAGGCGCAGGCCCTGATGCGGCCGGGCCGGCAGCTGAGCGAGCACGCGGCGAAGCAGCTGCTGCGCGCCTACGGCATCCGCGTGCCGCGCGAGCAGCTGGTGACCAGCGCGGCGGCGGCGGTGCGCGCGGCGGGGCTCGTCGGCTACCCCGTGGTGATGAAGGCGTCCGGTGCGCAGATCGCCCACAAGACCGAACTGGGCCTGGTGAAGATCGGCCTGACCTCGGCCAGCCAGGTCCGCGACGCCTACCGCGAGCTGACGGAGATCGCCCGCTACGAGGACGTCTCGCTGGACGGCGTCCTGGTGTGCCAGATGGTCGAGCGGGGCGTCGAGATGGTCGTCGGCGTCACCCACGACGACCTGTTCGGGCCGACCGTGACCGTGGGCCTGGGCGGTGTGCTGGTCGAGGTGCTGCGGGACTCGGCGGTGCGCGTGCCGCCCTTCGGCGAGGATCAGGCCAGGACCATGCTGACCGAACTCCGCGGCCGGGCACTGCTCGACGGGGTGCGCGGCCGTCCCCCGGCCGATGTCGACGCCCTCGTCGAGGTCGTGCTGCGGGTGCAGCGGCTGGCGCTGGAGCTCGGGGACGAGCTCGCCGAACTCGACATCAATCCCCTGATGGTGCTGCCCAGAGGGCAAGGGGCCGTGGCGTTGGACGCGTTGGCGGTGTGTCGCTGAGATGAACACGGCTGATTCCCCCGATTCCCCTGGCCCTTCCGGTTCCCCTGCCTCCTCCGGTTCCCCTGATTCCTCCCATGGGAGCGGAAAGTCCGCTGAGTCATGGATACGGCACACCACTGACAACCAGGTCTCCCACATCACCCTCAACCGTCCCGAAGCCCTCAACGCCCTCACCCCTGACCAGCGGGAACGCATCATCGGGCTGCTCTTCGAGGCCTCCGGCGACCCGGACGTGCGGGCGGTGGTCATCACGGGGACGGGCCGCGGCTTCTGCTCGGGCGCGGACCTGCGGGCCGGTCCGACGGCCGGGGAACGGGTCGCCGGGGACGTCGCCCGTACCCTGCGCCTCGGCGCCCAGCGACTGGTCGCCGCCGTGCTCGACTGCGAGAAGCCGGTGATCGCCGCCGTGAACGGCACGGCGGCCGGCCTAGGCGCCCATCTCGCCCTCGCCTGCGACCTCGTGCTGGCAGCGGAGTCCGCCCGGTTCATCGAGGTGTTCGTGCGGCGCGGACTGGTCCCCGACGGCGGCGGGGCCTATCTCCTCCCCCGGCTGGTCGGCCCCCGGCGGGCCAAGGAGCTGATGTTCTTCGGCGACGCCCTCACCGCGCCGGACGCCGAGCGTCTGGGCCTGGTCAACCGGGTCGTCCCGGACGCCGAGCTGGCCCGGACGGCCCGCGCGTGGGCGGAGCGCCTCGCCACCGGACCGACCCGCGCCCTCGCCCTCACCAAACAGCTCGTCAACGCCTCGCTCGAGTCCGACCGCGCCACCGCCTTCGCCGCGGAGGCCGCCGCACAGGAGATCAACATGGGGACGGCGGACGCGCGGGAGGGCGTGCGGAGCTTCGTCGAGCGGCGCGCGCCGGAGTTCGGGGGCCGCTGACGCCCGGGCGGCCCGGCGTCCGGCACACCCCTTCCTATCTGACGCTCCGTCAGTTTCAATGGTGAACGTGATGGGACACGCAGGGATGGCGGCAGCCGCCGTCCGTTACCTCAGGTCGGCCGGGGCTCCGTCGCCGGTACCCGTCGAGCCGCTGCCGCGCCCCGAGCTGCGGTGTGTCGGCGAGGACGAGCGGGCGCCGCTGGACCAGGGCGAGTTCCGGCGGGTGCTGGGGACCTTCGCCACGGGCGTCACCGTCGTGACGGCACCGCCCGCCGACGGCGAGCACTCCCCCGCCGGCTTCGCCTGCCAGTCCTTCTCCTCGCTCTCCCTGGACCCGCCCCTCGTCGCGTTCATGGTCGGCCGTACGTCGACGACCTGGCCGCGCATCGCACGGGCCGGCGTCTTCTGCGTCAACGTCCTGGCCGAACGCCAGGGCGAGCTGTGCCGCGCCTTCGCGGTCAGCGGCGCGGACAAGTTCGCGGGGGTCGGGCACGAACCGGCCCCGGTCTCCGGGGCGCCACGCCTGACCGGGGCCCTCGCCTGGATCGACTGCACCGTCCACGCCGTGCACACCGGCGGCGACCACCTCATCGTGGTGGGACGGGTGGACGCCCTCGGCGCGGACGAGGGCGACGGTGCCCCGCTCGTCTTCCACCGGGGGCGCTTCGCGCGGCTCCGCGAGGACCGCTGACCGTCAGGCGGGCACCACCGGCGTCATCGTCGCCGGCACCGGCCGCCGCCTGATCACCAGCGCCATCAGCGCCGCCGCCGCGCACAGCGCGCCCGCCGCGTACCAGACCATGTCGTACGAACCGAAGACGTCCCGGACGACCCCGCCCAGGAAGGCGACGAGCGCGGCGCCGACCTGGTGGGAGGCGAGGACCCAGCCGAAGACGATGGCGCTGTCGTCGCCGTACTGCTCCCGGCACAGCGCCAGGGTGGGCGGCACTGTGGCGACCCAGTCGAGGCCGTAGAAGACGATGAAGAAGATCATCGGGGGGTGCACGCTGGACGCCAGCAGCATCGGCAGGAAGAGGAGCGAGACGCCCCGCAGCGCGTAGTACACGGCCAGCAGGCGGCGCGGTTCGAAGCGGTCGGTGAACCAGCCCGAGGCGACCGTGCCGACCACGTCGAACACGCCGATGACCGCCAGCAGCGAGGCCGCCGCCGTGATGGGCATGTCGTGGTCGTGCGCGGCGGGCACGAAGTGGGTCTGGATCAGGCCGTTGGTCGAGGCGCCGCAGATCGCGAAGGTGCCGGCCAGCAGCCAGAAGGGGCCGGTACGGACCGCCGAGAACAGGACGGTCACGGCCCGGCGGGCGGCACCGGGCACCGGCTCGGGCTTCGGCACGAACTCCTCGGACCCGTAAGGCTTCTGTCCCACGTCCGCCGGATGGTCCCGCAGCAGCAGCCAGACGAAGGGGACCACCGCGAGCGCCGCGAGGGCCACCGTGACGGCCGCCGGGCGCCAGTCGTGCCGCTCCACGATCCAGGACAACAGCGGCAGGAAGATCAGCTGGCCGGAGGCCGAGGCCGCGGTCAGGATGCCGGTCACCAGACCCCTGCGGGTGGTGAACCAGCGGTTGGTGACCGTCGCCGCGAACGCCAGCGCCATCGAACCCGAACCGAGGCCCACCAGCAGCCCCCAGCACAGCAGCAGCTGCCAGGCCGCGGTCATCCACACCGTCAGTCCGGAGCCGATCGCTATCACCGTCAGGGCGACCGCGACCACCCGCCGGATGCCGAAGCGGTCCATCAGCGCGGCGGCGAAGGGCGCGGTGAGCCCGTACAGGGCGAGGTTGACGGAGACGGCGGCGCCGACCGTGCCGCGCGACCAGCCGAAGTCCTGGTGCAGCGGGTCGATGAGCAGGCCGGGCAGGGAGCGGAAGGCCGCCGCGCCGATGATCGTGACGAAGGTGACCGCGGCGACGAACCAGGCGCGGTGGATACGGGGCCGGTGGATGGACGGGGCTTTTGTCCCGGCGGCTGCGGCTGCGGTTGTCTGGGGCACGACATAGAGCTTGCGCTACCGAAGCATCCGGAACGAGTGGCCCGAAGGACAGCATTCGTTAGGATCGGGCCATGACCCGTGAGCGTGCGCTCCGTCCCCACCGCGTCGTCGTGCTCGCCCTCGACGGGGTCCTCCCCTTCGAACTGGGCATCCCGCACCGGATCTTCGGCCGTCCGAAGGACGCCGAGGGGCGCCCTCTGTACGAGGTCGTCACCTGCTCCGTCCGGCCGCCGGGCCCGGTGCAGACCGACGCCGACTTCGCCGTCCAGGTCGCCCACGGCCCGGAAGCCCTGGCCACCGCCGACACGGTCCTCGTCCCGGCGTCGTACGAGCTCGGTCCGGTCTTCGAGAAGGGCGTGCTGACCGACGAACTGGCCGCCGCGCTCGCGCACATCCGGCCCGGCACCCGGCTCGCCTCCATCTGCACCGGGGTGTACGTGCTGGCCGCGGCCGGCCACCTCGACGGCCGCCCGGCGACCACGCACTGGGCCGACGCCGAGCACTTCCAGCGCCTCTTCCCCCGGATCAGGATCGACGCGGGCGTGCTGTTCATCGACGACGGCGACGTGCTGACCTCGGCGGGCGTCGCGGCCGGGATCGACCTGTGCCTGCACATCGTCCGCCGCGACCACGGCACCGCCGTCGCCAACGAGGTGGCCCGCCACACCGTCGTACCGCCGCACCGGGACGGCGGGCAGGCGCAGTACATCGACCGGCCCGTGCCCGACCCGCAGGTGGCCGGCACGGCCGCGGCCCGCGCCTGGGCCCTCGGCCGCCTCCACGAGCCGCTCCAACTGCGTGACATGGCCGCCCAGGAGTCCCTGTCCGTACGCAGCTTCACCCGCCGCTTCCGCGAGGAGGTCGGCGTCAGCCCGGGCCAGTGGCTCACCCGGCAGCGCGTCGAACGGGCCCGGCACCTGCTGGAGTCCACCGATCTCTCCGTCGACCAGGTGGCCCGGGACGCGGGCTTCGGCACGGCCCAGTCGATGCGGCAGCACCTACAGGCGGCTCTCGGGGTCACCCCCACGGCGTATCGGCGGACGTTCCGGGTCGGGAGCGGCCCGGTCGGTGACGACGAGCGGCACGGCGTCGTCGGCGCCCGGCGCCGACCGGCGCGCGCGTCGCAGCTCGCCCCACCGGCCGAGCCCGGTCAGCAACAGGGTCAGGCCCACCGCGGCCAGGACGGCCATGGACGGCGCCTCCGCCTTCAGCGGGGCGCCGGCCAGTGAGGCCGTCCCCGCGTCACCCGCCCCGGCCGCCGCGTACATGACGGAGTAACCCACGGCCAGGGCGCCCGGCCGCAGCGCCTCGCGCAGGGACAGGGCGCGGGTGAGCATCGCGCCCGACCGCGGGTCAGAAGGTCAGCACGCCCCTCGCCACCCGCCCCGCCGCGGCGTCGGCCCGCGCCTTCTCGAAGTCCTCGACCGGGTAGGTCGCCGTCACCAGTTCGTCCAGCAGCAGTCGGCCCTGCCGGTACAGCTCGGCGTAGAGCGCGATGTCGCGCTGGGGGCGGGAGGAGCCGTAGCGGCAGCCGAGGATCGCCTTGTCCAGGAAGAGGGTGGAGACCCGGAAGGACGCCTCCGCCGTCGCCGGGGGCACACCGAGCAGGACCGCCTGGCCGTGCCGGTCCAGCAGGTCGATCGCCTCGCGGATCAGCTCGACCCGGCCGACGCACTCGAAGGCGTGGTCCGCGCCGGTCGGCAGCACGTCCTTCACGCCCTTCGTGGAGGTCAGGAAGTCGGTCGCGCCGAACTGCCGGGCCACGGCCTCCTTGTCGGGGTTCGCGTCCACCGCCACGATCCGCAGCGCGCCCGCGATCCGGGCGCCCTGGATGACGTTGAGGCCGATCCCGCCCGTGCCGATCACCAGCACGCTGTCCCCGCGGTCCACGCGCGCGCGGTTGAGGACCGCGCCCAGTCCGGTCAGCACCCCGCACCCGATCAGGGCGGCGGACGGCATCGGGATGTCCTTCGGGATACGGACGGCCTGCACGGCCTTCACCACGGTCCGCTCGGCGAACGCCGAGTTGGCGGCGAACTGGTACACCGGGCGGCCGTCCTCGGAGAACGGCCGCCCGGGCCGCCCGATCGCCTGCCGGCACATCGTCGGCCGGCCCCGGTCGCACTCCGCGCACGTACCGCAGTTCGCGAGCGTCGAGAGGGCCACGTGGTCGCCGGGCGCGACATGGGTGACACCCGCGCCCACCGCCTCCACGACGCCCGCGCCCTCGTGCCCCAGCACCACCGGCACGGGGAACGGGATGGTCCCGTCCACCACGGACAGGTCGCTGTGGCACAGGCCCGCCGCGGAGACGGCCACGAGCACCTCACCGGGACCGGGGTCCCGTACCGCCAGGTCGTCCACGACCCGGACCTGCTTCCCGTCGAAGATCACGCCTCGCATCACACGTCTCCCTTGGGCTCCCTGGGCAGGCCGAGCACGCGCTCGGCGATGATCGTGCGCTGGATCTGGTCCGAGCCGCCGTAGATCGTGTCGGCCCGGGAGAACAGGAACAGATGCTGGAGAGCGTCGAGTTCGTACGGATTCGTGGGCGACCAGCCGGCCGGGCCGACGGCCGCCGCCGGGCCGCGCACCAGCATCGCCAGCTCCCCGAGGCGCTGGTGCCAGCCCGCCCACAGCAGCTTGGCCACGCTCGGCGCCCCCGGGTCGCCGGAACGCCCCAGCGTGCGCAGGGCGTTCCAGCGCATGGTGCGCAGCTCGGCCCACTGGCGCACCAGCCGGTCGCGTACGACGGGATCGGTCACCGCGCCCGTCTCCACGGCCGCGCGCAGCACGCGCCCCAGCTCCGCGGCGAACCCGATCTGCTGGGCGAGGGTCGACACGCCCCGCTCGAAGCCGAGCAGGCTCATGGCGACCCGCCAGCCCCGGCCCTCGCCGCCGACGACGTGCTGCACGCGCGCGCGTGCCCCGTCGAAGAACACCTCGTTGAACTCGCTCGTGCCGGTCAGCTGGCGGATCGGGCGGACCTCGACGCGGCCCGGCTGGTCCATGGGCACGAGCAGGAAGCTCAGGCCGTGGTGCCGGCGCGAGCCGGGCTCGGTGCGGGCCAGCACGAAGCACCAGTCCGCCTCGTGAGCGAGCGACGTCCAGATCTTCTGGCCCGTGATCCGGTAGTACGTCCCCGCCGGCTCGCGCTCGGCCGTGGTGCGCACGCCGGCCAGGTCGGAGCCGGCGCCGGGTTCGCTGTAGCCCTGGCACCAGAGTTCGTCGCCTGCGGCGATCGGGGGGAGGAAGCGGGACCGCTGCTCGTCGGTGCCGTGGGCGAGGAGGGTGGGGGCGAGGAGGTTCTCGCCGATGTGCCCGGAGCGCGGGGGTGCGCCCGAGCGGGCGTACTCCTCGGCCCAGGCGACCTGTTGGGTGAGGGTGGCGGTGCGGTTGCCGTAGCCGTCCTCGTTCCAGCCGAGGCCGATCCAGCCCGCCTTGCCGAGGGTGCGCTCCCAGGTGCGGCGGTCCTGGGCGTCGTCGGCGTGCGCGGCGAGCCAGCCGCGCGCCCGCGCGCGGAACACCTCGTCCTGCGGTGTGAACCCGAACTCCACGGTGACCTCCTCGGAAGGGACTCGGACGGGACTCGGACGGGACTCGGACAGGGCTAGGACGGGACGCGGGCAGGACGCGCGGACGGCTGGGACGCGGGCAGGACGCGCGGACGGCTGCAACGCGGGCAGGACGCCGAGGGGACCCGGACGGGACGCCGCCGGAGCGCTCTCCGTCAGGCGTTCGGCCGGGCGCCGTCCCGCGCCGCCCGTTCCATCGCCTCCAGCCGCTCCAGCAGCGGCATGGGATCCGTCCCCACCGTCCCCGGCAGGAAGTCCGCGATCCGCTCCGGGGTCCAGGAGCCGTCGGCGTACGCGGCCCGCAGTTCCCTCGGCTGGGCCCACACCGCGATCTTGGGACCGGCGATCGTGTACACCTGTCCGGTGATCCGCTGTTCCTTCGCCCGGTCGGACAGCAGATAGACCACGAGCGCGGCCACGTCCTCCGGGTCACCGATCTCCGTCAGCTCCGTCGGGACGTTCGCCGACATCCTCGTACGGGCCACCGGAGCCACCGCGTTGGCGCTCACCCCGTACTTGTGCAGGCCCAGCGCGGCGCTGCGCACCAGGGAGATGACACCGCCCTTCGCGGCGCTGTAGTTGGCCTGCGAGACGGAGCCCTGGTGATTGCCGCTGGTGAAGCCGATCAGGGTGCCCGAGCGCTGTGCGCGCATCACCGCGGAGGCCGCCCGGAACACGGTGAACGTGCCCTTGAGATGGGTGGCCACCACCGGGTCCCACTCCTGCTCGGACATGTTGAACAGCATCCGCTCGCGCAGGATGCCGGCCACGCAGACCACGCCGTCCAGCCGGCCGTACGCCGACACGGCCGTGTCCACCAGGCGCTGCCCGCCCGCCATGGTGGAGATGTCGTCGGCCACCGCGACCGCCTCCGCGCCCGCGGCCTCGATCTCCTTGACCACCGCCTCGGCGACCTCGCTGGTGGGTGAGGCCCCGTCGACGGAGACACCGTGGTCGTTGACGACGACCCGCGCGCCCTCGGCCGCCGCCGCCAGCGCCACCGCCCGGCCGATGCCGCGTCCGGCGCCCGTCACGGCGACGACCTTGCCTGCCAAGAAGTTCCCCACGACCGGCCCCTTCCCGCGTTATCTGACGGACCGTTAGATTTTATGACCCGTCGGATACCTGGAGACAAGCCCCGGGGAGGACCCATGTCGCTGCCGGACGAGTTCCATGAGATCGCCAAGCGCGTCAACAACTGGGGGCGCTGGGGAGCCGACGACGAGATCGGCACCCTCAACCTGATCACCGACGAGGTCGTCCGGGAGGCGGCCGCGAGCGTGCGCTCCGGTCGCCGCGTCCCCCTCGCCCTCCCCCTCCAGCAGGACGGCGTGCAGACCGGGATGATCCCGGGGCGCGTCAATCCGCTGCACACCATGGTGCAGATCAACCAGGAGATCTTCGGGCCGGGGACGGTGGCGTGCAGCGACGACGCCGTGACCATGGGGCTCCAGGCCGCCACCCACTGGGACGCGCTGCCGCACGTCTCGCACTCGGGCAGGCTCTACAACGGCCGCCCGGCCGGCACCGTCACCGCGCACGGCGGCGCCGCGTTCGGCGGCATCGACAAGGCGCGGCACCTCGTCTCGCGCGGGGTGCTGCTCGACGTGGCACGCGCGCGGGGCGTCGAACGGCTCGACGGCGGGCACGCCGTGACCCCGGAGGACCTGGACGCCGCGGAGGACCTGGCCGGCACGCGCGTGCGCGCCGGTGACGTGGTACTCGTGCGGACCGGGCAGATCCAGGCGTGTCTCGCGGGCGACCGGCACGCGTACGCCCATCCGTCACCGGGGCTGTCCGTCCGCACACCGGAGTGGTTCCACGCGCGCGATGTCGCGGCGGTCGCGAACGACACCCTCACCTTCGAGATATTCCCGCCCGAGATCGAGGATCTCTGGCTGCCCGTGCACGCGCTCGACCTGGTGGAGATGGGCATGCTCCAGGGCCAGAACTGGAATCTCGAAAAGTTGTCCACAGCCTGTGGACAAGAAGGGCGCTACGCGTTCCTGCTGTCGGCGACGCCCGAGCCGTTCGTCGGCGCGACAGGGGCTCCGGTGGCGCCGGTGGCGATCCTGTAGGCGGGCCGGGCCCGCCGGACGAGTTCGGCCGGCGGCGCGCCGCTGCCCGCCCCGAGCACGGCACCGCGCGCCGCCGGCCCACTCCGGCGCACCCGCCCCGGTCCCTCTCGGCCCGAGAGGAACGACGCCGAATTCACGACCCACACTCGCCGAGGGCCCCCGTCACCGAGGCCCTCGCCGTCCCCTCGCGGCGAATCGCTAGCCACAAGCGTGATCAAACGGACACGCCGCGTCAACACCCGATCGGGGATTTATTACTTATGACCTGATGTGCCACGGGCGCGCACGGAAGCACGTCCGGGCGCACGACGTCCCGGCCCTCACCGGACGACAGCGCTTTCCGCACCCGTGCACCAGGGGTGACGACGTTCCGGTACGCGTGCGCCCGTCAACCGCACGCGTCACGGGAGCGGTCACACGGCTTCGTACGCCCCGTACACCAGTCCCTCGTACGCCGACGCCGTACCGCCACAGCCCGACGCGGACGCCTCGGGCCGCTCGCACCGGTCCAGTTCGCACCAGATGCGCTTGCCCGCGCCCTCGGGGCTCCAGCCCCAGCGGTCGGCGAGACCGTCGACGAGGGCCAGACCCCGGCCGCCGGTCGCGTCGCCGTCGGCGCACCGGGGCACCGGGGCCCGGTCGCTGGCGTCGGCCACCTCCAGGCGGACGGTGGCCACCTCCGCCGCCACGGCGGCCAGCGACAGGCGCAGCACGGCCGGACAGCCGGTGTGCACCACCGCGTTGGTGACCAGCTCGGAGACGAGGAGCACGAGGGTCTCGGCGAGCGGTTCGTCGGCCTCTATGCCGGACCCGGCGAGCCGCGAACGGGCCCACCTGCGGGCGCGCCCCACCTCGGCGGGGTCGGGCCGGACCTCCAGCTGCACTTGTAGCACCTGCACCGCTCACACCATCCGAACCGGCGGACACATGGCCTCGCGCCACGCGAGCGCCTCGACGAGGGCCATGACGAGGGCCACGATCGTAGCCATTTTCAGCATGGCCAGGACAATGGCCGGGGCCAGGATCACGGAACGTGAATCCCTTGTAGGACAGCTTGGTTGACGTACAGTCACCCCAACAAGCGCTTCGGGCATATTCCAGCGCCAAGGAGTACTCGTCCGGCATACTGTGCGACCCGTACCGCGGGGAGTCGAACAGGCCGGGAAACGTGGCCTGAAACAGGCCCCCGCCGTCCCGCGAACAGCGACGCGCACCGCCGGTCGGGCCGCCCCTGGGGCAACACCGGCATGGCTCGTACCCAGAACCACTCGCATCTCACACAAGGTACCGGAGCGGGGTGCCGACTCCGGGCCGTGACGAGCCCCGCACAGGACACAACCCGATATCAACGCTCCGTAGTTCCCCGGTGCCACGATCGGCGACACGTACGCCGTCCGCGGCCCACCACCCGGGGCCCTAGCCGGGACCGGCGGCCAGGTCGGCCGCGAGCAGCTCCGCACCCTCCGTGCCGCCGCCCGCCCGCCGCGCCCGCACCCACGACCGCTTCAGGTGCAGATGCACCTCGGACTCCCAGGTGAAGCCCATGCCGCCGTGCACCTGAAGGCAGTCACGGGCGCCGCGCACGGCCGCCTCGTCGGCGAGCAGCCGGGCCGCGGCGATGTCGACCGGGTCGGCGGTGACCGCGGCCGCGTAGACCGCCGCGCGGGCCACCTCCGCCCGCACCAGAAGCTGCGCGCACAGGTGCTTGACCGCCTGGAAGGCGCCGATCGGCCGGCCGAACTGCTCACGTGTCCGGGCGTGTTCCACCGCCAGCTCGCACGCGCGCGTGGCCGTGCCGAGCTGTTCGGCGGCGGTGAGGAGCGCGGCGACGGGATCCGGGACGGGACCGGGAGCGGGTTGCCCGAGGGCGGGGGCGGCGGTCGCGTCCGGGGCGGTACGCGCGGGCACCCGGTGCAGGGGGGTCAGCGGGTCCACCGACGTCAGCGGTACGGCGCCGGTGGCGTCGCCGCGCACCACGTCCGCCTCCGCCAGCCACTCCACGAGGCCGCCGTCCACGGCCGTCACCACGGCCTCGCCGGCCGCCGCGCCCGGCACCGTGCCCGCCGCGAGGTGGGTGGCCACCAGGGGACCCGGCAGCAGGACCCGGCCCGCCTCCTCGAACGCCAACACCGCTTCGGGCAGCCCCAGTCCGACCCCGCCGTCCGCCTCGGGAACCCGTAGCGCGAAGAACCCCGCAGCACCCAACTCCCGCCACAGCTTCCGGTCCAGGTCGGGCCGCGACACGGCCGCCCGCAGCGCCTCGCGGTCGAAACGCCGGGCCAGCAGGTCACGTACGCCGGTCCGCAACACCCGCTGGTCCTCCGTGAGTCGAAAACGCATCGCGCAGAGTCACCGTCCCTTCGGCAGCCCGAGGATCCGCTCGGCCACGATGTTGCGCTGGATCTGCGAGGTCCCGGCCGCGATGGTGTACGACAGCGAGGACAGCCGGTCCAGCACCCACGGCCGGTCGAGGTCGAGCGACTCGGCGCCCAGGACCTCGGCCGCGGTGTCGTAGAGCTCCTGACGCGCGTGCGAGTACCTCAGTTTGAAGACCGAACCCCCGACGCCGGGCACCCCGCCGCCCGCGGCCTCCGCCTCGCTCACGTTCCACTGCGTCAGCCGCCACAGCGCGCGGAACTCGGCGTTGAGCACGCCCAGCCTGCGCCGCACGCCCGGGTCGTCCCAGCGGCCGTTCCCGCGCGCCTCGCGGGCGAGTTCGTCCAGCACGCGCCGGCACGCCACCACCTCGCCCACGAACGCCGTGCCGCGCTCGAAGGACAGGGTCACCATCGTCACCCGCCAGCCGTCGTTCTCCGCCCCGACCCGATTGGCGACCGGCACCCGCACCTCGTCGAGGAACACCTCGGCGAACTCGGCGGACCCGGCGAGCGTCCGCAACGGCCGTACGGTGACGCCCGGCGCGTCCATCGGGAGGGCCAGCCAGCTGATCCCCCGGTGCTTGGGTGCCGACGGGTCGGTCCGCACCAACAGTTCGCACCAGTCGGCGACTTCGGCGTGGGAGGTCCAGATCTTGGAACCGCTCACCACGTAGTCGTCGCCGTCCCGCCACGCGCGCGTGCGCAACGCGGCCAGGTCCGATCCGGCGTCCGGTTCACTGAAGCCCTGGCACCAGACCTCCTCGCCGCGCAGCACCGGCGGCAGCCAGCGCGCCCGCTGCTCGGCCGTCCCCTCGGCGGCGATGGTCGGCCCCGCGTGCAGCAGCCCGACGAAACCGGCCCCCACGTAGGGGGCGCCCGCCCGCTCGGTCTCCTCCAGGAAGATCAGGTGCTGGGTCGGCGTGGCACCCCGGCCGCCCGCGTCGACGGGCCAGTGCAGCCCCGCGTACCCGGCGTCGTGGAGCATCCGCTGCCAGCCGAGGTCGTAGGCCCGGCGACCCGGCCAGTCGTCGGCTGACGGCTTCGCCGGCAGGGTCGGGAGCACCCGCGCGAGCCACTCCCGCAGCCCCGCGCGGAACTCCTCCTCCTCGGGCGTGCAGGAGAGGTCCATACGCCACCCATCTGATAGTCCGTCAGATTCGCGCCGCACGAGCAGGCTAGCCGCGCACCCCTGGACCGACAAGGCGCCCGGCCCTACGCTCTGCCCACGATCTGACTGTCCGTCAGCTACACCAGGGGGCCGAAGTGAACGACACCGCACACGCCCTGAGCTCCGCCCGCACCCTCTGGGAACTGGTGGACCGCCGGGCCGGTCTCACCCCCGACCGCCCCGTCCTCCTCCAGGACGACCGATCGCTGACCTTCGGAGAGCTGCGCGACCGGGCCGAGCGGGTGGCGGCCGGGCTGCACGGGATGGGCGTACGCCCCGGCACGGTGGTCGCCTGGCAGCTGCCCACCCGCATCGAGACCGCCCTGCTGTCCTTCGCCCTGGCCCGCCTGGGCGCCGTACAGACGCCGGTCATCCCCTTCTACCGGGACCGGGAGGTCGGCTTCGCGCTGCGCGAGTCCAGGGCGGAGTTCTTCGCCGTGCCGGGAACGTGGCGGGGCTTCGACCACACGGAGCTGGCACGGCGGCTGGGCGCGAAGGGGATCTTCGAGGCGTACGACGACGGCGACCTGCCCGACGGCGACCCCCGCGTCCTGCCCCCGCCGCCCGCCGACGGCACCTCGGTGCGCTGGATCTACTGGACCTCCGGCACCACGTCCGACCCCAAGGGCGTGCTGCACACGGACCGTTCCCTGATCGCGGGCGGCTCCTGCCTCGCCCACGCACTGCGGCTGTCGGCGGACGACGTCGGCTCCATGGCCTTCCCCTACGCGCACATCGCCGGCCCCGACTACACGGTGATGCTGCTGCTGTACGGCTTCCCCGCGGTGATGTTCGAGCAGTTCGCGCTGCCGGACGCGCTGGCGGACTACCGCAGGCACGGGGTGACGGTGGCGGGCGGCTCGACGGCGTTCTACTCGATGTTCCTCGCCGAGCAGCGCAGACACCCGGGCGAGAAGGTCGTCCCGACGTTGCGGCTGCTGGCGGGCGGCGGGGCGCCGAAGCCGCCCGAGGTCTACCACCGCGTCGTACGGGAGATGGGGGTGCAGCTCACCCACGGCTACGGCATGACCGAGGTGCCGATGATCACCATGGGGGCGCCGGACGACACGGCGGAGAACCTGGCGACGACGGAGGGGCGGCCGCCGGCGGGGATGGAGATCCGGATCGTCGACGGGGAGGTGCGGCTGAAGGGGGAGGCGGTGTGCCAGGGGTACCTGGACCCGGCGCAGACGGCGCTGGCCTTCGACCGGGACGGGTTCCTGCGCACCGGCGACCTCGGGCATGTCACCGACAGCGGGCACCTGGTCCTCACCGGCCGCCTCAAGGACGTCATCATCCGCAAGGGCGAGAACATCTCGGCGAAGGAGATCGAGGACCTGCTGCACCGGCACCCGGACGTCGGTGACGTGGCGGTCGTCGGGCTGCCCGACGCCGAGCGTGGGGAGCGGGTCTGCGCGGTCGTCGAACAGCCGTCGGGCGCCGGCGAGTTGACCCTGGAGGCGGTGACGTCGTACCTGCGCGCGGAAGGGCTGTCGGTCCACAAGCTGCCGGAGCAGCTGGAGGTGGTGGACGCCCTGCCGCGCAACGAGACCCTGCGGAAGGTGCTGAAGTACCGGCTCAGGGAGCGTTATTCGGGGACGGTGAAGTAGCGGGCGAAGGCGGGCACGATCTCCGCCTCGCCGACCCGGCCGTCACCGTCGGTGTCGAGCGTGGCGGCCGCCGGGCGCGCGACGTCCTCGGGCACGCCCAGCATCGTGAGCACGCGCGCGGCGTCCGCGACGGTGGCCGTGCCGTCCGGGCCGGCCGCCAGGTCCAGGGCCGCGTGCAGGAAGGGGCGGGCGATCTCGCCGAACCGGTCGGGGTTGTCGCGCAGGCGCTTGACCGCGCCGTTCACGAACTCCTCCCGGGTGATGCGCTGGTCTCCGTCCCGGTCCGCCATTCCGGCCATGCCCTGCCAGAACGCCTCGGCGCCCGCGTACAGTGCCTGGCCCTTGTCGGAGCGCGCCGCCGTGCCGAACTCCACGAGCAGCGCCTTGGCGGCCGTGTTGAAGTCCTCGCGGTCGATGTAGCCGTTGCCGTCCTGGTCGAAGACCGCGAACCGGGCCGCGATCCTGAGCTCGTACTCGCTGCTGACCATGTCTTCTCGGCCCGCCTCACGTCACGTCGGGATGCATCTGATCTGGAGCGTACGACGCCGGGGGCCGTCCGGGAGGGTGAAATCGACGCTTGTGCCAAGACCGGGGAAATTCCAGGACAACGGCGTGGCACCGGAACAAGGCTCACGCCGACAGCGGGCGGGACTCCTCGGTGACCGCCGTGGCGAGGTCCGGATGGACGTCGAACAGGCGGCGGACGCCCAGCGCGCCGAAGACCCGGTTGACGTGGGAGCCCTCGACCGCGCCCTGGGCGGGCAGGACCAGCCGCAGCCGGCCCTGGCAGGAACGCAGCAGGCGGCGGGCGGCGATGAGCACGCCGACGCCGCTGGAGTCGCAGAAGTACACCTCGGACAGATCGAGGACGAGGCTGTGCCGGCCCTCGGCCACCACGTCGTGCACCCGCTGCCGCAGCGTGGGCGAGGTCACCAGGTCGAGTTCGCCCGACACCTGGAGCACGGCCCAGTCGCCGCGCTCGCCGTCGGTCACTTTGATCGCCACCACCACGCCCTTCGCTCGCCAAACGGAAGCAACTCCTTCGCTTCCTTGCAGCGCGGCTGCCCAGCGGGCTGTTCCCTGAAACGCCTACCAAGAAACAGAAACCGACCGGAGAAGGCTTGTTTCAGTCGGCTTCGATCCTGTTCGATCGTGTCTGATCGCCCGGTACGGGGGTAGCCGAGCGATCGGGAGCTCCGTACCCAGGCCCTTCCACGGTCTCTTACCACCCACGACTCATCGGGGGGGCGCACATTGCAACAAAGGGGCGTGCGCTGTCGGACGTGCCGACTACATTCGAGGAGACAGTGGGCGCACGCTGGACTCAGGGACGGACCGGTGAGGGGGCCTGATGGCGAAAAGGGACGCACCGCCCCGCTGGGACCGCAAGATGCAGCAGCGGCTCGCACGCGGTGAGGCGGCCGCCCTCGGCGAGCTCTACGACCGATTCGCATCGCTCGTGCACGGTCTCGCGCACCGCGTGCTCGAAGACGACCAGGCGGCCGACGGCATCACCCGCGAGGTGTTCGCCCATGTCTGGGAGCATCCGGACGCCTACGACCCGAAGAAGGGGCCCCTGCGCACCTGGATGGCCGCCCTGACCCACCGCCTGGCCGTGCAGCGGCTGCGCGCCACCGGGACCGCGGCCCTGGCCGACGGCGCCCACGGAACCCCCGAGGAGCTGGAGCTCAGGGTGCGCCACGCCTCGGTCGCCGCCCGCGCCGACTACATCGTCCAGTCCATGCCGACCCCGCTGCGGGCCGCCCTGGACCGCGCGTACTTCCAGCGCCGCGACTACCGCCAGACCGCCGCCGACCTCGGCGTCACCGAGGACGAGGCCCGCCGCCGACTGCGTCTGGGCCTGCAACTGCTGTCCACAGCCCACGACGCCGGCGCGCCCGGGGCACCACCCGAATACGGAGGTGCGGCGTGACCGGGGTGGACCGCTTCGAGACCCACGACGACGAGCACGACGAGCACGACAGGCACGGGCGCTACGACGGCAGGGAGGGCAGAGAGGACAGGACCGAATCGGCCGCCCCCGCCCCGGACCCCGCGCCGCTCGCGCTGGAGCACCCGGTCCTGAAGTCACTGCTGGGTGCCTGGGCACTGGCGGCCTGCTCGGCCGCGGAGACGGCGGCCGTCGAGGAGCACCTGGGCGACTGCGGCTCCTGCGCGGACGAGGCACGGCGGCTGCGCGAGGCGGTCGGCCTGCTGCACCCGCCCGAGCCGCTGGACCTGGACCCGGGGCTGCGCACCCGGGTCCTGGCCGGCTGTCTCGACCGGCGGCCGCCACGCATCCCGGTGCCCGACTGGGCCCACGCGTACGACGCCGAGACCGCCCGGCTCGACGCGCTGCTCCAGGACTTCGGGGACGCCGAGTGGCACGCGCCCGTGCGGCTGCGCTGGTTCGACGGGGTCGCCGCGGCCAGCCGCCGTACGACGGTCGCCGGGGTCATCGCGCATCTGCTGGCGGTCGACGGCCTCGTCGCGCTCGCGCTCGGTCTCGAGGATCCGCTGGCGCACCTTCCGGCCGGCACGGTCCCGTCACCGGGCGGCCGCACGGAGGCGTACTGGCGTACGTCCCACTTCCCGCCCACCCGCTCCGTACGCACCCCGTGGCGGGAGCAGAGCCACGGCATCGTACGGATGGTGTCCTTCACCGGCGGGGGCTCCGGGAAGCTGGCGGTGTCCTACGGCGGCGACGGCGACGACGAGGTCGTACTGCCGCTGCGGGACGCGATGCTGGACCGTGCGTTCGAGTGCTGGGTGCACGGGGAGGACATCGCGGAGGCGGTGGACTACCCGTACGACCCGCCGTCCCCGCGCCATATGCACCGCATGATCGACCTCGCGGCCCGGATGCTGCCGCTCGCGCTGGCCGCGCGCCGTCGCGCCGGACTCGCCGCGCCCGGCCCGGAGCGGCACCTCGTACCGGCCGGCGAGCCAGGGCGCAGTCTGCGGCTGGAGATCGAGGGGCTCGGCGGCGGGGAGTGGCTGATCCCGCTGGACTCCCCGGCGGCGGTGGGCTCCGCCCACCACGAGGTGGCCCATGTCGCGCTCGACGGCGTGGAGTTCTGCCGGCTCGCGGCGGGGCACGTGCCGCCGGAGGAGGCGGCCGCGGGGCAGGTCGGGGACCGTGCGGCGATCAGGGACGTGCTGTTGGCGACGGCGTCGTTGAGTCGCCTGTAGCCCGTCGGCGCCCCGGACGGCCCGCCCGCGGGTGGGCCGTCCGGCTACGCGAAGACGACCGTCCGCCGGCCGTTCAGCAGGATCCGGCGCTCCGCGTGCCACTTCACGGCCCGCGCCAGCGCCTGGCACTCCACGTCCCGCCCGATCGCGACGAGCTGGTCCGGCGTGACGTCGTGACCGACCCGCTCGACCTCCTGCTCGATGATCGGCCCCTCGTCCAGGTCGGCGGTCACGTAGTGCGCCGTCGCGCCGATCAGCTTCACCCCGCGCGCATGCGCCTGGTGATACGGCTTCGCGCCCTTGAAGCTCGGCAGGAAGGAGTGGTGGATGTTGATGATCCGCCCGCTGAGCTGCTTGCACAGGTCGTCGGACAGCACCTGCATGTAGCGGGCGAGGACGACGAGCTCGACGTCCTGCTCGCGCACCAGCTCCAGGAACCGGGCCTCCGCCTCGGCCTTGGTGTCCTTCGTCACCGGAATGTGGTGGAAGGGAATGTCGTACGAGCCCACGAGCTCGGCGAAGTCGGTGTGGTTGGACACCACGGCCGCGATCTCCACCGGCAGCGCGCCGATGCTCGCCCGGAACAGCAGGTCGTTCAGGCAGTGTCCGAACTTGCTCACCAGCAGGACGACCCGCATCCGCTCCTCGGCCCGGTGGATCTGCCAGTCCATGCGGAAGGAGTCACCGATCGCGGCGAAGCTGGCCCGCAGCTTGTCCACGGTCACCGGCGCCTCGGCCGAGAAGTGGACGCGCATGAAGAACAGACCCGTGTCGTGGTCCCCGAACTGCTGGCTGTCCTCGATGTTGCAGCCGGTCATGAAGAGATAACTCGACACGGCGTGCACGATGCCCTTCTTGTCAGGGCAGGACAGGGTGAGGACGTACTGATCGGCCGGCGCCGCGGCTCGGGTGGACTGCTCACTCATGCAGGACAGCGTCCCATATCCGCCCGGCCCCGGCGGAACGTCGTCCGCCAGGCGGAACGCTCGTCCGTCAGGCGGACCGCGTCATGATCCGCAGCAGCTCGAGCGTGCGCGGGGGCGCATCCGGGTCGTCACCGTCGCTCACCGCGAGGCGTACGTGCGCGTCCCGCGCCGCCCGTATCGCCTCCGGCCACGCCTCGTGGTCGACATACGCGGAGACGGGCGCGTCCGGGCCGACCTGGTGCATGATCCGCAGCACCCGCAGGACGGCGGTGTCGACGAGCGCCGCCTCCTGCGAGTCGCGGAAGATCGTGCCGACGTACTTCTCGGCGGACCAGCTGTCCAGCCAGGTGTCCTCGACCAGGCGGTACACCGCGTCGGTGACGTCGCCGTATCCGTCCACGCCGGCCAGCCAGACGTTCTGCTGGAACACCGGATCGGAGAGCATGTGCAGCGCGGAGCGCACATTGCTGCGCCAGCGCCACCAGGGCATGTCGTTCAGTGGCATGTCGCCCATGGTGGGGGAGCGACGGCCGCGACGGGAAGAGTTCTCCGAACCTTGCACGGTCATCGATCGTACGTTCCTTCTCACAAGCCGATCGCCACCCCCCGTAATTCACCTTGAAGTCACCTCGCGTTGACCGGAGGTCACTCCCTGGTTTTTTATGTGGCGGAATCGTGCGGATCTATGACTGGCAGTCGACACACGCGCATCACACTTCTTCCCGGCACCAGCCCACGCGCCAGAGTGGTTCGCCGTGCCGCGGGCCTCTTGGTGGCGTGTGCGTCGCTCGTGGCGGGCTGCGGAGTCGTCCCCGGCACCGCGGGAGGTTCGGGGGACGACCCGATCACCGTCATGACCTGGGCGCCCCAGGACACCGCGGCGACCAACAAGCCCGGAATGCCGGCCTTCGCCCAGGCCTACGCCCGCTGGATCAACGCCCACGGCGGCCTGGCCGGGGGCCGCAAGCTCAAGGTACTGACCTGTAACGAGCACAACGACAGCGTCGCCGCCGCCAGGTGCGCCCGGCGCGCCGTCAAGGAGAACGCCGTCGCGGTCGTCGGCTCCTACAGCCAGTACTCCGAGTCGTTCTTCCCGCCGCTCGAGGGCGCCGGCATCCCCTACATAGGTGGCTACGGCGTCACCAACGCCGAGTTCACCAGCCCCCTGGCCTACCCCGTCAACGGCGGACAGCCCGCGCTGCTGGCCGGCCTCGGCAAGGAACTCGCCAAGAACTGCGGCTCCGTCGCCCTCGTCCGCCCGGACAACATCGCGGGAGACGCCCTGCCCGAACTGCTCAACTCGGGCCTGACGGCGGGCGGGCACGCGAAGACGACCGACGTGCTGGCCGCGGACGACGCCACCGAGTACTCCGAGCAGTCCAGGAGCGCTCTGGAGGCGACCGGTGACGGATCCGGACAGGGCGGCCGAGGCTGTGTGGTGCCCGCGCTCGGCGACGCCACCAGCACCTTCATGGACTCCTTCCGGCGTGATCGCTCGGGCTACCCGGCGGTGCGGACCGCGACCGTGCTCGGCAGTGTCGACCAGACCGTGATCGACGCGACCGGCGGCGCCTCCGGACCGTACGAGGGGGCGTACATCACCGGCTGGTACCCGGTGGCGAGCGACACCCGCTGGGACGGCATGAAGAAGGTGATCAGCGAGCAGGCCTTCTCCGACAACCGCATCGACCCCGCGGACGCCGGAGTGCAGACCACCTGGATCGCGTACACCGTGTTCAAGCGGGTCATCGAGTCGCTGGCCGACGGCGAGGTGAGCGCCGACACCGTGCGGCGGGCCCTGGACGACGGCCTCGAGATCGGTACCGGTGGTCTGACCCCGACCCTGCGGTGGCGCTTCCAGGACCGGCTCGCGGCCGTCGGCTTCCCGCGCCTGACCAACGCCGACGTGACCCTTCAGCTGGTGAAGAAGGGGCGGCTGGTGGCCGCCCGGAAGAGCTTCATCGACGTGACCGGGACACTGGAGAACGCGAACCTGAGCTGACGAGGACGGCGGGGCGGGCCGGGAGATCCCGGCCCGCTTCCCTCACCTCACAGCTGGGTCGACTGGCGCTCGGTCAGCCCGTACTTCCGCGCGATCGTGTTCCACAGCTGCGCGGCCTTCTTCTTCTGCGTGCTCGCCGTGCCGCTCGCCGCGTTGCCCGCCTGGGTCTGCGCGGTGGACCGGGCCTGGCCCTTGCGGCACGCCTTCTTGTTGTTCGCGGTCTGGTCGGCCCAGGCCGCGTAGTGGTTGTCGGCCGACGCGGACGCCTTCCAGGCATCGGTCAGGGCGGTGGTCAGCCCGGCGTGATCGGGCAGTTTGTCCACGGACAGCCCGGACAGCCTGGTGACCAGCTCGGTGCGCTGCTTGGCCGCGTCCCGCAGGTCGGAGGCCGCCTGGCCGAGGTTGTCGCAGGACTTCACGTCGGCGACCGCCGCGATCACGGTGGCCCGACTGCTGCCGCTGTCGGCCAGCAGCTTGTCCAGGGCGTCGGCCTGCGCCTTCGCCGGATCGGCGGCCGAGGAGGTGGACCCGTCGGACGCGGAGGCCGAGGCGGAGGCGGCCGAGCCGCCGTCCTTCTTGTCGTCGCCCCCACCGCCGGCGAGCAGCGCGCCCGCGCCGATGCCGACCACGACGATGCCGATGCCGACCGCGGCGATGAGCGGAACCCGTGAACCGCCACGGCCCCCCCGGCCGCCGCCGTCGTCGTCCCGGGCCCCGCGCCGTCCCCCGCCGGGACCGGCGGGCGGCGCGTACGAGGGCTGGTACTGCCCGGGGTAGCCGCCGGGTGCGGCGGGTCCGGAGTCGTGCTGCGGGACGCGCGGCAGCTGCTGGGTGGCTCCCGGGTACTCGCCGCCCGGGCCGCCCGCGTCGGTGCGGAAGAGGTTGTCGAACTCGGCGGGCGGCTGCCGGTCGCCGCCCCCGCCGTACAACCCGGGGTCCGGCTGCGCGGGCACCGGCGGGATGTACTGGGTGGCCTGGGCGTCGGGGTGGGCGCCCTGGAGCGGAGCGTGGCCCAGGTACTGGGTGGACTCCGACGGCGCCCCGGGGGCCGGCGTCTCCGGCGGCAGCGCCCCCGGGCCGACCGGCGGTATGTACTGGGTCGCCCCCTCGTCCGCGTGGGACAGGGTGGCGGGCGGTACGGCGACGGGCGGCAGGAACTGCGTGGCGCCCTCGGCGCCGCCGGGCGCGGCCGGGACCGAGGGCAGGTACTGGGTGGCGCCCTCGTGGGCCGCGGGCGGCAGCGGAGCACTCTGGGTGCCGTACGCCGTGGGCTGTGCGCCCTCCGGCGGCAGCGGGCCCGCGCCGGGGCCCTGCTGCCAGGACGCCGCGGACGGCGCCGCCTCCCGCGTGCCCCAGGCCGTCTCCGTGGGCCCGGCCGCCGACCAGTCCGCCGCGGGCGGCTGGGCCGCACCCTGCTGCCGGTCGGGGCCCCACGGCTGGCCCCAGGCCTGGCCACCGGCCGGCGTCGTGCCGCCGGTGTCCTGGCCGTACGCCTGGCCGTACTGCTGACCGTCGTGCTGGGCGTTGTGCGGGTAGCCGTCGTTCTGGTAGCCCTGATGCTGTCGGCCTGCGGGTGTCCCCGTCATGCCCGGAAGCAGCGGCTCACCTCCGTCGGAGGGCAGCACGATGCCTTCGCGCGCGGGCCGCGCCGAGGGCTCCTCGCCCTGTCCACTCTGCGTCACCGGGACTCCTACGAATGGGGGACCTTCGGAATCATCGGCTCACGCTACCGGGTCCCCGGAACCAGGTGCTACGCAGCTCAGGGCGTGACCCTTCTCCTTGTGACGTCAGTAACAGATCCGGAGCGCCGTGCGCTGTTCATGCCACCTCCCGCTTATCGACGGGTCGTTTCCCGCCCGTTCACGCGCCGGCGCCCCACATGTTCACGCAGCCGTCTGCAGCTCCAGCCGCGCCCCGAACTCCCTGACCACCGGCTCGTCCCGGAACGGTTCCAGCCGCTGCTGGAAGTCCTCCAGGTACTCGGCACCGCGGTTGGAGCGCAGCGTCTCCAGCAACTCCACCGCCTTCAGGCCCGTGTTGCAGGCCAGCTCGATCTCACGCTGCTGCACCTGCGCGGTGGCGAGCAGCACATAGCCGATGGCCCGCCTGCGCGCCCGCGACTCGGGGTGCCCGGCCAGGGACTCCTGCGCGCACCGCGCCGCCGCGTCGGCCTGCCCCAGGTCGCGGTGACAGTGCGCCAACTCGTCGGCGAGATAGGCCTCGTCGAAGTGCGCGATCCACGCCGGGTCGTCCCCAGCGGCCGGATCCGCCTGTTCCAGCGCCGCCACCGCGCGCCCCGAGGCCGCCTGGGCCGCCCGCGCGTCCCCCATCAGCGCGTGCCCGCGCGCCTCCGCCGCATGGAACATCGACTCCGCGCGCGGTGTGACGCGCCCACGCGCCCCCTCCTGTGCCGCCCTGGCCAACTGCGCGATCTCCCGCGGGTTTCCGAGCTGCGCGGCGAGATGACTCATGGACGCGGCGAGCACGTAGCCGCCGTACCCCCGGTCGCCCGCCGCCTGCGCGAGCCGCAGCGACTGGATGTAGTAACGCTGGGCGAGACCCGGTTGTCCGGTGTCCACGGCCATGTACCCGGCGAGTTCGGTCAGCCGGGCCACCGCCGCGAACAGGTCGCGGCCCACCGCCTCCCGATAGGAGCCGGACAGCAGTCCGGAGACGACGCTGTTGAGGTAGTGCACGACGACCGGGCGCACATGCCCGCTGCCGTACTGGTGGTCGAGGTCGGTCAGCGCCTGGGTCATCGCGCGGACGGCCGTCACGTCGGACTGGCCCACCCGCGGTCCCGCCGCCCGCGCCACCTGCGAGTCCGGCGCGGAGATCAGCCAGTCGCGGCTCGGTTCGACCAGCGCGGACGCGGCGACGGACGAGCCGGACAGGAAGTCCCGGCGCCCGACGTCGCTGCGCCACAGCTCACAGACCTGCTCGATGGCCCCCAGTACCGTCGGCGAGAACTGGAGACCGACACCCGACGCGAGGTTCTTGCCGTTGGCCATCCCGATCTCGTCGATCGTGACCGTACGGCCCAGCTTGCGGCCGAGGGCCTCGGCGATGATCGCCGGTGCGCGTCCCCGCGGCTGCTGTCCACGCAGCCAGCGGGCCACGGACGTCTTGTCGTAGCGCAGATCGAGGCCGTGCTCGGCGCCGCACATGTTGACCCGGCGGGCCAGCCCGGCGTTCGAGCAGCCCGCTTCCTGGATGAGCGCCTGCAACCGTTCGTTCGGCTGCCGCGCGACGAGAGGCCTTGCGGCCATGGCTGAACC
Organism: Streptomyces sp. NPDC059582; assembly: GCF_042735715.1. NCBI lineage: Bacteria > Bacillati > Actinomycetota > Actinomycetes > Kitasatosporales > Streptomycetaceae > Streptomyces > Streptomyces sp. NPDC059582. Next base: position 42,437 of record NZ_JBHWCC010000018.1, read on the forward strand.
CCCTGTGGCTGCGGTGCCTGCCCACGCACCGAGTTGACGTGTCTTCCACGGCCGGACCTTGTCGGGTCCAGCGAAAAGATCCGGCCTCGAAGATCAATGCCCCACGGACATACCGAAAATGCGAGGCATGCGAGGATTGCCGGGGTAAAGGTGGGAGGCGACCCCACTCGTGGCTACCCAGTTCCGCGGTGGATCCTCCCGCGCGCCCCCTCACGTGCATCCATGCGCCCCAGACGCGGAATCGATGCTCCTCCCCCGCGCGCGCTACAGCCGTAACCCGAGGTGGGCGCGGGAGTTGAGTGAGCGTGGAAGAGACGATCCCGGCCACCGATGCCGCCCAGATTCCGAAGCAGCGTGGGGAATCACTGCTGGAGACCGCCGTACGCTACGCCGAGGAGCGCCACTGGGACGTGTTTCCCGGCACCTGGCTGGAAGCCGTCGAGGGGGTGCAGCGCTGTTCCTGCGGCGAGGCCGGGTGCGACGCGCCCGGCGCGCATCCGGCGCGCGACGACTGGGCGACGCAGGCGACCGGCAGTGCCACCGTCGCGCGCCGGATGTGGCAGAAGCAGCCGACGGCGTCGATCCTGCTGCCGACCGGGCGTACGTTCGACGCGATCTCCGTGCCGGAGACGGCCGGGTTCCTGGCGCTGGCCCGGATGAAACGGATGGAGCTGACGCTCGGACCGGTGACGTCGGCGCCGGACCGGCGGATGCACTTCTTCGTGCTGCCCGGAGGGGCCGCGAAGGTGCCGGAGCTGGTGCGCAAACTGGGATGGTCGCCCGCGTCGCTGGACCTGGTCCCGCTCGGGGAAGGGACGTACGTGGCCGCGCCGCCCACCCGGTTCGGTTCGCGGGGAGCCGTGCAGTGGGCGTGCCGGCCGACTCCCGCGAACCGGTGGCTGCCGGACGCGGAGGAGTTGATGTCACCGCTCGCCTATGCGTGCGGACGGGACCGGTAGTTCGGCGGCCTCGGGAGGCCGGTGACGGATGACTCGTCGCCGGTGGCCGGTGACTCGTCGCGGGGGCGGTGGCGGGGCTGATCCCGCCCCGCGCGGCGGAGCCGCATGTCGTCACGGTCCCGCGCCCTGAGGGTCGGCTGTTCCACCGTAGGGTGCTCGGAGACGGAGGGAGCAGTGGTGGGCACAGCGGCCGTACGAGTACAGGGGCTCTGGAAGCGGTTCGGGCAGCAGATCGCCGTCGCCGGGATCGATCTGGACCTGCCCGCGGGCAAGTTCATCGGTCTGGTGGGGCCGAACGGAGCCGGGAAGACCACCACCCTGTCGATGGTGACCGGGCTGCTGCGGCCCGACCAGGGCAGCGTCGAGGTCGTCGGGCACGACGTGTGGCGGGATCCGGTCGAGGTGAAGGCGCGGATCGGAGTGCTGCCGGAGGGCCTGCGGCTCTTCGAGCGGCTGTCGGGGCGGGAACTGCTCGGCTACTCCGGCAGGTTGCGCGGGCTGCCCGGCGCCGAGGTCGACAAGCGGGCCGCCCAGCTTCTGGACGTCCTCGACCTGGCCGGCGCGCAGCACAAGCTCGTCGTCGACTACTCGACCGGCATGCGCAAGAAGATCGGGCTCGCGGCCGCTCTCCTCCACAATCCCGAGGTCCTCTTCCTCGACGAGCCGTTCGAGGGCGTCGACCCGGTGTCCGCGCAGACCATCCGGGGCGTCCTGGAGCGGTACACCGCCTCGGGCGCCACGGTCGTCTTCTCCTCCCATGTGATGGAGCTGGTCGAGTCGCTGTGCGACTGGGTCGCCGTGCTGGCCGCGGGCCGTATCCGCGCCCACGGCCCCCTCGACGAGGTACGCGGCGACGCCCCCACGCTCCAGCAGGCGTTCCTCGAACTGGTCGGCGCGCACGGCCGCGACACCGGCTCCGACCTCGACTGGCTGGGCGGCGGGGCCCGATGACGAGCACGGCCTCCCCCGTCCCCGGTCCGGCCCGTCTCACCTCCACCGTCGTCCGGCTGAAGCTGTCCCTGCTGCGCAACGGACTGCGGCAGTCCGGCGGCCGGCGGGCCGCCTTCATCGCCTCCGCCGTCGTCACCCTCCTGTTCGCCGCGCTCCAGCTGCTCGGCCTGATCGCACTGCGCGGCCACGCGCACGCCGCGTCCCTGGTGGTCCTGCTGACGGCCGTACTGGGTCTGGGCTGGGCGGTGATGCCGCTGTTCTTCCCCAGCGGCGACGAGACCCTGGATCCGACCCGGCTGGTGATGCTGCCGCTGCGGCCCCGTCCGCTGGTACGGGCGCTGCTGGCGGCCTCACTCGTCGGTATCGGCCCGCTGTTCACCCTGCTGCTGCTCCTGGGATCGGTGATCTCCGTGGCGCACGGGACGGCGGCCTGCGTCGTCGCGGTCGCCGCCGTCGTCCTCGCGCTGCTGGTCTGCGTGGCCCTCGCGCGGGCCGTCGCCGCCGCCAACATCCGGCTGCTGACCAGCCGCAAGGGGCGCGACCTGGCGGTGCTGAGCGGTCTGGTCGTCGCGGTCGGCGCGCAGGTCGTGAACTTCGGCGCGCAGCGCCTGGGTTCGTCGGGCCTGGCCCAGCTGGACCCGGTGTACGACGTGGTGCGGTGGGTGCCGCCCGCGTCGGCGATCGGGGCGGTGCACTCGGTGAGCGAGGGGGCGTACGGCGTCGCCGTCGCCCAGGTCGCGCTGACCGTGGCCGCGCTGGCGCTGCTGGTGGCGGCGTGGGCGCGCAGTCTGACGCGGCTGATGACCGCGCCCGACGGATCGACGCTGCCGGCCGCGGAGTCGGGCACGCGCGAGCGCGACACGTCGTCGGGTCTGACCCGGCTGCTGCCCGCCGGCCGCACCGGCACCGTCATGGAGCGCAGCCTGCGCTACGTCTGGCGCGACCCCAAGACCAAGGCGGCCTGGGTGACGTCGCTGGCCATCGGTCTGATCGTGCCGGTGTTCAACGCCTTGCAGGGCACCGGCTCGATCTACTTCGCCTGCTTCGCCGCGGGGATGCTCGGCATTCAGATGTACAACCAGTTCGGTCAGGACACCTCCGCGTTCTGGATGGTCGCGATGACCATCTCCTCGTCGCGCGACGCGTACGCCGAGCTGCGGGCGCGGGCGCTCGCGCTGCTGCTGATCACGCTCCCGTACGCCACCCTCGTCACGGTCCTGACGACCGCCATGCTCGGCGACTGGTCCCGGCTGCCCGAGGCGCTGGGGCTGTCCCTCGCGCTGCTGGGGGCGATGCTGGCGACCGGCGCCTGGACCTCGGCCCGCTTCCCGTACTCCATTCCGCAGGAGGGCTACAAGAACGTGGCCCCCGGGCAGACCGGCCTCGCCTGGATCGCCATCTTCGGCGGCATGCTCTCCGCCGCCCTGCTGTGCGCGCCGGTGATCGCGCTGACGATCTGGCTGAACGTCAGCGCGGACGGCGACGCGTGGGCCTGGCTGCTGCTGCCGGTGGGCACGGTGTACGGGGCGGGGGTCACCCTGCTGGGTCTGCGGCTGGCCGCTCCGCGCACGGCAGCGCGACTGCCGGAGATACTGGCGGCGGTCAGCAAGGGGTAAGCGGGTCGGGGCCGAGGGAGCGCGGCGGTCTGGGGCGGGACGTCGGGCACAGAGGGTGCGGCGGTCCGGGACGGACGTCGGGCTCAGGGAGGGGTGCACGGCCCTCGGACGGACACGGACTGAGGGGGCACGGCCCCCGGACGGACCGGGCTCAAGGAGCGCGGCCCATCAGACGGACACGGGCCCAGGAGCGCAGCCCCCGGACGCACACGGGCTCAGGAGCGCAGCCCCCGGACGCACACGGGCCCAGGAGCGCAGCCCCCGGACGCACACGGACTGAGGGGGCACGGCCCCCGGACGCACACAGGCCCAGGAGCGCGGCCCCCGGACGGACACAGGCCCAGGAGCGCAGCCCCCGGACGCACACGGGCTCAGGAGCACAGCCCCCGGACGCACACGGACTGAGGGGGCACGGCCCCCGGACGCACACAGGCCCAGGAGCGCGGCCCCCGGACGGACACGGGCTCAGGGAGTGAGTACGCCGTCCAGGAACGGCTCGATCGCCGTCCGCCACGCCTCCGGCTGGTCGTAGTGGACGAGGTGGCCGGCCTCGGCCACCTCCGCGTACTCCCCGCCGGGCAGCACCCGGACCATCTCCTGCGCCTCGGCACGGCCCAGCTCGCCGTCCAGACCGCGGACGACCAGGGCGGGGCACCGGACCTGGGCGAGCTCCTCCCAGTGCGCGTCGTACACCCACGTCTCGCGGGACTTCAGCATCTGCTCGGGCTCGAAGACGGGGCGCCAGCCGTCGGGGGACTCGTGCATGACCTCGGCGTAGAACTCGCCGCGGGCCGGGTTGGGGCGCTCCACCCAGGGGTCGTCCTCGCCGAACCACTTGCGGACGTCGGCCAGGGTGGCGAAGGGGACGGGCCAGGACTTGAACCAGTCGGCCCACTCGCGCTGCGAGGCGGCGCCGAGGGCGGAGGCCCGCATGTCGCAGATGATCAGGCCGTGCACCAGGTCGGGGCGTTTGGCGGCGAGCTGCCAGGCGGTCAGCGCGCCCATCGCGTGGCCGATGACGACCGCGTGGGGGAGGCCGAGCTGTTCCAGGGCGGCCTCGGCGTCCTCGACGTAGGCCTCTCGGGTGAAAGAGGCTCGCGGGGGCTTCTCGCTCTGTCCGTGGCCGCGCTGGTCGAGGGCGACCGCGCGGTGCCGCTCGGAGAGCCAGCGGGCGGTGGACGCCCAGTGCGAGGCACGGCCCATCAGACCGTGCAGTAACAGCACGCCGGGCGTGGCCGGTGTGACCGGTGTGGACTCCGGGTCCGCCGTCGCGCCCCGCTCGGGCGGTCCTGCCTGTTCCGGCACCAACTTCGCCGGGTCGCTCTTGGGAGGGTCGCCGAACTCCCAGGCGGCGAGACTCACGCCGCCCGCCCCGGTCACGTCGATGCGTCGCGCCATAGGTCCTGGCACCCCCCTAGCTCCGCTCGGACCGCTCGAGCCGGCCGGTCCTGTGAACCGCTTGCTGTCTGCCGTCGTTGCCGTGGTACCGCTGTCCCTCATCCACATTTACGGACTCTACGCAGACTCACGCGCAGACTATCGAACGCACGTTCGGAAAATGCCTTCTCGGCGGCCAATAACCCTCGTTCGAGTGACCCCTCTCAAGGAATGATCGCCGCCGCCGAGGGGAGATCTTCAACGGGAGGCGGATCGCTCGGGGAAAACGGTCCGACGGGGATGACCCTGGGAGCTCGGGGCTCCGGGTCAGCACAGGGGAGGACAGGCCCCGGCGCCTCAGGGCGCCGGGGCCATCCACGTCTCTGCGGCACATCCTCCCCGCCCCCCTCAGGCCGTATGCCTCATGCGACAGCCTGGCACGCGAAGCGTCGGACCGCTGCGATTCGGCGTACTCAGCGCTTGGCGACGAACACGTGCGAGGCGACGTCCGGATCCAGCTCCGCGGCCTCGCCACCGCTGCCCACCAGCACACCGCCGGCGGCCTCCGTCACGCTCACCACCGAACCGGGCTGCACACCCGCCCGACGCAGCGTGTACATCAGCTGCGCGTCCGTCTGGATCGGCTCGCCGATCCGGCGCACCACGACCGTCTTGCCCTCCTGGCCGGGGTCGAGATCGGCCAGGGACACCATCCCCTCGTCCAGGAACGGGTCGGCGCCGTCCTTCTCGCCGAGCTCCTCCAGGCCGGGGATCGGGTTGCCGTAGGGCGACTCGGTCGGGTGGCGGAGCAGTTCGAGCACGCGCCGCTCCACGGCCTCGCTCATCACGTGCTCCCAGCGGCATGCCTCGGCGTGCACCTGCTCCCACTCCAGGCCGATCACGTCGACGAGGAGGCACTCGGCGAGCCGGTGCTTGCGCATCACGCGCGTGGCCAGCCTGCGGCCCTCGTCCGTCAGCTCCAGGTGACGGTCGCTGGCCACGGACACCAGTCCGTCGCGCTCCATCCGTGCCACCGTCTGGCTGACGGTCGGCCCGCTCTGGTCGAGCCGCTCGGCGATCCGGGCGCGCATCGGGACCACACCTTCCTCCTCCAGCTCGAGGATGGTGCGGAGATACATCTCCGTGGTGTCGATCAGTCCGGACATACGTGCCCCTAAATGAGATCTGCCGGAAGCGCGGCTGGCTCCGCGGCGCGTGCGCTGGCCCTGGCTTCAATTCTGACGCATACCACTGACAACCGTGCCGCGCCGTTGAAACGAGGGCGTCACGCGCTTCTGCGTGGTGTCCGCGGGCACCGAGTGGCACCTGGGCGGGGTGTCCAGCCGAACGCGGCGCGCCCCACGTCGCCGTATTGACACGGTACTGGTCCAGACCGCACGGTGATCCGCGGCACAGACGCCGTCAGACGCTGCGAAGGGGCATCGCATGGGCGAGAGCACACCGGCCGGCCAGTTCTTCGACGCCGCGATCAGCCTGCTGCGGCGGGCGCGCGACGAGGAGGCCGGGGCCATCGAGGCCGCCGGCGAACTACTCGCCGACACCGTGGCCGCCGGCGGGCGTCTCTTCGCCTTCGGCGCCGGGCACTCCTCGCTCGCCGCCCAGGACGTCGTCTACCGCGCCGGCGGTCTCGCCCTGATGAACCTGCTCGTCGTGCCGGGCGTCGTCGGCGTCGACGTGATGCCGGCCACCCTCGGCTCCGCCCTGGAGCGCGTCGACGGGCTCGCGAGCGCCGTCCTGGAGTCCTCGCCGCTGCGCGCGGGCGACGTGCTCGTGATCATCTCCCTCTCGGGCCGCAACGCCCTCCCGGTGGAGATGGCGATGAACGCCCGGGCCCTCGGCGTGAAGGTCATCGGCGTGACATCGGTGGCGTACGCCACGCAGACGACCTCCCGGCACTCCTCGGGGACGTACCTGAAGGACCACTGCGACCTGGTCCTCGACTCGAAGATCGCGGTCGGTGACGCGGAGCTCAGCCTCGACAGCATCCCGGCCCCGTTCGCCCCGGCCTCCACCGTCGTCACCTCGGCGCTGCTCCAGGCGGTCATGGCCACCGCGGCCGGCGCGCTCGCCGACCGGGGCATCGAGCCCCCGCTGCTGCGCTCCGGCAACGTGGACGGCGGCCACGACTGGAACAGCCGGATCATGGACGAGTACCGGGACCGGATCTTCTACCGGCAGTGACCGAAGGGGGCCCGCACGGCGGGCGGTGACCCGTGCGTCGCGCCGGCCGGCACGGCGGGCAGTGGCCGAACCGTGCCTCGCGCCGGCCGGCACCGCCCGCGGTGACCCGCACCGGCTTACGGCCGCGCGCGGCCGCCGGAGGGCTACTTGCCGACGAGCCCGGACAGGTCGAGGGCGCATGCGATGCGCACCGCCACGTCCTCCGCGTACGCCGTGTCGGACCGCTCGAAGGTGCTGCGGCCGCCGCAGCGCAGGAACGTCACGACGCCCAGCGTCCGCCCCCGGCTGCGCAGCACCGCGCACAGCGCGTGCATCGTGTCCGGCGGCCACTGGCGGCCCACGGCCCACTCGCGCGCCCGCTCGGCGGAGACGGAACCGACGCTGGAGCGCACGGCCCCGGTCCGCTCCATGGCCTGGAACGCCGGGTGCCCCGGGGCGTAACGCACGGGCAGCCCGGCCTGCCCGGTGAGCAGGCTCGGCCCCGGCGCGCCGGACGGGGTCTGGGCGATCCGGACCAGCCGTACCGGCCCCGCGGCCACCTCGCCGTCGGCCACCGCGCCGCCCGCCGCACGGTCGATCAGGGCGTGGTCGGCGAACCCGGCGAGCGCGAAGTCGAGGTGGACGACGGCGGCCTCGGCCGGATCCTCGCACTCCGCCGCCGCGCGGGCCGCCCGGTGCAGCTGATTGGTGCGGAAGCGCAGCAGCGCCGCCCCCTGCTCGCCCTGCTTGGCCTCCGTGACGTCCTGGAACAGCCAGCCGACGCCCAGCGGGACCGGCTCCTCCGCGAGCGGCGAGGACAGCCGCAGGAAGCCGCAGCGCCAGCAGCGCCGCTTCTCGCCCTCCGGCGTGCGCACGCTCACCCAGATCTCTGCGGGCGCGGGCGGCGCGCCCTCGGCCAGCACATACGTGAGCGCGCCCTCCAGCTCCTCGACGCCCTGGGCGAGCAGTTCACCGAGCGGCCGCCCCAGCACCGCCGTACGCCCGACGCCCAGCGCGCGGGCCGCGTGCTCGTTCACGACGGCGGGCCGCAGATCTGCGTCGACGAGGACGACGCCCCAGCTCGCGTTCTCGAACAGCGCCTCGCTCAGCGCGATGGACCGCTCCAGGTCGATCTGCGCGTGTACCTCGCTGAAGGCGCAGTACAGGCCCGCGGGCGTCCCGTCGGGACCGCGCACGGCGGCCGACTGGGTGCGCACGAGCACCCGGCCGCCGTCCTTGGTCAGCAGCGCGAACTCGTGAACCTGACGGCCGGAGGCCCGCATGGCGGCCATCAGCCGCCCCTCGACCTCCTCGGCGTCCGCGCTGCGTACGGCCCAGCCGGCGAACCCGGGCCGGCCCACCGCCTCCGCCGCCGTCCAGCCCAGGATCCGTTCGGCCTCCCGGTTCCAGTGGGTGACGACCCCGTCCGCGTCGAAGGCGCACAGGGCCGCGTCCATGCCGTCCAGCAGCGCGGCGAGCAGGTCCGAACCGTCCGAAGCCTCCCGCCCGGGCTGTTCGGGCTCGTCCGGCCCCAGCTCGTCGGTGGTCCCACTACGCCGGGAAGCACTCACCTGGACCCCCTGCAGGCTGCGTCACTTGCAATCATTCAACTCGAACGTGATGCAGCACACACCAAGTTCTCACAAGATTGAAGGAATCGTTGTACGGAGGGACCTAGGCGGACCTACACAGACCTACGCGTACCTATGCGACGGAGGTCTCCAGCCGCAACTCCAGCCACAGATCGGTCTCGCCGTCCAGCACGTACCGGTCGGTCTCGACGAACCCACGCGCCTCGGCGAACCGGACCCCGTCCTCGTTGGCGGCGAGCACGACCGTCTCGATCACCCGGGCACCCAGCCCGCGCGCGTGCGCGAGCCCCTTCTCGTACAGTGCCGCGCCGAAGCCCTGCCGCCGGTGCTCGGGCAGTACCCGCGCGATGACGGTCGCGACGGCGGTCTCGCCCTCCGGGGGCCGCACTGTCGAGCAGCCGACGAGCACGTCACCGAGGTAGGCGTTCTCCAGCCGGTACCGTCCGGCGCGCTCCCGCGCCTCGTCCTCGGACATCGCGGCGGGCGGCACGATCACGTTGTGGACGTGCCGCCACTGCTCCACCATGCTCTCGCCGCTCACGGGCTCCATACGAAGATCTGCCACGGCAGCAGCGAACCGTGTCCGCACGCGCGCGTCAACGGGATCGGCCCCGCCCGCCACTCCTGTCCCCACCGCCTCAGCGTTCTCACCGTGTCCCACCGCGTTCCGCCGTGTTCCGCCGTGTTCTCGCTGCGCGAAACGGCAGGGGAGCACGAACGCCGAAAAGAGGTTGATCCGTGGCGGGAGCGTTCTTAAGGTGGCGAGCACACGAGAAGGGAGGTGGTTCGGCAGATGTATGGAAACCGGACGCGTGAGGTGGCTGCGGGCTAGCGGCCCGTCATCACACCGAGTGCGGTGCCGGACCAGCGCGTGAGACACGCGTGCAGCCGGCCCAATCCCAGGCAGTCACCCGACCCGCGAGTCGCCGGTACGTCCGGCCGGACCCTCCTGTGGAGGACCTGACTCGCGGGTCGTCTGCGTTCCCGGGGATTTCCGGAGGATCTGCGGGCGGTGACCGGCGTCACGTACGGATTTTTCGACGCGCAGTATCCTGACCGCATGCTTTCGCTCGTTCGACGCCGCCACGTGGACTACGGCCGCGTCACGAACATGGGCTGTCGACGCTCGGTCTGAGCAGTCCGGCCCCGTTTTTCCGCGCCTCCTCGCCTCCTCGCCTCCTCGCTTCCGCGCTCCTGTGCTTCGGCGGCGTTTCCGCGCTTCCCGGCTTGTTGCCTTCCGGCCTTCCGGTTTCTCCTCATTCATCCGGCGCCCGTGTCCCGCGCTGTCCGTGCGGTGCTCCGGGCTCGCCCGTACACCTCGCGGACGTGTCCCATGACGTACCAGCAACTTCCGATCATCGATCTCTCCGCCGCCGCCCGTGGTCCGCAGGCCCGTGCGCTGCTGCACGCGCGGTTGCACAGTGCCGCGCACGACGTGGGGTTCTTCCAGCTCGTGGGGCACGGTGTGACGGAGGAGGAGACCGGTTCGCTCCTGACCGCCATGCGGCGGTTCTTCGCGCTGCCGGAGAGCGACCGGCTCGCGCTCGACAACGTGAACTCGCCGCACTTCCGGGGGTACACGCGCACCGGTGACGAGCGGACCGGGGGCCGACGGGACTGGCGCGACCAGCTCGACATCGGGGCCGAGCGGCCGGCCCGGACACCCGGGGCCGGCGAACCGGCTTACTGGTGGCTGGAGGGGCCGAACCAGTGGCCCGCCGCGCTGCCGGAGCTGCGGGCCGCCGCGCTGCGCTGGATCGAACGGCTGAGCGGCGTCGCCGAGCGGCTGCTGCACGAGCTGTTCGAGGCCATCGGGGCGCCTCCCGGCTTCTACGACGGCGTCTTCGGCGAGCACGCGCATCCGCACCTGAAGCTGGTGCGGTATCCGGGCAGCTCGGGCGACGGCGCCGACCAGGGCGTGGGGGCGCACAAGGACTACGGCTTCCTGACGCTGCTGCTCCAGGACCGGGTCGGCGGACTCCAGGTGCAGCGCGCGGACGGGCTGTTCCACGACGTCCCGCCGCTGGACGGGGCGTTCGTGGTCAACCTCGGTGAGCTGCTGGAGGTGGCGACCAACGGGTATCTCGTCGCCACCAACCACCGGGTCGTGTCACCGCCCGCCGCCGTAGAGCGGTTCTCCGTGCCCTTCTTCTACAACCCCCGTCTGGACGCGCGCGTCGAGCCGCTGCCCTTCCCGCACGCCTCCACCGCACCCGGCGTGACCGACGACCCGGCCAATCCGCTGTTCGCCGAGTACGGCTACAACGAGCTGAAGGGCAAGCTGCGGGCGCACCCGCTGGTCGCCGAGCGGCATCACGCGGAGCTGCTGAGCCCCGCGTGAGCCGCCCGGTGTAAGGCCGCCCGGCGCGTGCCTGGACCCGTCCCGCCTCAGTCCGCGATGTCCGCGAAACCGTCGACCTCGCGCGGGTCGCGCGGCCCCGGACCGATGTAGCGGGCCGACGGGCGGACCAGGCGGCCGGTGCGCTTCTGTTCCAGGATGTGCGCCGACCAGCCGGCCGTGCGGGCACAGGTGAACATCGAGGTGAACATGTGCGCCGGGACCTCCGCGAAGTCCAGCATGATCGCCGCCCAGAACTCGACGTTCGTCGCCAGGACCCGGTCCGGGCGGCGGGCGTGGAGTTCTTCGAGGGCCGCCTTCTCCAGGGCCTCGGCGATTTCGAAGCGGGGTGCGCCCAGTTCCCGGGCCGTGCGGCGCAGCACGCGCGCGCGGGGGTCCTCGGCGCGGTAGACGCGGTGGCCGAAGCCCATCAGGCGCTCGCCCTTGTCGAGGGCCTTCCTGACGTACGCCTCCGCGTCCCCGGTCCGCTCGATCTCCTCGATCATGCCGAGGACGCGGGAGGGCGCGCCGCCGTGCAGCGGGCCGGACATGGCACCCACGGCGCCGGAGAGGGCGGCCGCCACGTCCGCGCCGGTGGAGGCGATGACACGGGCGGTGAAGGTGGACGCGTTCATGCCGTGCTCGGCGGCGGAGGTCCAGTAGGCGTCGACGGCGGCCACGTGCTTGGGGTCGGGCTCGCCACGCCAGCGGATCATGAAGCGCTCGACGACGGACTGCGCCTTGTCGATCTCGCTCTGCGGGACCATGGGCAGGCCCTGGCCGCGCGCCGACTGGGCGACGTAGGACAGTGCCATGACGGCGGCGCGGGCGAGGTCGTTGCGGGCCTGCTCGGCGTCGATGTCGAGCAGGGGCTTGAGGCCCCAGACCGGCGCGAGCATGGCCAGCGCGGACTGGACGTCCACGCGGATGTCACCGGAGTGCACGGGGATCGGGAACGGCTCGGCGGGCGGCAGGCCGGGGTTGAAGGCGCCGTCGACGAGCAGGCCCCAGACATTGCCGAACGAGACGTGGCCGACCAGGTCCTCGATGTCGACGCCCCGGTACCGCAGCGCGCCGCCCTCCTTGTCCGGTTCGGCGATCTCCGTCTCGAACGCTACGACTCCTTCGAGTCCGGGTACGAAGTCGGACATCAGGCGGCTCCTCATGATGCGTGCGACAGATGATGTTGTGGAGACCGGGGAGGTGACGGGTCGAACGGTGGGAAGCGGTGACGCCCTGCGGCTCCACGGTCGTCCCCGACGACTCGCGGTCCCGGGCGGTCACCCTGGTGATGCCCCGTGCGGTCGGCGGTCACCCGACCGGAACGTCATCAGCACCATATCCCTGAGTGTCACCTTTGGGGAGAGTCCGCGGCACTGAGTGCCACCTCCATGATGCGGGACACCGCCCGGCGGCGCCCGCGCATACGGCAGGATGACCGCGTGAACGCCGCCCACGACGCCCTCCCCCCGGACCCCGCCTCGATGCGCAAGCAGTACCGGGCCGAGGGTCTCGCCGAGTCCGACCTGGCCGCCACGCCCGTGGAACAGTTCGCGCGCTGGTTCAAGCAGGCCGCGGCCGAGGCGCACCTGTTCGAGCCGAACGCCATGATCGTCTCGACGGCGGACGCGGCCGGACAGCCCAGCTCCCGTACGGTGCTGCTGAAGCAGTTCGACGAGCAGGGTTTCGTCTTCTACACCAACTACGACTCCCGCAAGGCCCGTGACCTGGCGGAGAACCCGTACGTCTCGCTGCTGTTCCCCTGGCATCCGATGGCCCGCCAGGTCATCGTCCAGGGCGTCGCCCGGCGCACCGGCCGGGACGAGACGGCCGCCTACTTCCGCACCCGGCCGCACGGCTCCCAGCTGGGAGCCTGGGCCAGCGCCCAGTCCAGCGTCGTCCCCTCCCGCGCCGAGCTCGACGCCTCGTACACCGAGCTGGCCGCCCGCTACCCGGAGGGCGAACAGGTCCCGGTCCCGCCGCACTGGGGCGGCTTCCGGGTGGCCCCGCGGACGGTGGAGTTCTGGCAGGGCCGGGAGAACCGGCTGCACGACCGGCTCCGGTACGTGGCGGAGGCGGACGGCGGCTGGCGGGCGGAGCGGCTCAGTCCCTGAGCGCCCGGTCGTCGCCGAGTGCCTGGCCGGCCCTGAGCGCCCGGTCGTCGCCGAGCGGCCCGTCGTCGCCGAGCGCCCGGTCGAGGACGGCCGCCCACTGCGCCACCACCCGTTCGCGGCGCGGCCGGTCGTCGGTGAGCAGGTTGGCCAGGCCCAGGCCGCGGGCCATGTCCAGCAGGCCCTGGACCGTCTCACGGACCCCGGGCCGGGACTCGTCCGCGCCCAGCAGCTCGACGGCTATCCGGTGGGTCTCGCGGCCGACCCGGGCCTCCAGTTCGGTCACCCGCGGGCTCAGCTGCTCCTCGTTCGAGGCGGCCACCCACAGGTGCAGGGCGGCCCGGAAGAGCGGGCCCGTGTAGAGGTCGACGAGGGCCGCCACCACCTCGCTCCGGTCCCCCACCGCGCCCTGCGGGAACAGGGCGCGCAGGGCACCGGAGCGTTCCTCCGCGACGTACTCGACCGCCGCCGTGAACAGGTCCTCGCGGGTCGGGAAGTGGTGCTGGGCAGCGCCCCGGGAGACTCCCGCGCGTTCGGCGACGACGGAGACCGTGGAGCCCGCCCAGCCGTGTTCGGCGAGGCAGGCCACGGCGGCCTCCAGCAGCCGCTGCCGAGTGGCCCGGCTGCGGTCCTGCTTGGGGGCGCGGTCGCGTTCGGCCGTGGTCACAGCACCCATGCGGGATCCCGTCGTTCGAGGAAGGCCGTCATCCCCTCCCGCGCCTGCGCGGAGGAGAACAGCCGGGCCGAGAGCGCGGTGAGGTCGGTCGCGTCCCGGTCGAATGCCTCCAGCACCCTAGCCGTGAGCAGCTGTTTCGTCTCGGCCAGCGCCTGCGGGGCGGCCCTGCGCAGACCGTCCAGGACGGGCGCCAGTACGTCGTCGATGTCGTCCGCGGCGTCGCCCGCCGCCGTCAGCAGGCCGATGCGGGCCGCCTCGGCGGCGTCGAGGCGTTCGCCGGTGAGGTAGTAGCGGGCGAGGGCGCGCGGGTCCGTGCGGGAGAGCAGGGTGAGCGAGATGACGGCGGGCGCCACCCCGATCCGCACCTCGGTGAACGCGAACGTGGCCTCGCTCGACGCGAGCGCGATGTCGCAGGCGCCGAGCAGGCCCAGGCCGCCCGCGCGGACGTGTCCGGTGACCCGGGCGACCACCGGTCTGGGCAGCTCGACGATCTGCCGCAGCAGGCCGACCAGCGCGTCCGGATGCGGCGGGTCGCGCAGGTCGGCGCCGGCGCAGAAGGTGTTGCCGGTGTGGGTCAGGACGACCGCGCGCACGTCGGTGTCCTTGGCGCAGTCGGTCAGGGCGTCCGCGAGTTCGCCGACGAGCGCCGCGGAGAGCGCGTTGCGGTTGGCGGTGGCGTCGAGGCTGAGCGTCTCGACGCCACGCGCGCGTGTACGGCCGACCAGTGTCACGTCCGCTCCCTCAGCTCTCGGCGCAGTATCTTCCCGGAGGCGGCCCGCGGCACCCCGTCGATGAAGGTGACCTGCCGGACGCGCTTGTAGGGGGCGACGCGTTCGGCGACGTACATCATGACCTCGGCCTCGGAGAGGTCGGCGGCGGCCTGCTGGCGGACCACGTACGCGTGCGGGACCTCGTTGCCGTCGTCGTTGTAGGCGCCGATGACGGCGGCGTCGGCGATGCCGGGGTGGGTGAGCAGCAGGGCCTCCAGTTCCGCGGGGGCGACCTGGAAGCCCTTGTACTTGATGAGTTCCTTGACCCGGTCGACGACGAACAGCCAGCCGTCGGCGTCTACATGGCCCACGTCTCCGGTGTGCAGCCAGCCGTCGGCGTCGATCATGTCGGCGGTGGCGTCGGGGCGGCCCAGGTAGCCCTTCATGACCTGGGGTCCGCGGATCAGGATCTCGCCGGGCTCGCCGATGTCGAGGTCCTTGTCGGGATCGTCGAGGGAGACGATCCGCATCTCGGTGCCGGCGATGAGCCTGCCGACGGTCCCGGCGGGCGCCTCGTGCATCGCGTCGAGGGGGACGACATGGGTGCCGGGCGACAGTTCCGTCATGCCGTAGGCCTGGCCGACGGGCGGCAGGCCCAGGCGCCGGGAGCAGGCGGCGGCGAGTTCGGCGTCCAGGGGCGCGGCGGCGCTGACGATGTACCGCAGCGACGACAGGTCGAACTGCGCGACGGCCGGGTGCTTGGCGAGGGCGAGCACGATCGGCGGCGCCACGTACAGGCCGGTGATGCGGTGGTTCTGGATCGCCGCGAGGAAGCTCTCCAGCTCGAAGCGCTGGAGGACGACGATGGTGGCGCCCTTGCGCAGCGGCGCGTTCATCAGGGCCGTCAGACCGTAGATGTGGAAGAACGGCAGCACGGCGAGGATGCGCTCGCCGGGGCCGGTGTCGACGGCCGGTTCCAGCTGGGCCAGGTTGGTGGCGATCTGGCGGTGGGTGAGCATCACCCCCTTGGGTATGCCCGTGGTCCCGGACGAGTACGGCAGGGCGGCGACGTCCTGCGCGGGGTCGATGTCGACCACCGGGTCCGGCGCCGTCGAGGCGAGCATGTCGATCAGGGAGCGGTGTCCCGGCGCGCTGTCGCAGACGAAGATCTCCTGGACGCCGCCCGCGAGTTCGGCGGCCCGGCGCGCGCTCGCCAGCAGCGGCGAGACGGTGACGATCCAGCGGGCCGCCGAGTCGCGCAGCTGCTTGGCGAACTCCTCCGGCGTGGCGAGCGGGTGCACGGTGGTGACGGAGGCCCCGGCACGCGTGGCGCCGTAGAACGCGACGGGGAAGGCGACCGTGTTGGGGCTGTGCAGGGCGAGCACGTCGCCCTTGCGCACGCCCGCCTCGGCGAGAGCGGCGGCGACCCGCCGGTGGAACCGGTCGACCTGTTCGTACGTGAGGGTGGTGCCGTCCGTGCCGTCGACGAGCGCGGGCGTGTCCCCGAACTCGGCGGCCCGGCCCAGTACCGCTTCGTGGATGGGGAGTTCGACGACAGGGACGTCTGCGTACTCGCTGCGGAACACGGTTCCTCCTCGCACAACGGTGTGCTGGATCAGTACGACTTGGGCAGACCCAGGGTCTGGTGGGAGACGTAGTTGAGAATCATCTCCCGGCTCACCGGAGCAATACGAGCCACGCGCGAGGCAGTTATCAATGTCGCGAGGCCGAATTCGCGCGTGAGGCCGTTGCCGCCGAGGGTGTGCACGGACTGGTCGACGGCCTTCACACAGGCCTCCCCCGCCGCGTACTTCGCCATGTTGGCTGCCTCGCCCGCTCCGACGTCGTCCCCCGCGTCGTACAGGTACGCGGCCTTCTGCATCATCAGCCGGGCCAGTTCGAGGTCGATGTGCGCCTGGGCGAGGGGGTGGGCGATGGCCTGGTGGGCACCGATCGGGGCCTTCCAGACGGTGCGGTCGCGCGCGTACTCGATCGCCCGGGACAGTGCGTAGCGCCCCATGCCGATGGCGAAGGCGGCCGTCATGATCCGCTCCGGGTTGAGGCCGGCGAACAGCTGGAGCAGACCGGCGTCCTCGTCGCCGACGAGGGCCTCGGCGGGCAGCCGCACCTCGTCGAGCACGAGCTCGAACTGCTTCTCCGCGCCGTGCAGTTCCATGTCGATCGGCCGCCGGGAGAAGCCCTCGGCGTCCCGCGGGACGATGAACAGGCAGGGCTTGAGGCTGCCGGTACGGGCGTCCTCGGTCCGGCCGACGATGAGGGTGGCGTCGGCGATGTCGACGCCGGAGACGAAGACCTTGCGGCCGGTGAGCAGCCAGTCCCCGCTGTCGCCGTCCCGGCGGGCGGTGGTCGTGATGCGGTGCGAGTTGGAACCGGCGTCGGGTTCGGTGATGCCGAAGGCCATCGTGCGGCTGCCGTCGGCGAGGGCGGGCAGCCAGGCCCGCTTCTGCTCCTCGGTGCCGAAGCGGGCGATGACCGTGCCGCAGATGGCCGGCGAGACGATCAGCATCAGGAGGGGGGAGCCGGCCGCGCCGAGCTCTTCGAGGACGATGGAGAGCTCGGCGATGCCGCCGCCTCCACCGCCGTACTCCTCCGGCAGGTTGACGCCGAGGTAACCGAGTTTGGCGGCCTCCTGCCAGAGCTCGGTGGGATAGCGGCCCTCCGCCACGACGGACGTGAGGTACGCGCGGCCGTAGCGGGTGCCGAAGGCGGCGACGGCCGCGCGGAGGTCCTTGTGCTCTTCGGGCTCGATGAGGGTGCTCATGGTGCTCCTTCGAGTGCGGGTTCGTCGGGGCTGGTCGCGCTCGGGCCGCGGGGCCGCGTTCGGATGCGGCGCCGCGCCCTCAGTCGGGCTGTACCACTGCCAGCAACGTGCCTACCTGCACCTGCCGGCCCACGGTCACGGGGAGGGCGGTGAGGGTCCCGTCGGCGGGTGCCGAGATGTGGTGCTGCATCTTCATCGCCTCCAGCCACAGCAAGGACTCACCGGCTCGCACCGCCGCCCCTACGGTCAGCCCCTCGGCGATCCGCACGACCGTGCCCGGCATCGGGGCGAGGAGGGAGCCGGGGGCCTGTTGCGCGGTCGGGTCGGGGAAGCGGGGCAGGACGGTCAGGGTCGTGGCGTTGACGTGGATCTGGTCGCCGTAGCGGGAGACCTCGAACCTGCGCCGCACGCCGTCCACTTCGAGGACGACCAGACGCGCGTCGGCGTGTACGACGCGCACACCGTCCGCGGCCAGGCCGTCCCGGGTGTGGCTGTAGTGGACCTCGTGTTCCTCGCCCGCCATCGCGTAGCGCTTGGTCTGGGGCTGTGCGGGCAGGTTGCGCCAGCCGCCGAAGCGGGAGCGGCCGTGGGCGTCCGCGAGGGCGGCGGCCAGCGGGGCGTGCGGGTCGGCCGGCCCGGCGGCGGTGAGCGCGGCGAGGTGGCGGTCGTAGAAGCCGGTGTCCATGCGTCCGGCGGTGAACTCCTCGTGGCGCAGGGAGCGGACGAGGAGGTCGCGGTTGGTGGCGGGGCCGTGGACCGCGGCCCGTTCCAGGGCGCCGGCGAGGCCGCGGACCGCCTCCGCGCGGGTGGGGGCGTGGGCGACGACCTTGGCGAGCATGGGGTCGTAGTGGACGCCGATCTCGTCGCCGTCGGTGTAGCCGGTGTCGAGGCGGACGCCGTCGGGGACGGCGAGACGGTGCAGGGTGCCGGTCTGCGGGGCCCAGTCACGGGCGGGGTCCTCGGCGTAGAGCCGGGCCTCGACGGCGTGACCACGCGCGCGTGGCGGGTCCATCGCCAGGGCCTGCCCCTCGGCGATCCTGATCTGCTCGGCGACCAGGTCGACACCGAACACGGCCTCGGTGACCGGGTGTTCGACCTGGAGGCGGGTGTTCATCTCCAGGAAGTGCGCCGTGCCGTCGGCGACCAGGAACTCGACCGTACCCGCGCCCACGTAGTCGACGGCGCGTGCGGCGCGCACGGCGAGGGTGTGCAGTTCCCGCTCCAGCTCCTCGGGGAGCCCGGGCGCCGGCGCCTCCTCGATCACCTTCTGGTGGCGGCGCTGGAGGGAGCAGTCGCGGGTGCCGAGCGCCCACACCGTGCCGTGGGTGTCGGCGAGGATCTGCACCTCGACATGGCGCCCGTTCTCGACGTACGGCTCGACGAAGACCTCGCCGTCCCCGAAGGCGCTCGCGGCCTCGGCCCGCGCGCCCGCCAGCGCGGCGTCGAGGTCGTCCAGTCGGCGCACGATCCGCATCCCGCGCCCCCCGCCGCCCGCCGCCGCCTTCACCAGCACCGGCAGGTCGGACGCGGTGACCTCGCGCAGCGGGGCGAGGCCCATCAGTTCCTTGGCGCGGGTCTTGGACGCCATGGCCTCGATCGCCTCGGGGGGCGGCCCGATCCAGGCCAGCCCCGCGGCGAGGACGGCGCGCGCGAAGTCGGCGTTCTCGGAGAGGAAGCCGTAGCCGGGGTGCACGGCGTCCGCGCCGGCGGCGACGGCCGCCTTCACGATCAGGTCGCCGCGCAGGTACGTCTCGGCCGGGGTCGCCCCCGGCAGCCGTACCGCCGCGTCCGCCACGCGCGCGTGGAGGGCGTGCTCGTCGGCGTCCGAGTGCACGGCGACCGTCCGGATCCCGGCCGCACGGCAGGTGCGGAAGACACGGCAGGCGATCTCGCCGCGGTTGGCGACGAGGACGGAAGAAATCACGTTCGGGACCTCACATCCGGAAGACGCCGAAGCCGCCGCGCGCGCCCTCGTAGGGCGCGGTGTGGACGGCCGACAGGCACATGCCGAGGACGGTGCGGGTGTCGCGCGGGTCGATGACGCCGTCGTCGTACAAGCGCCCGGACAGGAACATCGGCAGCGACTCGGACTCGATCTGCTGCTCGACCATGGCGCGCAGGGCCGCGTCGGCGTCGTCGTCGTAGGGCTGCCCCTTCGCGGCGGCCGACTGCCGGGCGACGATCGAGAGCACACCGGCCAGCTGCTGCGGGCCCATCACCGCCGACTTCGCGCTGGGCCAGGAGAACAGGAAGCGCGGGTCGTACGCCCGTCCGCACATGCCGTAGTGCCCGGCGCCGTAGGAGGCGCCCATGAGGACGGACAGATGGGGCACCTTCGAGTTGCTGACCGCGTTGATCATCATCGCGCCGTGCTTGATGATGCCGCCCTGCTCGTACTCCCGGCCGACCATGTAGCCGGTGGTGTTGTGCAGGAACAGCAGCGGGATGTCGCGCTGGTTGGCCAGCTGGATGAACTGGGCGGCTTTCTGGGACTCCGCGCTGAACAACACGCCCTGGGCGTTCGCCAGGATCCCGACGGGATAGCCGTGCAGGGTGGCCCAGCCGGTGGCGAGGCTCGTCCCGTACAGCGGCTTGAACTCGTCGAAGTCGGAGCCGTCGACGATCCGGGCGATGACCTCGCGCGGGTCGAAGGGGATCTTGAGGTCGCCGGGGACGATCCCGAGGAGTTCCTCCGGGTCGTACTTGGGCGGAGTCACCGGGCCCGGATCGCCGTACGCCTTGCGGTGGTTGAGCCGGGCCACGACACGGCGCGCCTGGCGCAGCGCGTCCCGCTCGTCGACGGCGAAGTAGTCCGCGAGACCGGACACGCGCGCGTGCATCTCGGCACCGCCGAGCGACTCGTCGTCGCTCTCCTCCCCGGTGGCCATCTTCACCAGCGGCGGACCGCCGAGGAAGACCTTCGCCCGCTCCCTGACCATGATCACGTGGTCGGACATGCCGGGGACGTAGGCGCCGCCCGCGGTCGAGTTGCCGAAGACGACGGCGAGGGTGGGGATCCCGGCGGCCGACAGCCGGGTCAGATCCCGGAAGATCGCGCCCCCGGGAATGAAGATCTCCTTCTGGGACGGCAGATCGGCGCCGCCCGACTCGACGAGGCTGATGCAGGGCAGCCGGTTGGCGAGCGCGATGTCGTTGGCGCGCAGGGCCTTCCTCAGGCTCCACGGGTTGCTGGCGCCGCCGCGCACGGTGGGGTCGTTGGCGGTGATCAGGCACTCCACGCCCTCGACCACTCCGATGCCGGTGACCAGCGAGGCACCCACCGTGTACTCGCTGCCCCAGGCGGCCAGCGGCGACAGCTCCAGGAACGGCGTGTCGGGGTCGAGGAGCAACTCGATGCGCTCCCGGGCGAGCAGCTTGCCGCGGCCGCGGTGCCGGTCGACGTACTTCGGGCCGCCCCCGGCCAGCGCCTTCGCGTGTTCGGCGTCGAGGTCGGCGAGCTTGGCGAGCATGGTCTCGCGGTGGGCCCGGTGGTCCGGGCCGTCGACGTCCAGCGCGGACGGAAGGACCGTCACAGCAGAGCCTCCGGTATGTCCAGGTGACGGGAGCGCAGCCACTCGCCCAGGGCCTTGGCCTGCGGGTCGAAACGATGCTGGGCGGCGACTCCGGCGCCGAGGATGCCCTCGACGACGAAGTTGAGGGCGCGCAGGTTGGGCAGGACGTGCCGGACGACGGCCAGCCCGGCGGTCTCCGGCAGCAGCTCGCGCAGCCGTTCGACGGTGAGGGTGTGCGCCAGCCACCGCCAGGCGTCGTCGGTCCGGACCCAGACGCCGACGTTGGCGTTGCCGCCCTTGTCGCCGCTGCGGGCCCCGGCGACGAGCCCGAGCGGGGCCCGCCGGGTCGGAGCCGTCGCCGGCCACGGCTCGGGCAGGGGTGGTTCCGGTACGTCGTCCAGTACGAGGGTGTCGTGGGCGGCGGGCACCGGGATCCGGCGTCCGTCGGGCAGGACCGCCAGGTGGCCGACGGTGTCCTGGGGCACGTGGTCGGCCTCGAAGACCCCGTAGGGCGCGCCCTTCCCGGGCGGTGCCAGCACATGGAAGCCCGGGTAGCTGGCGAGCGCGAGCTCCACCGCCGCCGCGCTCAGGGCCCGTCCGACGGCCGTCTGGTCCGGGTCGCGCACGACGAGCCGCAGCAGCGCGCTTGCGGTCTCCTCGGTGTCGGCGTCCGGCCGGTCGGTGCGGACCAGGTCCCAACGGATCTCTGCGGGAGGTGCCTTGGCGAACGCGTCCGCCATCTGCTCCCGCACCAGCGCGGCCTTCGCCTCGATGTCGAGGCCGGTGAGCACGAAGACGACCTCGTTGCGGAAGCCGCCGAGGGTGTTGAGGCCGACCTTGAGGGTCGGCGGCGGGGCCTCCCCGGTCACGCCCTCGACGCGCACCCGGTCGGGTCCGTCCTGGGTGAGCCGTACGGTGTCCAGCCGGGCGGTGACGTCGGGGCCCGCGTACCGGGCGGGCCCGGTCTCGTAGAGGAGCTGGGCGGTGACCGTGCCGACGTCGACGAAGCCGCCGGTGCCGGGGTGCTTGGTGATCACGCAGCTGCCGTCGGCGTGGAGTTCGGCGAGCGGGAACCCCGGGCGGCGGATATCGCCGCCGCCCAGGCCGCCTTGTTCGGGCCGGGCGCCGTGGTCTGCACGGGCGCCGTGGTCGGCGTTGTCGGTGCCCCGGTGGAAGAAGGCGTAGTTGCCGCCGGTGGCCTGTGTCCCGCACTCCAGGATGTGCCCGGCGACGACGGCTCCGGCCAGTTGGTCGTGGTCGTCCGCCGTCCAGCCGAAGTGGGCGGCGGCGGGTCCCGTGACCAGGGCCGCGTCCGTCACCCGGCCGGTGACCACGATGTCGGCGCCCTCCCGCAGGCAGGCGGCGACACCGAAGCCGCCGAGGTAGGCGTGGGCGGCGAGGCGGTCGGGATAGCGGGCCCGCAGATCGTCGCCCTCGACATGGGCGACGCGGACCGGGATGCCGAGCCGGTCGGCCAGCCGGCGAACGGCGTCCGCCAGTCCGGCCGGGTTCAGCCCGCCCGCGTTGGTCACCACGCGTACGCCCCGCTCGTGGGCGAGACCGAGGCACTCCTCCAGCTGCCGCAGGAAGGTGCGGGCGTAGCCGGCCGCCGGGTCCTTCAGACGGTCGCGGCCCAGGATGAGCATGGTCAGTTCGGCGAGGTAGTCGCCGGTCAGTACGTCGAGTTCGCCACCGGTGAGCATCTCGCGCAGGGCGTCGAAGCGGTCGCCGTAGAAGCCGGACGCGTTGCCGATGCGCAGGGTCGTCACCGGGCGGCCGCCTCGCCCGTCGGCGGACGGCCGGCGCCGGGCGGGCCCGCGAAGGCCTGCGCGATGTCCAGCCAGCGGTCGGCGTCGGGGCCCTCGGCGCGCAGCGCCAGGTCGAAGCGGTGGGCGCGCTGGGTGACGAGGAGGCAGAAGTCGAGGGCGGGGCCGGTGACGCGCTGCGGGGCGTCCTCGGGGCCGTACGTCCACAGCTCGCCGGAGGGCGAGACGAGTTCGACGCGGAAGGCGTCGGCGGGCGGGGTGACTCCGTGGACGCCGAAGGCGAAGTCCCGGGTGCGCACCCCGAGCCACACCACCTGCCGGATCCGGTCGGTGAGCGGGCGCGCCGCGCCGAGGGCGTCCGCCACGTCCTGGCTGTGGGCCCAGGTCTCCATGAGCCGGGCGGTGGCCATGGAGGCGGCCGACATGGGTGGGCCGTACCAGGGGAAGCGGGCGCCGGGCGGGGCGGCGCGCAGCGCCTTGTCGAGTGCGGCGCGGCCGTCCCGCCACTGTTCCAGCAGTTCGGCGGGCGGGACGAGGGCTCCCTCCCGCGCCCCCTCGTCGACGAACGACTCCGGCGCGGCGAGCGCCTTCTCGACGAGCCTGCGGAAGCCGTCCTCGTCGGTGACGGACAGCAGGGCCGAGCGGTCGGTCCAGGCGAGGTGGGCGATCTGGTGGGCGACGGTCCAGCCGGGCGCGGGGGTCGGGAGCGCCCACTCGCGCGGGCTCAACCCGGCCACGAGCCGGTCGAGTTCCTCGCTCTCCTCGCGCAGGTCGTCGATCACGGGCGTCGGGTCGGACACGATGGCGCTCCCCTCGGGCACGGCGGTGTGCGGCGCGGTGTGGTGAGGAGCATGGCAGCGTGCCAATAAACAATCAAGCACGCTTGCATGAATTGAGCCGGACCCTGTCGGCGGGCGTCCGGGCCGTCCGGTCTGCTCGGTCTGCCCGGCCCGTCAGGTCCGTCAGGCCCGTCGCATGGTCGGGCGCGGTGGGTGGGGGATCTGCCGCGCGCCGACGGGCTGCACGGCGACCGCACTCAGGCGGCCGTGCTCAGGCGACCGTGCTCAGGCGACCGGCTCCAGCCGCTTCGGCCGCGCGCGTCCCACCTGTGTGCGCACCGCGCCCATGCTCGCCGCGACGACCAGGGCGATCGCCGCCGCCTGCAGGGCGGAGAGGGCCTGATCCAGGACGAGGAAGCCGGCCGTGGCCGCGATGGCCGGTTCCAGGCTCATGAGGATCGCGAAGGTGGAGGCGGGCAGGCGGCGCAGGGCGAGGAGTTCGAGGGTGTAGGGGAGGACGGAGGAGAGCACGGCCACGCCGGCGCCGAGGCCGAGGATCACCGGATCGAGAAGCTTCGTGCCCGACTCGGCGAGCCCCAGCGGCAGGAACAGCAACGCGCCGACCGCCATCGCGAGGGCGAGTCCGTCGGCCTGCGGGAAGCGGCGGCCCGTACGCGCGCTGAAGACGATGTACGCCGCCCACATCGCGCCCGCGCCCAGGGCGAAGGCGACACCCGCGCGGTCGAGGTCACCGAAGCCTCCGCCGCCGAGCAGGAAGACGCCCGCGAGGGCCAGTCCCGCCCAGACGACGTTGATCGCACGCCGGGAGGCGAAGACCGAGAGGGCGAGCGGCCCGAGGACTTCGAGGGTGACGGCGGGGCCCAGCGGGATGCGGTCGACCGCCTGATAGAAGAGGCCGTTCATCGCCGCCATCGTGACGCCGAAGACGACGACCGTGCCCCAGTCGGTACGTGAGTGCCCGCGCAGCCGAGGCCGGCAGACCAGGAGCAGGACCACCGCCGCCACCAGCAGGCGCAGGCTCACCACACCGAGCGCGCCGGCCCGCGGCATCAGGGTCACCGCCAGGGCTCCGCCGAACTGCACGGAGACCCCGCCGGCGAACACCAGCCCGACAGGGCCGAGGGAGCCCCCGCGACGCACGGAGGAGGCGACCCTGGTCGGGGACGGGGTCGACGTCGGGGCGGGGGTCGGGCTCACGGGCGGTCCAGGTGCTTGACTCGGGGGTTTGTTCATCGTGGTGTACTACCGAGTCCAGGGTAATGGACTCGGTCAGGCGTGTGAACCCTGTGTGGGGCTGTCCTGGAAGCCCGGCCGGATGCCGGGCGAGGACGGTGGCGCTGTGCGTGATGCTGCCCGTGGTGCTCGTGGTGCGCATGTCGCTCGCGGGCCTGGGAGTTGGTCCGAGGACCTGAGAATCCGATGCCGAACGCCCTCAGCGGCGGGCCAGATACAGTTCCAGCGCCTTGTGCAGCAGCCGGTTGAGCGGGAAGTCCCACTCGCCGAGGTATTCCACGGCCTGGCCGCCGGTGCCCACCTTGAAGCGGAGCAGACCGAGCAGGTGGTTGGACTCCTCCAGGGTGTCGGTGATTCCCCGCAGGTCGTAGACGGCGGCCCCCAGTCGGTGGGCGTCGCTCATCATGCGCCACTGCATGGCGTTGCTGGGCTGCACCTCGCGCCTGCGGACCGTGGAGGCGCCGTAGGAGTACCAGACATGGTCACCGACGGTGAGCATGGTGGCCGCGGCGAGCACCTCGCCGTCGTGGTGGGCGAGGTAGAGCCGCATCCGGTCGGGGTCCTCGGCGGTGAGCGCGCTCCACATGCGCTGGAAGTAGGACAGCGGGCGCGGGACGAAGCGGTCGCGCTCGGCGGTCTCGGTGTACAGCCCGTAGAACACCGGCAGGTCCTCGGGGCCGCCGCGCACGACCTTCACGCCGGCCTTCTCCGCCTTCTTGACGTTGCGCCGCCACTGCTGGTTGAGACCGGCGTGGATGTCCTCCAGCGACCGTCCGGCGAACGGCACCTGGAAGACATGGCGGGGCTGCCCGACCGCGAACCCGTCCTCGCCGCCGGGTTCGGTCCGCCGCCAGCCCATACGGCGCAGCCGGTCCGCGAGGTCACGGGCGCGCGGTTCGTCCGACGTCGCCCGCGCGTCCCCCAGCCGCCGCGCGCCCGGATCCGCGATCGCCGCCTTCACCGCGTCCGCGCTCCAGCGGCGTACGACGACGGGCGGGCCCATCTTGACCGAGAACGCGCCCCGCGCCTTGAGATGGGCGAGCATCGGCTCCAGCCACCGCTCCAGGTCGGGCGCGAACCAGTCGATCACCGGCCCCTCCGGCAGATACGCGAGATACCGCTTCAGCCTCGGCAGCGGCCGCAGCAGCACCAGGCCCGCCCCGACCGGCCGCCCGCTCTCGTCGAACCAGCCCAGGCTCTCCGCCCGCCAGTCCTGCTTCACCTCGCCCCAGGCGGGGATCTGCATATGGCTGACGGAGGGGCGGGCCGCGACGAACGCCAGGTGCTCGGCGCGGGTGATGGGCTGGACGCGGATGGTCATGCGCGGGGCTCCCTCGGGCGTTCTGGTAGGTGATCGACCAGCCTAGGAGGGCTTGCCCACACAACCCGGCACCACGCGGCCGACCCACTCCGCCGGTCCGGACACCAAGCTCTCCGCCGCTCCGAACGCCGCCTCTCCCCCCGAGCCGGTCCGGGCATCGCCCGCTCCCGCCGCCGGTCCGGCGTCGTCCCCTGTCGCTCAGCCGGGCCGCCCCTCCTCCAGTCCCTCCGCGAGCACCTCCGCGAGCACCTCCGCCAGATGCCTCCCCCGCACCCCCGCCAGTTGCTCCAGCTGTGTCCGGCAGGAGAAGCCGTCCGCCAGGACCACCGCTCCGGGCTCCGCGGCGCGCACCGAAGGCAGCAGTCGCTCCTCCGCACAGGCCGTCGACACCTCGTGATGCCCCTTCTCGAAACCGAAGTTGCCGGCCAGACCGCAGCAGCCGCCGCTGAGTTCGCCCTCCAGGCCGGCGGCCGCGCGCAGCCGGCGGTCCGGGGCGTCGCCGAGGACCGCGTGCTGGTGGCAGTGGGTCTGACCGACGGCGGGACGGTTCACGCGGGGCGGCCTCCAGTCGGGGGCATGGCGTTCGAGGACCTCCGCGAAGGTCAGGACGCGGGCGGCGAGACGGGCCGCGCGCGGATCGTCGTGCAGCAGCTCGGGCAGGTCGCCGCGGAGAGCCGCGGCGCAGCTCGGCTCCAGGACCACGACCGGGGCGGCGGTCTCCAGGACCGGCGCCATGAGGTCGAGGGTGTCCCGCAGGACTCGGCGGGCGCGGTCGAGCTGGCCCGTGGAGAGGTACGTCAGACCGCAGCAGACGCGGCCGTGACGAGCCGTCAGCAGGGCGGTCGGCGCCTTCGACCTGCCGTCCCCGACCGGGCTCCGGCGCAGCCGCAGCGTCGGCGGCAGCGCCACCCGCAGCCCGGCCGCCTCCAGCACCCGCACGGCCGCCTGTCCCACCGTCGGCGAGAGGTGCTCGGTGAAGGTGTCCGGCCACAGGACGACGAGATCACCGGCGGCGCCGGGCGCCGACGAGGTCCCGCCTGCCGCGGCGGGCCGTGCCCGGCGCCGCCACCACCGGCTGAACGTCAGCGGGGCCAGCCGCGGGATCTCCCGTTCCGGCGCGATCCCGCCCAGCCGCTTCGCCGTCCACGCCAGCGGCCGTACCGAGGCGAGGGCGTTCACCACCCGCACCGCGCGCGTACGGGACGCCCAGCGCAGCCACACCGGGAGCCGTCCCATCGTGTAGTGGGCGGCGGGACGGCGCCGGCCGGCGTAGTGGTGGTGCAGGAACTCCGCCTTGTACGTGGCCATGTCGACCTCGACCGGGCAGTCCGAGCGGCACCCCTTGCAGGACAGGCACAGGTCGAGCGCGTCCCGGACCTCCGTCGACCGCCAGCCGTCCGTCACCACCTCGCCGGCCAGCATCTCGTGCAGCAGGCGGGCGCGCCCGCGCGTGGAGTGCGCCTCCTCGCCGGTCGCCCGGAAGGACGGGCACATCACGGCGGACCCGGACGCCTCCGTCGTACGGCACTTCGCGACCCCCACGCACCGCCGCACCGCCGCCGAGAAGTCGCCGCCGTCCGCCGGGTAGCCGAAGGCCACGTCCACGGGGGTGCGGGGCAGGACG
Organism: Streptomyces sp. NPDC059582; assembly: GCF_042735715.1. Lineage (NCBI taxonomy): Bacteria > Bacillati > Actinomycetota > Actinomycetes > Kitasatosporales > Streptomycetaceae > Streptomyces > Streptomyces sp. NPDC059582. The sequence goes on from NZ_JBHWCC010000018.1 coordinate 69,986, forward strand.
GAGAAGCGGAGGTTGGTGTCCAGAGGGGCGGGGCGCACCAGCATCCCGGGGTTGAGCAGGTCGTCCGGGTCCCACACCGCTTTGGCCCGCTCGAACAGCGCCACCGTCTGCGCGCCGTACATCCTCGGCAGCAGCTCGGCACGGGCCTGCCCGTCCCCGTGCTCCCCGGACAGCGAGCCGCCGTGCGCCACGACCACGTCCGCCAGTTCCTCGGAGAACCGCCGGAACCGGCCGACCCCCGCCTCGGTCAGCAGGTCGAAGTCGATACGGACGTGGATACAGCCGTCCCCGAAGTGTCCGTACGGCGTGCCGCGCAGACCGTGCGCGGTCAACAACCGCCGGAAGTCGCGCAGATACGCGCCGAGCCGGGCGGGCGGCACCGCGCAGTCCTCCCAGCCGGGCCACGCCTCGGAGCCGTCCGGCATCCGGGTCGCCGTACCGCTCGCGTCCTCCCGGATCCGCCACAGCGTCCGCTGCCCGGCCGGGTCGGTGACGACCCGGGCGTCGACCACGTCCGCGCCCCGCACGACGGCCTGCGCACGCGCGCGTGCCTCCGACGCCGTCTCCCCGCCGGTCTCCACGAACAGCCAGGCGCCGCCCCGGGGCAGGTCGGTCGTCGACGGCACCAGATCGGCCGCCATCCCCTCCACCGTGAGCGGCCCGTGGGGCAACAGGCCGGCCGCGGCCTCGGCGGCGGCGCCCTCGTCGGCGTATCCCAGCACGGCGAGCGCACGCGCGCGCGGCGCCTCGACGAGCCGGACGACCGCCTCGGTGAGAATCCCGAGGGTGCCCTCGCTCCCGCAGAAGGACCGGGCGACATCCGCGCCCCGCTCGGGCAGCAGCGCGTCCAGGGCATACCCCGAGATGCGGCGGGGCAGGTCGGGGAAGCCGGTCCGCAGCCGCGCCAACTCGCCCTCCGCCAGCGCCCGCAGGCCCTCGGGCGCCCCGGCCCATCCCGTTCCCGGCCGCAACCGCTGCCCGCGCGCGGTGATCACGTCCAGCTCCCGCACGCTGTCGGCGGTCGTCCCCCAGGCCACGCTGTGCGACCCGCACGAGTTGTTCCCGATCATCCCGCCGAGGGTGCACCGGCTGTGGGTGGACGGGTCGGGGCCGAAGCGCAGCCCGTGCGGCGCGGCGGCCTCCTGGAGGCGGTCCAGGACCAGCCCCGGCTGGACGACGGCCGTGCGCGTGTCCGGGTCCAGCGCCACGAGCCGGTTCATGTGCCGGGTGAAGTCCAGCACGACACCGGTGCCGGTGGCCTGGCCCGCGATGGAGGTCCCCCCGCCGCGGGCGACGACCGGCACGCCCCGCTCACGGCAGACCGCGAGGGTCGCGGCCACGTCGTCGGCGTCTCTCGGCGCCACGACCCCGAGCGGGACACGCCGGTAGTTGGACGCGTCCATGGTCACCAGCGCCCGGGAGGTGACGTCGAAACCGACCTCCCCCCGGACGACCCGGCGCAGTTCCGCCTCCGTACCCGCGAGCGCATCGAGATCCGTCATGCGTCCAGGATGCATCCGACCACTGACAGTGACGATCCGGCCGCCGGTCCTGTAGGTACTCACAGGTCCAAAAGCCGGAGAAGTCGTCTCATCGAACGGACACGTGCCCGTCCGGTTTCGCCGAGGGGATACCCTCCGGCTCGTGGCTGAGATCCAGATTCCTGCTGACATGAAGCCCGCGGACGGTCGTTTCGGCGCGGGTCCCTCCAAGGTGCGGGTGGAGGCGCTGGACGCCCTGGCCGCCACCGGCGCGTCCCTGCTCGGCACCTCCCACCGCCAGGCCCCGGTGAAGAACCTGGTCGGCGAGGTGCGCACGGGCATCGCCGAACTGTTCCGGCTCCCGGACGGCTACGAGGTCGTCCTCGGCAACGGCGGCTCCACCGCGTTCTGGGACATCGCGACCCATGGCCTGATCGAGAACAAGTCGCAGCACCTCACCTTCGGCGAGTTCAGCTCCAAGTTCGCCAAGGCCGCCAAGCTGGCCCCCTGGCTGGCCGAGCCGACCGTGATCTCCTCCGACCCGGGCACGCACCCCGAGCCCGAGGCCGAGGCGGGCGTCGACGTCTACGCCTTCACCCACAACGAGACCTCCACCGGTGTCGCCGCGCCCCTCAAGCGTGTGCCGGGCGCCGACGAGGGCTCCCTCGTCCTGGTGGACGCCACCTCCGGCGCCGGCGGCCTCCCGGTCGACATCGCCGAGACCGACGTCTACTACTTCGCCCCGCAGAAGTCCTTCGCCTCCGACGGCGGCCTGTGGATCGGCATCTTCTCCCCGGCCGCCATCGAGCGCGCCGAGCGCGTCCACGCGTCCGGGCGGCACGTCCCGGAGTTCTTCTCGCTCCCGACGGCGATCGACAACTCCCGCAAGAACCAGACGTACAACACCCCGGCCCTCGCCACCCTCTTCCTGCTCAACCAGCAACTGGAGTGGTTCAACGGCCAGGGCGGCCTGGACTGGTCGACGGCCCGCACCAAGGACTCCTCGACCCGGCTGTACACCTGGGCCGAGGACTCCAAGTACGCCACGCCGTTCGTCACCGACCCGGCCAAGCGCTCCCAGGTCATCGGCACGATCGACTTCGCGGACGAGATCGACGCGGCCGCCGTCGCCAAGGTGCTGCGCGCCAACGGCATCGTCGACACCGAGCCCTACCGCAAACTGGGCCGCAACCAGCTGCGCGTCGCGATGTTCCCGGCGATCGACCCGGCGGACGTCGAAGCGCTCACGAAGTGCATCGACCACGTGATCGAGAAGCTGTAACGGCTTCCGCCACGACGACGAGGGGCGCCCGGTGTTCGCCGGGCGCCCCTCGCGCGTCCCAGGCGCCCGGCGTCACGCCCGGGCGTCCTCGTCACGTCTCAGGTCACCGTGCAGCTCACGCTCGGTACACCCCCGCCTCCGGGTACGCCCCCGAAGCCGAAGCTGCTCGAACCGCCCACCGGGACGGCGCCGTCGTGGCCGGCGTCGACGGCGGTCACCGTCGCGCCGGTCTGGGTGAACGACGCGTTCCACATGTTCGTGACCTGCTGCGAGCCGGTCCAGCACGTCGGTCCCGGGCGCCACCTCAGCCCCGCCGCCGCAGCCTCCGTACGCCGAACAGCGCGGCACAGACGACGGCGACGGCGAGGGCGCCCACCTTGAATCCGCTGCCGCCGGACCCGCCGCTCGCCGTGGAGTCCGCCGAACCGCTGCTTCCGGTGGGCGACTTGGACGCTGAGGCCCCCTCGGGCGCGTCCTCCGCCTTCACGGAGCTGCCGGCGCCCTCGCTGCCGTACATGAGCTTGGTGCCGTCGGCGGAATAGGTGACGGACTCCCCCTGCCCCTGCAACGGCACGTCGAGGCGGCCCAGCCGCTTGATCCTCCCGCCGTTCCAGTCGTAGGCGATCCCGCCGAAGTAGCCGCGCACGGCGAGCTGTTCGCCGTTCGGGGAGAAGGCCGCGTCGGTGGCCCAGAGGTCGACGGTCGCGACGGGCTTGAACAGGTTCGTGCCGGAGGAGGAGAGCTCGGCCGGTCCCGCGTAGAGGTGCCCGCCGTCCTCGTTCTTGTCGATGATGTAGACCCGCCCGGTCCTGGGGTGCACGACGAGCGACTCGGCGTCCCGCGACCCGCCCTCGTACTTCACGACGTACTGCGTGGCCCGGATCGTCCGGTCCTCGAGCACCTTGGGCTCGGGCAGGCGGTAGACCCAGACGTAGGGCCACGCGACGCCGTCGTTGTCGCCGATGTCGCCGACGTAGATCTGGTTGTCGGGGCCGATGGAGACGGCCTCGACGTCGCGGGGCGCGCCGACCCCGCTCATGGTGATCCGGGCGACCGTCTTCCCGGTGGCGCTGTCGACGGCGTACAGGTAGGGGCCGTCGTCGCTGTCGTTGTGCGTCCAGTAGACGCCGGGGTGCAGGCGGGAGGCGGCGAGGCCGCTGGACTCGGTGATGCGCGGGTCCTTCAGGGTGAACCCCTCGTCACCGTCGGCGGCGGAGGCGGGCACGGTGAACACACCTACGAGCAGGGCCCCGGCGAGGAGGGCGAACGGTCGACGCATGCCCCCAAGACTGCCATCCCCGACCGGGTGGCACGCGCGCGTGGCGGGCCTCACACCCCGCTCGTTCCGCCGATCGTCCGCCGATCGTCCATCATGAGCGGATGCTCAGGTTCATGCCCGTCGGCGACTCCCAGACGATCGGAAGCGCCGGCGAACACACATGGCGTTACCGGATGTGGCAGCACCTGCGCATGACGTACGGCCGCCCGTTCGCCATCGTCGGGCCGCGCGAGACGCTCTACGACAAGGCGATGGACGCGCCCACCTCGTACGAGTACGCCGACCCGGACTTCCCGCGCGCCCATCTGGCCGGCTGGGGCGAGGGCTGGCAGCACATGGCGCCGCTGATCGGCGAGGCGGTCCGCGCGCACCGGGCCGACGTGCTCCTCGTCGCCCTCGGCCTGATCGACCTGGGCTTCTACACGAACGCGGAACAGACCGCGGCCAACGTACGGTCCTTCGTGGCCGAGGCGCGACAGGCGAACCCGCGCGTGCGGATGGTCGCGCTGCCGGTGATCCCGAACTCCCGCGCGCTGTCGGACCCCGGCTTCGCCGCCGAGGTCGCCGCTTTCAACGAACTCCTGGCCAAGGCCGTCGCCGACCTCGACGAGCCCCGCTCCCCGCTGCTGCTGGCCTCGCCCCCGCCGGCGTACGACATCAACCTCGACACCTACGACGGCACGCACCCGAACGCGAGCGGCGAACACCGGATCGCGGAGGCGTTCGCGGAGGCGATGCACCAGGGGTGGGGGCTGGGCGGGGAGTACGAACGGGACTGAGACCCGCCCGCTCCGGCATGTTCTTCTCCTCCCGAGACCCGGTCACCGTGCGTGTCGTTGCACCGCGCGGCGGCACTGGCCCCTGGGGCCGCCGGGCAGGAGCGCCACGATGACCGTCCTCGAAGACAGGATCGCGAGGGCCGAGAGCGACAACACGGGCACGCTCGGACATCGACCTCACCGCGACCCCCGTCGGCCTCACCCTCAACACCGAAGAGTTCCCCGGCGGCTGATTCCCCTTGCCTAGAACGCACTCCAAGCCGTTGGCTTGGAAACCATGAAGTACACGCAGCTCGGACGCACCGGACTCCAGGTCAGCCGACTCGTCCTCGGCACCATGAACTTCGGCCCGCTGACGGACGAACCCGACAGCCACTCGATCATGGACGCGGCACTGGACGCGGGTATCAACTTCTTCGACACGGCGAACGTGTACGGCTGGGGCGAGAACAAGGGCCGTACGGAATCGATCATCGGAAGCTGGTTCGCCAAGGGCGGTGAGCGGCGCGACAAGGTCGTCCTCGCCACCAAGGTCTACGGCAACATGGCTGGGGACGGCGACGCCTGGCCCAACCACCACAAGCTCTCCGCGCTCAACATCCGGCGGGCGGTGGACGCGTCGCTGAAGCGGCTCCAGACCGACTACATCGACGTCTACCAGTTCCACCACATCGACCGGAACACCCCGTTCGAGGAGATCTGGCAGGCGATCGACGTCCTGGTCCAGCAGGGCAAGATCCTTTACGTCGGGTCCTCCAACTTCCCCGGCTACAAGATCGCCCAGGCCAACGAGATCGCCGCCCGCCGCGGCGGCACGATCGGGCTGGTCAGCGAGCAGTGCCTCTACAACCTCGCCGAGCGCCGCGCCGAGATGGAGGTCATCCCGGCCGCGCAGGAGTACGGCCTCGGGGTCATCCCCTGGTCGCCGCTCCAGGGCGGTCTGCTGGGCGGGGTCATCAAGAAGGAGGTCCAGGGCGGACGCCGCGCGTCCGGCCGGGCCGCCGACACGCTCGCCCAGCCCGCCGCGCGCGCGCAGGTCCAGGCGTACGAGGACCTGCTCGACAAGCACGGCGTGGAGCCCGGCGAGGCCGCGCTGGCCTGGCTGCTCACCCGGCCCGGCGTGACCGGCCCGATCGTCGGTCCGCGCACCGCCGAGCAGCTCGACTCCGCCCTGCGCGCGGTCGAGCTGGAGCTGAGCGACGAGCTGCTGGAAGGACTCGACGAGATCTTCCCGGGCCCGGGGCCGTCGCCGGAGGCCTTCGCCTGGTAATCACCCGGTCACCGGGTGTCGGGGCAGGTGTCGCTGCCTGGCGGCCGTGCTCACCTGCCGAGCGCGGCCGCCAGGGCGACGACGACGAACAACATCACAAGCGCACCGGCCATGATCCGGTTCCGGGTTTTCGGGTCCACGCCTCCGAGCCTAACCGGCGTCGTCGCCGGCCTCGGAACCGGTCCGCCCGCCGGGCCCCAGCGGCCAGCGGCCGACGGTCTCGTAGCGGGGCTGCTCGCCCGGCACACCCGACCTCGGCAGGCTGCTGCGCACCAGGCACAGGTCCGTCACCGTCCAGGTGCCGCTGGTGAAGCCGGCGAGGGCGTCGACGTACGGGCGGGCGTCGATCGCGTCGCGGCTGCGGGCCACCGTCAGGTGGGCCTTGTAGCGGCGGTGCTCCCCCGTCGGCACCCCGGCCTTGCGCGCGGCCGCCTCGCTGCGGTCGGCCAGCAGCCGCAGCGCCTCCAGGTCACCGGCCGCGCCCGCCCACAGCGCCCGCCCGTGCCCGAACTGACCCCCGCCGCGCACCGCCAGCGGGAAGGGCGCCGCACGATGTGCCGCGCGCTCCAGACGGACGGACAGCTCCGGTACGAGGTCGTCGTCGACCTCGCCGTAGAACGCGAGCGTGAAGTGCCAGCCGGGGCGGCCCGTCCAGCGCAGGCCCTGCGCACCGGGCAGCTCCTTCAACACGGCGACCTCGGCGGCCAGTTCGCGGGTGACGTGCTCCGGGGGAAGCACGGCGGCGAAGAGTCTCATGAACGTCACCCTTGCAGGGAACGGAGCGTCCGGCGAGCGGCCCGCTCACGCTCGCCCCGTCGCCCACCACAAGGCGAACGGCTTCACCCCGGCCGAGGCCTTCACGGCCGGCGGGACGAAGCGGCCGGGGCGGGGGCCGACCCGGCGGGTGCGGGGACGGGAAACGGGCAGGGGCCCGGTGGACGTGTGTCCACCGGGCCCCTGCCCGGCACGTTCCCTGAACGTCCTCGGGCGCGGACGTCCTCAGGCACGGCTCACGCCGCCGCGGCCAGTTCCTCCTGGCGTTCCCGCGGGACGAAGCCCACCCGGGGGTGGCCGTGGTTCCAGCCGACCGACAGGCGCAGACCGCCGATGCGAGCCACGACCAGGCCGATGGTCACGGCCGCGGCGGCCGCGATCGCGCCGCCCACCGCCAGGCCCGCCCGGACGCCGTACGTGTCCGTGATCCAGCCGGCGATCGGCGCGCCCACCGGCGAGCCGCCCATGAACACCATCATGTACAGGGCCATCACCCGGCCTCGCATGGCCGGGTCGGTGGCCATCTGGACGCTGGTGTTGGCGGTGACGTTGACCGTCATGCCGAACATCCCGATCGGGGCCATGAGCAGGGCGAACAGCCACAGGGAGGGAGCGAGGGCCGCCACGATCTCGACCGCGCCGAAGACCACCGCCGCCGCGACCAGCACCCGCATCCGGGCCGTGCCCCGGCGGGCCGCGAGCAGCGCGCCGGCCAGGGAGCCGACCGCCATCAGCGTGTTGAAGAGGCTGTACGAGCCCGCTCCGGCGTGGAAGACGTCGTCGGCGAAGGCCGAGAGGTACACGGGGAAGTTGAAGCCGAAGGTGCCGACGAACCCGATCAGGACGATCGTCCAGATCAGCTCGGGGCGCCCGGCGACGTAGTGCAGGCCCTCGCGCAGCTGGCCCTTGCCGCGCGGCGCGCGCTCGACGACGTGCAGCTCGCGGGCGCGCATCAGCAGCAGGCTCGCGATGGGCGCGACGAAGGACAGGCCATTGGCGAGGAACGCCCAGCCGGTGCCCACGCCGGTGATCATCAGGCCCGCGACGGCGGGGCCGACCAGGCGCGCGGACTGGAAGTTGGCGGAGTTCAGGCTGACCGCGTTCTGGAGCTGGTCGCGGCCGACCATCTCGGTGACGAAGGACTGGCGGGCCGGGTTGTCGACCACCGTGGCGAGGCCGGCGGCGAACGCGGCGAGGTAGACGTGCCAGACCTGGACGTGGCCGGAGAGGGTGAGGAAGGCGAGCGCGAGGCCGGTGACGGCCATCGCGGACTGGGTGACGAGCAGCGTGCCGCGCTTGGGCAGACGGTCGACGAGGACGCCGCCGAAGAGACCGAAGAGCAGCATCGGCAGGAATTGCAGAGCCGTCGTGACACCGACGGCCGTGGAGGAGCCGGTGAGGCTGAGTACGAGCCAGTCCTGGGCGATGCGCTGCATCCAGGTGCCGGTGTTGGAGACGACCTGGCCGACGAAGAACAGGCGGTAGTTCCGGACCTTGAGGGAGCTGAACATCGAGGATCTGCGGGTCCTCCCGGGGGAGGTGTCGTGGGTGGTCGGTGCGGGGGCGGAAGGTGCTCCGGATCCCGTACTCAAAAGGGGTCGCCTCCTTGCGGCTGTGCTTACAGGTGTGCGAGCTTCTCCAGCACGGGGGCGGCGGCGCGCAGTTTCGCCCACTCGTCCTCGTCGAGGCCCTCGACCAGGGAGGCCAGGAAGGCGTTCCGCTTGCGGCGGCTCTCCTCGAGCATCTCCATGGCCTGTTCGGTCTGGGTGACGACCTTCTGGCGCCGGTCCTCGGCGTGCGGCTCCAGTCGGACCAGTCCCTTGGCCTCCAGCAGCGCGACGATGCGGGTCATCGACGGCGGCTGGACGTGCTCCTTACGGGCGAGCTCGCCCGGGGTCGCGCTTCCGCACTGGGACAGGGTGCCCAGCACCGACATCTCGGTCGGGCTGAGCGACTCGTCGACTCGCTGGTGCTTGAGCCGACGGGACAGCCGCATGACGGCAGATCGCAGGGAGTTCACGGCGGCAACATCGTCGCCATGGGTAAGGTCCGACATGTTCTTTAGCGTAACTCATTACCCTCGCTAAAGACCACTTGGGACACGCAGAGATGCCCGTGAGCCGGGCCACTCAACCCGGATGTCACTCATATGGGTGATGCCCCTGCGGAACGTCACGCCCCGCACGGCAGCGTGCCGCGACTCTCGTGCACATGGGGACCAGCGTGCTCAGCCTGCGGATAGACGGGGAGCTGCTCGAACGGCTCCGGCATCACGCGGCGAAAAGGGGAATGAGCGTCCAGGACTATGTCGTCCGGACGCTCATTCGGGATGACTTCGACGAGCGGTTCCAGACCGCCGTCGACGAGACGGAGAAGTTCTACGGGGTCACGTGACGACCCCGGGCATCAGACCGGACCGGACAGCGGCAGCACCGGCAGCGGACCAACCCGACCGGGACCACCGGCATCAGGTCAGACCGAGCGCCGGCATCAGGTAGTAGAAGGCGAACACCGCCGACACGACGTACATCGCGACCGGCACCTCCTTGGCCCGGCCGGCCGCCAGCCGCAGCACCACGAAGGTGATGAAGCCCATGCCGATGCCGTTGGTGATCGAGTAGGTGAACGGCATCATCACCATCGTGATGAAGGCGGGGATGGCGATGGTGTGGTCGGCCCAGTCGATCTCCTTGACGGAGCCGGCCAGGATCAGGAAGCCGACCGCGAGCAGGGCCGGGGTGGCCGCCTGGGACGGGACCATCGTGGCGACGGGGGTCAGGAACAGGGCCACGGCGAACAGCGCGCCGGTGATGACGTTCGCGAAGCCGGTGCGGGCGCCCTCGCCGACGCCGGCCGTCGACTCCACGAAGCAGGTGGTGGCCGAGGAGGAGCTGGCGCCGCCCGCGGCGACCGCGATGCCGTCGACGAAGAGGACCTTGTTGATACCGGGCATCTGGCCCTGCGCGTCGGTCAGCTTGGCCTCGTCGCCGACACCCATGATCGTGCCCATCGCGTCGAAGAAGCACGACAGCAGGACCGTGAAGACGAACAGGACGCCGGTCAGCACGCCGACCTTGTCGAAACCGCCGAACAGGCTGAACTTGCCGATCAGGCCGAAGTCGGGGGTGCCGACCGGGTTGCCCGGCCACTTGGGCGTGGTCAGACCCCAGGACGGCACCTTCGCGACCGCGTCGATGATCAGCCCGAGGACGGTCATGGCGACGATCGAGATCAGGATCGCGCCGGGGACCTTGCGCACGATGAGCGCCAGCGTGAGCAGGGCACCCAGGACGAAGACCAGCACCGGCCAGCCGTTGAGGTGACCGTCGGCGCCCAGCTGGAGCGGGACGGTGGTCTGGGCGGCGTCCGGGATCCGGGAGACGAAGCCGGAGTCGACCAGGCCGATCAGCATGATGAACAGGCCGATACCGATGGAGATGGACTTGCGCAGGCCGTAGGGGACGGCGTTCATGACGCGCTCGCGCAGACCGGTGGCGACGAGCAGCATCACGATGAAGCCGGCCAGGACGACCATGCCCATGGCGTCCGGCCAGGTCATCCGCGGGGCGAGCTGGAGCGCGACCACGGAGTTCACGCCGAGACCGGCGGCGAGCGCGATGGGCACGTTGCCGATCACACCCATGAGCAGCGTGGTGAACGCGGCCGTGACCGCCGTGGCCGTGACCAGCTGGCCGTTGTCGAGCTGGTGCCCGTACATGTCCTTCGCGCTGCCCAGAATGATCGGGTTCAGCACGATGATGTAGGCCATCGCGAAGAAGGTGGCGAAACCGCCGCGGATCTCGCGGGACAGCGTGCTGCCGCGCTCGGAGATCTTGAAGTAGCGGTCGAGGGCACCGTACGCGGGCGTGCCGCTCGGCTGTTCGGGCGCGGGGACCTTGGCGGGAGCCGAGGTGGACATGCGGGACCTCAGAGGATGCAGGGGGTGGGGAACATGATCGAGCCTCGCCGCCTCCAGGTCACCAACAGGTCTCCCCCACGTCGCTGTTGGAGTTTCCTACGACTGGAAGTAGCCAGACTCGGACCGTTTCAGTATGAACATATGAAGTCGAATTGGCCATCTCCGCGCGTAGACCACTGGTACGCAAGGGATCCACGGGCGCGGGCGGGGACCGGCCGCGCGCCTCGTAAGCTGTGCACATGGCCAAGTGGACCCCCAAGCACGAGGCGCCCGAGCCCCTGGAGGGCCCCGTGGTCGCCACCATCACCGGCGGCACGATCATCTGGTTCGCCCTGTTCCTCGTGCAGCTCCCGTTCTACGGCTGGTTCGAGGACCGCGGTCAGGCGTGGTGGGTCTGGACCTGCCTGGCCGGCGGCGGACTGGGCCTCATCGGCATCTGGTACGTACGGAAGCGGGACGCGGCGATCAAGAGGGCGGCCGCGGCGGCCACCGACCCGGTACGGTCGGCCGAGCGGTAGCGGACGAGGGACCGCCGGCACGACCGGACCGTAGACGCGCGGAGGACCGGTGAGGGCGACCTGGCCGTGGACGTACGGGGGACACGGACGCGCCGGACCTGCGACCACGGCATCATCCCCCCACCCACCTCGTCCCCTGGTCGGATCCTCCGCCCGCCCGACGGGTGAAGCCCCAGAACCGCACGTACCGTCGAATGCATGACGCACATCGACGCCGGCGCCGAGCTCGATCCCGTGCACCCCGTCCCCATGCCCTCGCCTCCGGCGATCGGCCTGAGCACGGCCCAGGTCGCGGAGCGCGTGGCACGCGGTGAGGTCAACGACGTCCCGGTGCGCAGCAGCCGCTCCCTGTCCGAGATCGCCCGTGCCAACGTCTTCACCCGGTTCAACGCGATCATCGGCGCGCTGTGGCTGGTCATGCTGTTCGTCGCGCCGTTCCAGGACAGCCTGTTCGGATACGTGATCATCGCCAACACCGGGATCGGCATCATCCAGGAGTGGCGGGCGAAGAAGACCCTGGACTCGCTCGCCGTGATCGGGGAGTCCCGGCCGACCGTACGGCGGGACGGCGCGGCCGTCGAGATCGGCACCTCGGAGATCGTGCTCGACGACCTCATCGAGATAGGGCCGGGCGACAAGGTGGTCGTCGACGGCGTCTGTGCCGAGGCCGACGGACTGGAGATCGACGAGTCGCTGCTCACCGGTGAGGCCGACCCGGTCGTCAAACGGCCGGGCGACAAGGTCATGTCCGGCAGCTTCGTGGTGGCCGGCGGCGGGGCCTTCAAGGTCACCAGAGTGGGGCGCGAGGCCTACGCGGCCCAGCTCGCCGAGGAGGCCTCACGCTTCACGCTCGTCCACTCCGAGCTGCGCTCCGGCATCTCCACGATCCTCAAGTACGTGACGTGGATGATGATCCCGACCGCGATCGGCCTGATCATCAGCCAACTCGTCGTCAAGCAGTACGGGCTCAAGGACGCCATCGCCCGCACGGTCGGCGGCATCGTCCCGATGGTCCCGGAGGGGCTCGTGCTCCTCACCTCCGTCGCCTTCGCCATCGGCGTCATCCGGCTCGGCCGAAAACAGTGCCTCGTCCAGGAGCTGCCCGCCATCGAGGGCCTCGCCCGCGTCGACACCGTCTGCCTCGACAAGACCGGCACCCTCACCGAGGGCGGCATGGACGTCACGGAGCTGCGGACCCTCGACGGCCACGACGAGACCTACGTACGCCAGGTGCTCGGCGCGCTCGGGGAGTCCGACCCGCGGCCCAACGCCTCCCTCCAGGCCGTCATCGACGCCTTCCCGGACACCGAGGAGTGGCGCTGCACCGAGTCGCTGCCCTTCTCCTCCGCCCGCAAGTACAGCGGCGCCTCCTTCAGCGAGGGCAACGGGGAGTCCAGCACCTGGCTGCTGGGGGCGCCCGACGTCCTGCTGACCGACGGCGACCCGGCCCTCGAGGAGACCGGGCGGCTCAACGAGGAGGGCTTGCGGGTGCTGCTGCTCGCCCGGGCCGCGCGCGACCTCGACGGTCCCGACGTGGCCAAGGGCGCCCGGCCCGCCGCCCTCGTCGTCCTGGAACAGCGGCTGCGCCCGGACGCGGCCGACACCCTGCACTACTTCGCCGAGCAGAACGTCCACGCGAAGGTCATCTCCGGCGACAACGCGGTGTCCGTCGGGGCGGTCGCGGGCAAGCTCGGGCTCACCGGCGTCACCGTCGACGCCCGCCGGCTGCCCGCCGCCAAGGAGGACATGGCGCGCGCCCTGGACGAGGCCACGGTGTTCGGGCGGGTCACCCCGCAGCAGAAGCGGGACATGGTGGGCGCTCTCCAGTCCCGCGGCCACACGGTCGCGATGACCGGCGACGGCGTGAACGACGTGCTCGCCCTCAAGGACGCCGACATCGGCGTGTCCATGGGGTCGGGCTCCGAGGCCACCCGGGCCGTGGCCCAGATCGTGCTGCTGAACAACAGCTTCGCCACGCTGCCCTCGGTGGTCGCGGAGGGCCGGCGGGTGATCGGCAACATCACCCGCGTGGCCACGCTGTTCCTGGTCAAGACCGTCTACTCGGTCCTGCTGGCCGTGCTGGTGGTGTGCTGGCAGGTCGAGTACCCGTTCCTGCCCCGCCATCTGACCCTGCTGTCCACCCTGACCATCGGCATCCCGGCGTTCTTCCTCGCCCTCGCCCCCAACAAGGAGCGCGCCAGACCACACTTCGTCCGGCGGGTGATGCGGTACTCGATCCCGGGCGGGGTGGTGGCCGGGGTGGCGACCTTCGTGACCTACCTGATCGCCCGCCACCACTACACCGGAGCGGGGTCGCTGGACGCCGAGACCAGCGTGGCGACCCTGACGCTGTTCCTGATCTCGATGTGGGTGCTGGCGATCGTCGCCCGCCCCTACACCTGGTGGCGGGTCGTCCTGGTGGCCTCGATGGGCGCGGCGTTCGTCCTGGTCCTGGTCGTGCCGTGGCTCCAGCACTTCTTCGCGCTGAAGCTGGTGGGGATGCAGATGCCGTGGATCGCGGTCGGCATCGCGGCGGTGGCGGCGGTCGCCCTGGAATTCCTGTGGAGATGGGTCGGCCGCCGCTTCCCCGCGTAGCGGTACCGCCGCCGCGGTACCGCTGCGTCCGGCTTACTTCACGTCGACGAAGTCACCCATGGCGTTGACCGCCGGGGTGGTCGTGCTGCCCGCGAAGACGTAGCGGAAGTAGCCGTCGACGGAGGCCTTGACCGTGGTGCTCAGGTTGCCCACGGAGCTGGTCTTGACGGTCTTGACCGTGGTGTAGGTGGTGGAGCCCTTCTTGCGGAACTGGAGCTTCACCGGCTGGGCGGCGTAGCCCGTGTAGTTCTTGCCGTCCCAGTTCGCGCGGGTCAGCTTGCCGGTGACCGTGATGGTCTTGCCCTTCTTCACGGGCTCCGGCGCGGCGTTCACCGTCAGCTTCGACAGGCGCTGGACCTTCTGGGCGCCGAGGTCGCCCTGCCACTTGATGTTGCTGCCGTCGCCGACCGCGAGGGCGCCGACCTTCCAGGCACCGGCCTGGACGTTGCTCAGGTCGTCGAACTCGTCGGTGGCCGCAGGACGGAACTGGATCTTGGCCGTGCAGTGCAGCACGGTCGTGGAGGCGGCGGTGCAGGTGCCCGCGTCGTCGCCGCCGAGGAGGTCGGTCGGCGCGGTGATCTTGGTGCCGCGGTAGAGCAGCGGGCCGGTATCGAAGGTGCTCGCGCCGACGTTCGCGGGGTGCGTCACGGTGTAGGTCGCGGTGACGGTGACCTGCCCGGTCGGGCCGACCACGATGTTCTTGCCGCTGTTGACCTTGACGTTCGAGAAGGTGACGCCGGACAGCGGGTTGTCGACGGCCTGCGCGGCCGGGACGGCGAAGGCGGAGAGGGCCAGGGCGCCGGTGACGGCGGCCACGGTGGCACGTATACGCATGGATTCCCCAGATGGGAGAAAGGGGGTCCCGGCGGTGGTCGTTCCTCACGGCTCGTCGTCGGCTCGGGACCCGAAGTGATCAGTGAGCCTGCTGGCTCGACGAGTGAGATTCGTGAAGGGTGCGATTGGTTGTACGGGTGATGCGGGAGAGTCGCAAATTTTATGCGTTCATGACCCGCCGGTGACCGGCCGGGGCGAAGCGGGGCACGGGGCCCGGGGCCCGGGGGCACGACGAGAACGCCCGGCCCCGGGATGATCCGGGACCGGGCGCACGCGTGCACGGCTGTCGCCTACTTCACCTCGACTACCTCACGTCGACGAAGTCACCCGCGGCACTGACCGCCGGCGTGGTCGTGCTGCCCGCGAAGACGTAACGGAAGTAGCCGTCGACGGACGCCTTGACCGTGGTCTTGAGGTTGCCCGTCGTGTTGGTCTTGACGGTCTTGACCGTGGTGTAGGTGGTGGAGCCCTTCTTGCGGAACTGGAGCTTCACCGGCTGGGTGGAGTAGCCCGCGTACTTGAAGGTGTCCCAGTTGGCGCGGGCCAGCTTGCCCGTGACCGTGATCGTCTTGCCCTTCTTCACCGGCTCCGGTGCCGCGTTCACCGTGAGCGTCGAGGCGCGCTGGACCCGGTGGGTGGTCTGGTAGTCGTTCCAGTACATGTCGACGTCGTCGCGGGCGAGCACACCGACCGACACGTGCCAGGTGCCGGCCAGCAGGCTGGTGGACAGGTCCCGGCCGGGAGCGGCCGTGATGGTGAGCTTGCAGGTCGACGTGGTGGCGCTCGCGGCGGTGCAACTGGCCGCGTCCTCGTTCGGCAGCAGCAGACCGTCGAGGCCCGACTCGAAGTTCGTGCCGTGCCACAGGCTGACGAAGGCGTCCGCGATGCCGGTGGAGTGGCTCGCGGTCACCGACACGGTGAACTTCTTGGCGGCCGTGGTGCCGACGACGATGTCCTTGCCGGAGTTGACCGTGACCTTGGAGACCTTCGGCAGCTCGCCCGCGGCGGCCGTGGCCCGCAGTCCCGATCGGGCCGACGGGACCCCGAAGCGCTCGGCGGCGGTCGGCCGGGACAGACCCCCGTCACCCTGTGGTCCGGCCTGCGCGGCGGGCACGGCGAGAGCGGACAGGGCGAGGGCGCCGGACACGGCGGCCACGGTGACTCGGATGCGCATGCGCTCCTCCGATGAGGTCAGGAAGCGATCACTGAACCTGTTGGTTCATGTGATCAGAGCTGTGACAGGTGTGCATGGTTGCATGAACCGAGGAAATTCTCCGACGGGTTCGCCGAAAGGGAGATCTCTTCGCCCGCGCGTGCGGGCACGTACACGCGGACGAGGCCTGTACGCGCCCTGCCGGCAGGGGTCGGGTCGTCGTCGGGGTCAGTCGAACCAGCGGTCCCGGGCCAGTTCCTCGGTACGAGACGGGTCTTCGAGAAGGGCCGCGACCTCGAAGCGGCGGGGCCACTGGCCGGCCGCCCACGACAGGCCCGCGGCCACGCCCTCCAGGGTCGAGGCGTGCAGGACCCCGTCGTCGGTGAGACGCCAGTCGATCTCCACGCCGTCGACGAGGAGTTCCTCGTGCTCGACGTACGACCGCGGGGTGCGCGGCCCGAGCAGGATGCGTACCGACTCCGGTACGTCGTGTTCGGCGCCCTCGGAGCCGACCTCGCCGGTGACGGACTCGCTCAGCCGCCGCACCTGGAACAGCTCGGCGAGCTGGGCGGCCAGCGCCGGACGCACCGGCAGCAGCGGGACGCCTTCGGTGAAGGGCAGCAGGTCGGGTGAGTCGACCACCACGGCGTCGGCCGCGTCCACGACCTCCACCCGGCCGTCGACGACCGCCCGCAGCTCGTCGGGCAGCGTCACCTGCTCGGGGTCCAGTTCGCCCAACGCGCTGTACAGACCGTTCAGTTGGGCGGCAGTGACGGGGCGCTCCGGGTCGGCGAGCCGGTCGAGCAGCTCGGCGGCGCCGCCCGGCTCGTCGAGCAGCGCGGCCACGGAGGTGCGTACGCCCAGCGCCCGCAGCACCTGCTCGTCGTCGAATCCGGTCGCGTCGGCCTCGTCGTACAGTCCGCGCAGCAGCGGGTCGCCGCCGGCGGAGAGCAGGCCGGCCGGGCGGCGGCCGTCGATCACCGGATGCCCTCGCAGCCACCAGGCCGTGTACGGCCGTACGACCTCGTGGGTGCCGTCGGGCAGCAGGATCCGCAGCGGCTGGATCAGCGCGTCGCGCAGCGGGGGCCGGGCGAGCAGGGCGAGGGCCTGCGGCCAGCGGTCCTCGTCGACGAGGTCGAGATCGCGTACGGCGACGAGTTCGGTGGCGACGGGCGGCACCGGCGTGTCCGGGAACCGGTCGAGGATGTCCTCGCACCACACGTCCACGGCGTCCAGCAGCCCGGCGTCGTCGGGTTCGGCGAAGTCCCCTTCGCGAGGCTCCAGTTCGTCGGGGTCGAGGACCACGTCCGTGGCCCGGACCAGGGCGAAACCGGCGAGCACGCCACAGGCGGCCAGCGGCTGTTCGCCCCACTTCTGGGCCAGTTCGGCGTCGACGAAGGCCAGTTCGTCCTCGCGCATCACCTGCGCGAAGGCGCTGCCGGACAGCACCAGCTCGCCGGCGGGAGCCAGTTCGCCGTCCTCGTCGGGCAGGGCCAGCGCGCCGAGCCAGGGTTCTTCGCCGGGGTCGAGACCGGCGTCCCGGACCAGGGCGAGGACGATGTCGGCGAGTTCCTCGGCGTCCGGGGTGTCCTCCTCCCAGGCCCCGCCCTCGTCGTCGAGGGAGGCGGCGACGGCGGCCCGGACCTGAGGCGTGGTCAGGACGGCGCGGGAGGTGGCGGGCAGGGCGCCGAGCTTCTCCAGCAGCGGGTGGGCGGCGTCCGGGTGGGCGACCTTGAGGCCGAGCCGGGCGAGCACCTCGGGGTCGATCCGGGCGCCGTCCGGGGTGGGCAGCAGCACCTGCCGGGGGCCCACGGTCGTGCGGCCGTCGGCCAGCGGCACGGGCAGCCCGGACAGCCGGTCGGGGTCGACGCCGGCCAGGCTGTCGTACAGCCGCCGCCACCAGTCGGCCTCCTTCTCCAGCCCGGCCAGCCGGTCGACCGCGTCGGCGAGCGGCACCCGGGCCACGCCCAGCGTGCGCAGTTCGACACGGCGTTCGAGGCCGGCGGGCAGCAGGGTGGGGAGCACCTCGGCGAGGACCTGGACGGTCTCGCCGCCGGCGCTCTCGACCACTTCGGCGTCGCGCGGGCGCAGGGCTTCCGGAAGGTCGGAGTCGGGGGTGCCGTCCGGTGCGAGAGCGGGCGGCAGGAAGGCCGTGCGGGGCAGCCGTTCGAGGATCGCCTGGCGCAGGGCGCCGTCGAGTTCGCCCTGGCCGAGCGGTCCGGGCACGAGGTCGATGACGCCGTCGCTCACCGGGCGCCAGCCGGCGAGGAGTTCGGTGTACGCGTCGGCCGCGCGCTGCACGAGGTAGTCGGTCAGCGGGCCGGGGGCCGCGTGGCGCCGGGTGGTGTCCAGCGGGAAGGAGGCGATGAGCAGGGCGGGGACGCCCAGGGGCTCGTCGCTGGGGGTGGGGGCGTGGACGTAGGGGCTGGTGCGGGGGCGGGCGGGAGTGCCGTCGCCGTCCACGGGCACGGCCCAGGTGACCGACCACTGGGGGCGCAGCCGCTCCTCCACGGGACGGTCGGCGAGCAGGTCCGGGGTGAGCGGGCCGTGGGCGGCGACGGTGCGCCAGCGGGTGGTGCCGTCACGGGAGTCCGCCACGACGGTGTGGTCGCCGTCGGTGCGGCGCTCCAGGGTGCGGGGGCTGCCGTCGCCGATCTCGACCACGACCTCCGCCAGGCCGGGCAGGGCGAGGAGGAGGGCGTCGTCGACGGCGTCGAGGAGGCGTTCGGCGAGGTCGGCGGCGGCCGTGTCGCGCAGCGGGAGGACGACGACCGTGTCGTAGGGGTCGGGGGCGGTGCCCTCGGCGGGGAACGGCAGGCGCAGCAGGGGGACGTGACCGTCCCGGCGGCGGATCTCGTCGCCGAGGCCGGGGCTGTGCCGGGCCACGTCGGAGGCCAGCTCGCGGGCCTCGGCCAGGGACCAGCGGACCCCGCCGTGGCGGGCGAGGACCGCGGGTTCGTCGGTGACGGCGAGGACGGCGGCGAAGCCGACGCCGAAGCGGCCCACCGCGGTGTCGTGGGCGCCGCGCTTCGCGGAGGCGCGCAGCGTCGACAACGACTCGGCGCCGGCCGCGTCCAGGGGCGCGCCGGTGTTGGCGGCGGCGAGGACGCCGTCGCGGAGGGTGAGCCGGAGGCGGCCGGGGACGCCCGCGCGGGCCGCGGCGTCCGCGGCGTTCTGGGCGAGCTCGACGACGAGCCGGTCGCGGTAGCCGCCGAGGACCAGGTCCTCCTCGGCGTTGGCGTCCTCACGGAAGCGGGCGGGGCTGGTGGCCCAGGCGTCGAGTACACCGCGGCGCAGACGGGCCGTTCCGAAGGGGTCCGCGCCCTCGGGTGCCGGCCGCACGAACTTGCTCACGTTCACACTCTCCTCATCGGCGTGGGGTCGAAGGTACCGCGAGGTCGAGGGCGCTCCCGCCGTGCCGACGAGCGTCGCTGAGCCAGTCCGGACCGATTCAGCCGGTCCGGGACTCATTCGGCCCCTCCGGGGCTCACCCAGGCGGTCCGGGACTCGTCCGGCCTGCTCCGGACTCATGCGGCCGGTCGGGGACACATCCGGCCCGGCCGTCGTTCGAGGACGAGGCCTTCGGGCCGAAGCGGGGGTCCGGGGGCGGCAGCCCCGCCCCAGGGGCGGGAAGGAGCGGCGGGGGCGAAGAACCCCCGCGCCCACGGCAACCCTACGAGTGCCCCAGCTCCGCCGTCTCCTCGTCCGCCGTCACCGCCGGCACCGATCCCGAATCCGGGGCCGGCCGCAGCGGGAAGGGGTCCACCCGGGTCTCGTCGATCACCGGCTCCGCCGGGCGCGGCGGTGTCGGCATGACCGCGGCTTCGGAGTGACCGCCGCAGCCGTAGGCGAAGGAGACGACCCGGCCGTCGGCCGGGGAGAACTCGTTGGCGCAGACACCGAACGCCTGCCCGAGGGAGCCACCGATGGGCAGCAGGAAGCCACAGCTCACACAGGGCGCGGGAGCCGCCTGGGCCATGGGGGTCTTCGGGCCGAACGAATCCTCCCAGCGGTCGGCGCCGATGTGCAGGCCGTAGCGGGACAGCACCCGCGCCCGGCGCATGCCGAGCTCCTCGGCCACCGAGGCGAGGGAGCCGCGGGAGGGCGCGGTGGGCAGCGTGGCCGGGGTGCCCGCGGTGACCTCCGCGTCCTCGGCCTCGGCCAGTTCGGCCATCTCCTCGGAGACGGGCGCGTTCGGCGGGAGCTCGTCCTCGCCGGTGTAGCCCGGCTCCAGCCGGAGGTCGTCGGCGTCGGTCGGCAGGAGGTCGCCGGGGCCCATGTCCCCGGGGCGCAGCCGCTCGCTCCACGGCACCCACTCCGGTGCCAGCACCGCGTCGGGTCCGGGCAGCAGGACCACCTCGTCGAGGGTGACGATCTTGGCGCGCGACGCGCGGGCCACCGTCACCGCCCAGCGCCAGCCCCGGTACCCGAGTTCCTTGGACCCGAAGAAGTGCGTGACAACGCGGTCGCCCTCGGACTCCAGCCCCACGTGCTCGCCGACCACCCCCGGTGCGGCGGCCTCCTCGGCGGCGGCACGGGCGAGGTCGACCGCCTCGGCGCACAGACGGTCGGGGGTGCGGCTTCGCGTTGTCGCTGCGCTCACAGGTATCGCTTCTCTCCTACGCCGTCTCTCGGGTGCGCCGGCCTGAAGGCGGCAGGGCGAACGGAGCGGACCGAAGGGCCGCGTCGACGTCCGCGCCCGACGCGCTCGGGCGCACCTACGTCATCCATTCTGCGGGATGTCCGAGAGGCGCGCGGCCGAGAACGTTCGCCACGGCGCGCTACGCACGCTACCTGTTCGCGTGCGCTTGGCCTACACCGACGGGACTGTTCGCCGCTTCACGATGATGTTTCGTGCTGTTTCCCGGCCGCCCGACCGTGCCGTCCGGCCACAAAGTGCGCGCCCATACGCGCGGTAACCGCACTACGCACGGCTTTATCGGGGCACTATGACGTACGTGGCAGCCGCGAGGTCGTCCCAGGGCGCCACCGGGACCGGTGGGGTGAAGGGCAGCAGTCGAGGTGGCGGTTCGGGCCGGGTCAGCGGGTCCGTCCGCGCGGTCGGCCGTGCCCTGCATCTCCCCTTCACCGGAACCGCCCGCGGCATCCGCAAGGCCACGCACGCGCACGGCGCGGGCGAGTCCGGCCTCGGCAAGCTGATCGAGCTGCACGGCGTGAACGGCGCCGGCGACGTCATGATCACCATCGCCCTCGCCTCCACCGTGTTCTTCTCGGTGCCGACCGACGAGGCGCGCGGGCGGGTCGCGCTCTACCTCGCGATCACCATGGCGCCCTTCACGGTCCTGGCGCCCGTGATCGGGCCCCTCCTGGACCGGCTGCCGCACGGCCGCCGCGCGGCCATGGCGGGCGCGATGCTCGCCCGCGCGCTGCTGGCCCTGGTGCTGTCGGGGGCGGTGATCACCGGCAGCATCGGGTTGTACCCGGCCGCGCTCGGCGTGCTCGTCGCGTCGAAGGCGTACGGGGTGGTCAGGAGCGCGGTCGTGCCACGGCTGCTGCCGCCGGGGTTCTCCCTGGTGAAGGCGAACTCCCGGGTCACCCTGGGCGGACTGCTGGCGACCGGTGTCGCCGCGCCGATCGGGGCCGGGCTCCAGGCGGTGGGCCCGCGCTGGCCGCTCTACGGCGCCTTCGCGATCTTCGTCGCGGGGACCTTCCTGTCCTTCTCCCTGCCGCCGAAGGTCGACTCGGCGAAGGGCGAGGACACCGCGCTGCTGGCCTCCGGCGAGGAGCAGCTGTACGGGCCGTACCGCAAGCCGGTCAAGCGCCCCGGCCTGCGGACCGTCGGACCGGCCGTCACCCACGCGCTGGGCGCCAACGCCACGTTGCGCTGCCTGACCGGCTTCCTGATCTTCTTCCTGGCCTTCCTGCTGCGCGAGCATCCGCTGACCGGTCAGAGCGCGGCCGTGTCGCTGGGGACGGTCGGTGTCGCGGCGGGCGCGGGCAACGCGCTCGGCACGGCGGTCGGGGCCTGGCTCAGATCACGGGCGCCGGAGATCATCATCCTCACGGTGGTCGCGTTCGTGCTGGGCGTGGCGATCACCGCGGCGGTGTTCTTCGGGGCGTTCCTCGTGGCCTGTCTGGCCGCGGTCGCCGGGTTCGCGCAGGCCTTGGCCAAGCTGTCGCTGGACGCGCTGATCCAGCGGGACGTGCCCGAGCCGGTGCGTACGTCGGCGTTCGCGCGCTCCGAGACGCTGCTCCAGGTGTCCTGGGTGTTCGGCGGCGCGGTGGGGATCGTGATGCCGCTGAACGGCTCGCTGGGCCTCGCGGTGGGCGCCTGCATCGTGGCCGTCGGCTGGCTGGCGACCGTACGGGGACTGCTGTCCTCGGCGCGGCGCGGGGGCCACACCCGGTCGCGAGTGGCGTAACCCCCGGCCACGCCGCACCCCACATGGGGGGAGCGTCGGAGGTGCCCGATAGCCTTCGCCCATGAAGACGCTGCAATCCGTTGTGCGACGCCGCCGCGCCGTCGCAGCCGCCGGCGCCGTTTCCGCCGGACTGCTCGTTCTGTCCGCCTGCGACAAGCCGACCCCCATCTCCACGATCACCGTCGGCACCAGCTCGGTCAACGCCCAGGCCACCTGCTACAACGACGGCAAGACCCTGGACACCAAGACGCTGGCGACCTGCCTGAAGGACTCCGGCATCAAGTCCATCAAGGTCGATCCCGACGAGACCGTGCGCTTCGGTGTCGACCCGGAGATCGCGGACAAGGGCTGGACGATCCTGATGAACGGTCAGCCGCTGACCGACTCCAGCACCAAGACCTACCGCACGATCCCCGGCAGCGTGTTCTTCAACGCCCAGTACGGCGCCAGCGGCAACTCCACGCTGGTGTCGATCAAGGAGGGCGAGAAGGACGTGACGGGCCTGTGGTCCTTCAAGCTCAAGAAGGACGCCTGACCACGTCTTCCGTACGTGTCCTCGTGACCACCGCGGTTCCCGCCGAACGGGACGCGGTGGCACAGGCGTTCGCCGGAGCCGTCCGTGAGGAGCGCCTTCCCGGGGTGACCCTTCGGCAGGTGGCCGGAGGGTACGACCTGCTGGCCGCCGGGGTCGGCCCCGCCCTCGCCGCCGCCTCCACCGCGACCGCCCTCACCGCCGCCGCCCTGCGCGGCGCCCCCTACGCTCTCGTCGTCTGCGCCGGTATCGGCGGCGGCTTCCAGCCCGCGGCACCGGTCGGCTCGCTCGTCGTCGCCGACGAGATCACCGCCGCCGACCTGGGCGCCGAGACCGCCGACGGATTCCTGCCGGTCACCGAACTCGGCTTCGGCACCGTCACCCACCGTCCGCCGGAAACACTCGTACGAGCCCTCACGGCGGCGCTGGGCGCCCGCTCGGGGGCCGTCCTGACCGTCTCGACGGTGACCGGGACCGCCGAGCGCGCGGCGGGACTCCGCGCCCGGCACCCCCGGGCGCTCGCCGAGGCCATGGAGGGGTTCGGGGTCGCCGAGGCGGCCGCCGCGCACGACACGCCCGTGCTGGAGATACGCGCCGTCTCCAACCCCGTCGGTCCGCGCGACCGCGCCGCCTGGCGCATCGGCGACGCCCTCGCGGCCCTCACCGAGGGTTTCGGGAAGCTCGCACCCGTTCTGGAGAGGTGGAACCCACATGACCGGTGAGCCCGCGCAGCCCTCGCTGCGGATCGCGTACTCCCCCTGTCCGAACGACACGTTCGTCTTCGACGCCCTCGCCCACGAGCGCGTCCCCGGCGCCCCCTCCCTCGACGTGACCTTCGCGGACATCGACATCACCAACGGCATGGCCGAGCGCGGCGAGTCCGACGTGCTGAAGGTGTCGTACGCCGTGCTGCCGTACGTCCTCGACGAGTACGCGCTGCTGCCCTGCGGCGGCGCGCTGGGACGGGGCTGCGGGCCGCTGGTGCTCACCCGGGAGGCGGGCACCGACCTGACCGGCCTTACCGTCGCCGTGCCGAGCGAGAGGTCGACGGCCTACCTGCTGTTCCGGCTGTGGGCCGCGGACACCGTTCCCGGCGGGGTCGGGGAGATCGTCGTGATGCCTTTCCACGAGATCATGCCCGCCGTGCGGGACGGGAAGGTCGACGCGGGACTCGTCATCCACGAGGCGCGTTTCACCTACCAGAACTACGGGCTGCACAAGCTCGCGGACATGGGCGAGCACTGGGAGAACACCACCGGGCTGCCGATTCCGCTGGGCGCGATCATCGCGAAGCGTTCGCTGGGCGCGGAGACGCTGACACTGCTCGCGGAATCAATTCGCACATCCGTACGTGCGGCCTGGGACGAACCCGAGGTCTCCCGCCCGTACGTCATGGAACACGCCCAGGAAATGGACCCGGCCGTCGCCGACCAGCACATCGGGCTGTATGTGAACGAGTTCACCGCCGGACTCGGCGAGGACGGCTATGCGGCGGTGCGAGGACTGCTGACGCGTGCGGCGGCCGAGGGACTGGTGCCGCCCCTCGGCCCGGACGCGCTCGTCTTTCCCTAGCGGAGGTCTCACTCCTCGGGAGGTCTTACTCCTCGGGGAGGTCTTTCTCCCGGTGGACGTCACACATCCAACTGGTCGGCGACCGCGCGGAGCAGGCCGGCGACCTTCTTGCCCGCGGTCTTCTCGGGGTAGCGGCCGCGCTCCAGGGTCTGGGTGACGTTCTCCAGGAGGGTCGTCAGATCCTGGACGATGGAGGCCAGTTCGTCCGGCTTCTTTCGCTGCGCCGCCGCGACGGACGGGGTCGGGTCCAGGATGACGACCGAGAGGGCCTGGTCGCCGCGCTGTCCCGCGACGACTCCGAACTCCACGCGCTGTCCCGGCTTGAGTGCCTCGACTCCGTCGGGGAGGACCGAGGAATGGACGAAGACGTCACCGCCGTCGTCACGGGAGAGAAAGCCGAAGCCCTTCTCGCTGTTGAACCACTTGACCTTGCCGGTAGGCACGTCTGTCCTCGTCCTCGTACTCGTCGGAAAACTGCTTCTGGAAACGGCTCTTGATAGCACTGGGGCGGGTCGTCGGGACCCGCCGGTACCAAGGCTAATGGTCTTCAGGCCGGTGACAAGACGTCGCCCGGTTGTTCCTTCGGGCTGGGAACTACCCTGGTCGGGTGCGTGACAAAACCCAAACGAATTCCGCCGTGCCCGGCGACCGTCTGATCCGTGCCGGTGCCATCGTCTTCTTCGTCGGCGCCGTGGCCACTCTGGTCACGGTGGCCCCGTTCCTGCTCGGAACGACGCCTTTTCCGACGTACATGTTCGGATTGAGCATGCTGATGGGCGTCGGGTTCCTGATCGCCGGAGCGGGGGTGTTCCAGTCGGTCGCGGCCGGGCGCCGTCAGGCGCGGGCCGCCGGGCGATAGGCCGAAAGCCACCGCGGGAAGTGCGTGAGGTCCGGCAGGACGACGTCCGCGCCGGCCTCCCGCAGTTCCTCCGTGCCGCACGGTCCGGTGACGACCGCGACCGACAGCGCGCCGGCGGTACGGGCGCCGCGTACGTCTCCGACGTGGTCGCCGACGTAGACGCCCGCGCCGTGCGCGCGCAGCGCCCGCGCCTTCTGCTCGGCCCACAGGTCGCCGATCACCTCGTCGGCGTCGATGCGCAGGTGCTCCAGGTGCAGCAGGGCGTTGGGCTCGTACTTCGCCGTGACCACGATCGCCCGCCCGCCGGCCGCCCGTACGGCCTCGATCGCCTCACGGGCGCCGGGCAGCGCGGGCGTCGCGCCGACCGCGATGGCCGGATACATCTCCCGGTACAGGTCCGCCATGGCCGGCACCTCCGCCGCCGGGAACCAGTTGACCAGCTCCTCCGCCAACGGCGGCCCGAGCCGGGTGACCGCCAGATCGGCGTCGATGTACGTCCCCGTCCGCTCGGCCAGCGCCGTGTAGCAGGCCCGGATCCCGGGCCTGGAGTCGATCAGCGTCATGTCCAGGTCGAATCCGACGGTCAGCACGGGCGCGGTGGTAAGGGCCATGCGGCCCATTGTGCCGAGACCGGGCCGGCGGCCGGGGGCGGGGGCGCCGCCGGGCGCAGCGGAGGGCGGAGTGGCGACGGGCCAGGGCCGGGGCGGCCATGAGGCAGGGCCGCCATGAGGCAGGGCGGCCACGGGGCTGTCGCCGGGTGCGTCGGTGGGCACAGGTCCGGCGAGTGGAGGTCCGGGGGCAGGGGGACCGGTCGGGGCAGAGGGGTCGAGGGAAAGGGGGACTATCGGGGCAGAGGGGCAGAGGGGTCAGCGTTGGCGTTGGGAGCGCCAGACCAGGAACAGGGCCGAGGTGACGGCCGCGCCGCGGACCACCCAGGGCCAGGTCTGGGCGAGGGCGTCGTTCATGTGGCCGTCGGCGATGGGGGCGCCCCAGCGGCCGTCGGTCCTGCCCCACAGCCAGACGACACCGGCCGCGACCGCGAGGCCGGGCAGGCCCATGACCGCCCACTTCGTCTCCGCCTGGGACAGCCGGCGCGAGGCGTAGGCGATCAGCCAGCCGAGCAGCAGCACGAACCAGTTGCCGAGCACCGCGCCGACGACGAGACAGCAGGCGGCGACCAGCAGGAGCGGGTTGCTCCAGCCGCCGGTGGGCAGGGACGGCAGACGGCGGCGGGCGGGCGCCGGTTCGTCCACGGTCCGCGCCGCCGGATCCTCGGCCTCGACCGGCCCGGCCGGCTCGAGACGCTCCTGCGGGTCCCTGCGCGGCGGCGGCTTGAGCAGCTCCGGGATCTCCACCCCGCCGACGAAGCCGGGCACGTCCTCGCCGACCCCGAAGGGGCTGCTGTCCGTCCGCCACCAGTCGGGCTGCGTCGCGCTGTCGCCGAGCTCGTGCGCCGACGCGAGATGCGGCGGCGACGGGGCGTCCGG
Source organism: Streptomyces sp. NPDC059582 (assembly GCF_042735715.1). Taxonomy (NCBI): domain Bacteria; kingdom Bacillati; phylum Actinomycetota; class Actinomycetes; order Kitasatosporales; family Streptomycetaceae; genus Streptomyces; species Streptomyces sp. NPDC059582. The sequence goes on from NZ_JBHWCC010000018.1 coordinate 96,703, forward strand.
CGCGGCGGGGTGGTCCGTCCGGGGGCGCGGTACGACCCGGCGCAGCCTCTTGGACCGGCCGTCGCCCTGCGGCGCCAGCCGGTCGCGCTGGACGGGCAGGGAGGTCTCCGGTGCCTGCGGGGCACCCCCGCCGCCGTCCCCGGCGGCCGCGACGACGTCGTCCGGGCTGCCGAGGCGGTCCAGGATGCGGCGCACGGCGGCGGGACTGTCGACCGGGGTTCTGGCGCGCCGCCGGTCGATCTCGTTGCGCAGCTCCGACACGAGCCGCATCCGCGCGGACGACGGCAACTGCCGCCGGTGCGCCACGTCTCCGACACGGCTCAGATACTCGTAGACGACCTGGTCGCTCTCGATCCCCACGAAGTCCCCTCCGGGGCGGGTGTGTTGGCTGACCCCGTGGTGGGAGACGTTACCGCTCCCGACACGGGCCGGGCATCTCCCGCCCCGCGGGGGCGTCGGCCACAACCGGCCCGCACCCGGGTCTACCGCCGCAGGTGACCCGCTACCGTGGGTCAGATGAGCACCGCGGACCACCCGGCCCCCCGCTCCCTCGCGGAAGCGCTCCGCGTCAGGGACGACTCCTCCCTGGCCGCCCTCCTGCGCAGCCGCCCCGACCTCATCACCCCCGTGCCCACCGATCTCACCCAGCTCGCGACCAGGGCGGGCACCCGCGCCTCCGTGGTGCGCGCGCTGGAACGGCTGGACCGGTTCGCACTCCAGACGGCGGAGGCGCTCGCCGTCGCGCAGGACCCGGCGTCGTACGACGAACTGCTCGGTCTGATGGCCGGCGACGACGGCGACCCGGCCGTCGCCACGGCCCTGCCCGGTGCCGTGGCCGTCCTGCGCGAACAGGCCCTCGTATGGGGCGACGACGACCGGCTGCGACTGGTGCGCACCGCCCGTGAGCTGCTCGCGCCCTCCCCGCAGCACCCGTCCCCGACCGGGCTGGGCCCGACCGTGCAGGAGGCGACCGCGGCCATGTCGCCGGGCCGCATCCAGGAGATCGTCGCCGCCGCCGGGCTGGCGTCGACGCACGACGCCGTGTCGGCTGCCGCCGCGCTCACCGGCCTGTTCACGGACCGCGCCCGGATGGACGCCCTGCTCGGCGAGGCGCCGGCCGACTCGCTCGACGTACTGGACCGCCTGGTGTGGGGGCCACCGTACGGGCAGGTCACGGCCGACCCGGCGGCGCGGCTGCGGTGGCTGCTGGACCGCGGGCTGCTGCTGCCGACCGCGCCGGGGACGGTGGTCCTGCCCCGTGAGGTCGCGCTGCATCTGCGCGCCGGGCGGGCGCACCACGCGCCGGAGCCGGTGCCGCCCGCCGTCGAGCCGGCCGCCGCGCACGCCCCGGCGGTGGTGGACGCGACCGCGGCCGGACAGGCGTACACCGCGCTGACGACCGTGGAGGAGCTGCTGAAGGACTGGGACGAGGGCGGGCCCACGGTGCTGCGGGCGGGCGGCCTGAGCGTGCGCGACCTCAAGCGCACCGCCGTCGCCCTCGACGTGGCCGAGCCGGTGGCCGCGTTCTGGGTCGAACTGGCGTACGCGGCCGGACTGCTGGCCTCCGACGGCGAGGCCGACGAGCGGTACGCGGCCACCCCGGCCTACGACGAGTGGGTGGAGCGGCCCCCCGCCGAGCGCTGGGCACGGCTCGCCGAGGCGTGGCTGTCGGCGACCCGCACGTCCGGTGTGGTCGGCGGGCGGGACATGAAGGAACGGGCGCTGTCCGCGCTGGGGCCGGGCCTCGACCGGTCCGCCGCGCCCGAGGTGCGGCACCGGGTGCTGACGCTGCTGGCGGGGCTCCCGGAGGGCGCCGCGCCGACCCCCGGCACGGTCCTCGCCCGGCTGCGCTGGGAACGTCCGCTGCGCGGCCGCGGCACCGCGGGCACCCCGCGCGCGAGCGACACCGAGGGCGAGGGGGACGACCTGCGGTCCCGGCTGGCGCAGTGGACGCTGTCCGAGGCGGAGACGCTGGGCGTGACCGGCCGGGGCGCGCTGTCTGCGCACGGGCGGGCGCTGCTGGGGGCGCCCGAGCCGAAGGCGGCCCCCGCCGACGCCTCCGCGGGCCCGGGCGGCAGGCTGCCCTTCCCCCACCACCGGGCCGCCCCCCTCGAACCCCTCTCCCCCGCCGCGCAGGCCGTCGCCACCGCGGCCGCCACCCGGCTGCTCGCCCCGCTCCTTCCCGAGCCGCTGGACCACGTCCTGCTCCAGGCCGACCTGACGGCGGTGGCGCCCGGCCCGCTGCGACGCCCGCTCGCCGACACGCTGGGCGTGCTCGCGGACGTCGAGTCGAAGGGCGGGGCGACGGTGTACCGGTTCACGCCCGGCTCGGTGCGGCGCGCGCTGGACGCCGGCCGGACCGCGTCCGACCTGCACGCCTTCCTCGCCACCCACTCCCGTACGCCGGTCCCGCAGCCGCTCGCCTACCTGATCGACGACGTGGCCCGCAGACACGGCCATCTGCGCGTCGGCGCCGCCTCGGCGTACGTCCGCTGCGACGACGACGCCCTGCTGAACGAGATCGTCGCCGACAAGCGTGCCGCCGGCCTGCGGCTGCGCCGTCTCGCGCCGACCGTGCTGGCCACCCAGGCCGATCCGGCGACCCTGCTGGAGGGCCTGCGGGCGATGGGCTACGCGCCGGCCGCCGAGTCCGCCGAGGGCGATGTGCTGATCGCCCGCGCGCACGCCCACCGCACCCCGCCGCGCACGGCCCCCGAGCCGGTCCCCGACGGCCCGCCGGTGCCCGACGGGACACTCCTCACAGCGGCGATCCGCGCGATCCGGGCGGGCGACCTGGCCTCCACGGCCCCCCGCAAGCCCACGGCCGCCGGCGCCCCGCTGCCCGGCGGCGCGCTCCCCCGCACCGGTTCCGCCGAGACGCTCGCCACCATGCAGGCCGCCGTCCTCACCGGCGAGTCCGTGTGGATCGGCTACGTCAACGCCGAGGGCGCCGCGAGCCAGCGGGTGATCGCGCCGGTCCGGGTCGAGGGCGGCTACGTCACGGCCTACGACCACACGGCGGACGAGGTCCGTACGTATCCGCTGCACCGGATCACGGGGGTGGCGGAGCTGGCGGACGACGAGCGGTGACCGCCGGGCGGCCCGGTCAGCAGTCCTGGACGGGAGCGTTCGCGGGCAGCCCGAAGCTCTCGCGGGCCGCGGCCTCCAGAGCGGCGGCCGGGGCGTCGTCGTCGAGCTCGGCCCGGCTGAGGAAGCCGAAGCGGCTCTTTGCCCACTCCGCGTACCCGGCGCCGTCCGGCGGCTGGTCCCGGGAGAGGACGCGGTAGCCGCCGTCGGTGTCCCGCTCCAGCCTCACCACCTGCGGAATCCGCGCTCCGCCGCACTCCACCAGGGCGCCGTCGCGCACCCCGTACTCCACGCAGAGCGTGTCGACGCCCGCCCGTATCCGGCCCCCGCTCTCCTCCAGGTCGAGCGCACGGGCCCGGCAGAACCACCGCGCGCCGAGTCCGGGCACGCTCTCCCCGTATCCGCTCCCCCGAGAGTCCGCGACCAGCCGGGCCTCGATCACCGGCCGTACCTCGCCCCACAGCCGGGCGTCGACGCCCGCCGGCCACATCACCCAGGTGCCCGTCGCGACCAGCACCACCACGGCTCCCACGCCGGTTCCCCACCTGTGTGCCGACATACCGTGCGCTCCTCACCGCGCCGCGCGGGCTGCGCCGCTCCCCTCCCGGTCAGACTCGCGGCGGGGGCACACGGTTGCCCGCGAGACCGGGAGAACGCGCGGACCGCCCGCGCCGACGGGTTCGGACGCGTCCGCCGGCCGCCAGCGGGAGCGGCCGACGGCCCACCCGGTGCCGACCGCTCCCGCGGGAACACCACCGTCGGCTCCCGCCGGGAGACATCGACCACCGTCAGCTCCCGCCGAGCGCCACCGGCCGCGGCCGCCCGCCCGGCCGCTCCCGCCGAGCGCCACCCGCGGCCGCCCGCCCGACCGGCCGCTCCCGCCGAGCGCCACCCGCGGCCGCCCGCCCGACCGGCCGCTCCCGCCGAGCACGACCGGCCACTCGGGCGGCCGGTAGGGCACACTGGACGTTTGGCCATGCAGCGCCATCCAGAAAGGCAGCCCCGAGTGAACGGTCCGCTGATCGTCCAGTCCGACAAGACCCTGCTCCTCGAGGTCGACCACGAGCAGGCCGACGACTGCCGCCGGGTGATCGCCCCGTTCGCCGAGCTGGAGCGGGCACCGGAGCACATCCACACCTACCGGGTGACGCCGCTCGGCCTGTGGAACGCGCGGGCGGCCGGCCATGACGCCGAGCAGGTCGTGGACGCGCTCGTGCAGTACAGCCGCTACCCCGTGCCGCACGCGCTGCTCGTCGACATCGCCGAGACGATGGACCGCTACGGACGGCTGACGCTGTCCAAGGACCCGGCGCACGGGCTCGTCCTGACGACCACCGACCGGCCCGTGCTCGAAGAGATCCTGCGCTCCAAGCGGATCGCGCCGCTGGTGGGCAACCGCATCGACCCCGACACCGTCGCCGTGCACCCGTCCGAGCGCGGGCAGATCAAGCAGACGCTGCTGAAGCTGGGCTGGCCGGCCGAGGACCTCGCCGGGTACGTCGACGGCGAGGCGCACCCGATCGACCTGGCCGAGGACGGGTGGGCGCTGCGGCCGTACCAGAAGCAGGCCGTGGAGAACTTCTGGCACGGCGGCAGCGGCGTCGTCGTCCTGCCGTGCGGCGCCGGGAAGACGCTGGTCGGGGCGGGGGCGATGGCGCAGGCCAGCTCGACCACGCTGATCCTCGTCACCAACACCGTCTCCGCCCGGCAGTGGAAGCACGAGCTGGTCAAGCGGACCTCGCTCACCGAGGACGAGATCGGCGAGTACAGCGGGACGCGCAAGGAGATCCGCCCCGTCACCATCGCCACCTACCAGGTGCTCACCACCCGGCGGAAGGGCGTCTACCCGCACCTGGAGCTGTTCGACTCCCGGGACTGGGGGCTGATCGTCTACGACGAGGTGCATCTGCTGCCCGCGCCGGTCTTCAAGTTCACCGCCGACCTCCAGGCCCGGCGGCGGCTGGGGCTCACCGCGACCCTGGTGCGCGAGGACGGCCGCGAGTCCGACGTCTTCTCGCTCATCGGGCCGAAGCGGTTCGACGCGCCGTGGAAGGAGATCGAGGCGCAGGGCTACATCGCGCCCGCGGACTGTGTCGAGGTCCGGGTGAACCTCACCGACTCCGAGCGGCTGGCGTACGCGACCGCCGAGGCCGAGGAGAAGTACCGCTTCTGCGCCACGACCGCGACGAAGCGGAAGGTGACGGAGGCGATCGTGCGGCGCTTCGCGGGCCAGCAGATCCTCGTCATCGGCCAGTACATCGACCAGCTCGACGAGCTGGGCGAGCACCTGAACGCGCCCGTGATCAAGGGCGAGACGTCGAACGCGCAGCGCGAGAAGCTCTTCGACGCCTTCCGGGAGGGCGAGATCAGCGTGCTGGTGGTGTCGAAGGTCGCCAACTTCTCGATCGACCTGCCGGAGGCGACCGTCGCCGTCCAGGTGTCGGGGACGTTCGGGTCACGTCAGGAGGAGGCGCAGCGGCTGGGGCGGGTCCTGCGGCCGAAGGCCGACGGCCACAAGGCCCACTTCTACTCCGTCGTCGCCCGCGACACGATCGACCAGGACTTCGCCGCGCACCGGCAGCGGTTCCTCGCGGAGCAGGGGTACGCCTACCGGATCGTGGACGCGGACGAGCTGCTGACGGAGGGCTGACGGGACCGCTCCCGGTCCCGACCGGGTGTCACGGGCGATCGGTCTCGGTGAGCGGGACAGGGAGCTCCGCCTCACCTCGCGGATCGTGGCGGAGCGCATGGTGGACCGGCTGCGGCTGCGGCTGCGGCTGCGGCTGCGGCTGCGGCTGCGGCTGCGGCTGCGGCTGCGGCTGCGGCTGCGGCTGCGGCTGCGGCTGATCATGCCGCGCCTCCTCGGCGACGTGGACAGCCCGCTGCCCGACGTGGACCGAGCCCACCAGCAGCGCGAGGCCCAGGAGCGGATACGGCGCCGCCAGTGGCTGCTGCCACCAGGGCAGCCGGAGGTCCAGGTCGCCCTCGTGCGGCAGCAGCCACATCGTGCGGGCGGTGAACAGCACGGCGGTCAGGACCGCGGTGCGGGAGTGGCCCTCGGCCAGCAGGACGGCGATCAGCGGGACGCACCACACCCAGTGGTGGGACCAGCTGACGGGCGACACGAGCAGCGCGGTGAACGCGGTCAGCAGGACACCGTGCCGTTCGTCGGCGGCGCGCGCGGCGAGCCACAGCCCGGCTGCGGCGACGGCGAGCGCCGGGAGCAGCCAGGCGGCGCCGGGAGCCTGATCGCCCAGGACGCGGGCGGCCAGGCCCTGGAGGGACTGGTTGTCGACGATCCACACCTTGCCGACGCGGTCGGTCTCGTAGAGGCGGCGGGTCCAGAATTCGGCGCTGGCGGCGGGCAGGGCGAGGGCGCCGAGCAGCAGGGTGCCGCCGAAGGCCGCCGTCGCGGCGGCCGCCTCCCGGCGCCTGCCGCGCAGCAGCAGGTACACGACGAAGAGCGCCGGGGTGAGTTTGATCCCGGCCGCGATCCCGAGGGCGACGCCCCTGCCGGGGGCGCCCGGCGGGCGGGCGAGGTCCCACAGCACGAGGCAGGTCACGGCGAGGTTGACCTGTCCGAACAGCAGGGTCTGGAAGACCGGCTCGAGCCAGACGGCCAGGGCCGTGGCGGTGCACAGCGCGGGCAGGGCGAGCGGGCGGCCCGCGAGGCGGGCGGAGAGCCGGACGAGACAGGCGAGCAGCAGCGCGTTGCCCGCGAGGAACACCGCCTTCAGGGCGGTCTCGGGAAGCAGTGCCGCCGGCGAGAACAGCAGGGCCGCGAACGGCGGGTAGGTGGCGGGCAGCCGCCACCGGGTGACGGTGAAGCCGTAGAGGTCGCCGCCGCGGAGGACGGCCTCGCCCTCGGCGCGATAGACCAGCGCGTCGGCCATCGGGGCGCGCTGTGCGACACACAGGGCGGCGAAGGCGGCGAAGGAGGCTGCCAGGAGAAGCAGAGGGGTCACGGAGAGTGAACGGCGGGTCACGCAGTGACCCTAGGGGGTCACCTGTGGCGGACGCCCGCCTCCTCGCCGTACTCCCCGAGGATGATCACGTCGAAGGCCGCGCCCACGAAGACCTTCACGGCGCGCAGGGCGTCGCCGAGGCGGTGGGGGTGGCTGCCGGTGACCGGGGTCGCACCGGCGGGGCGGATCGGGTGGTGGGGGTGGATGGTTGCTGCGCTCATGTCTCCATGGTCGCTCTCCTGGCGGAAAAGCCACATCGGTCCCGGGGCCGAACCCGCGGGGTCACCGGGTCCTCCCGTGGACCGACCCGCTCCCCCCAGGGCGGGAGGGGGCGTCCCCTAGGGGACGGAAAACCGTTCGCGTCCCCGCCAGCGTTCGCCTAGAATCTCCGCTCTTGCCCGCCTCCCTCACGGAGCGCAGCCGACCGGACGGAAACCGGGCGGCACCCCCGCGGCCGACCGCACGCCGCGCGCACCAGCAGTCCTTCCCGCAGCAGGCCCCCGGAGGCACCCCCTTGTCCACTCCGCCCGCCGACGATCCGCTCGCCCGTGAGCTCTCCCACCTCACCTCGTCCCGTGCCGCGCTGCGCGCGATGCGCGAGGACGTCGAATCCCTCGACATCAGCAACGTCACGGCGAACTGGGTCAACGCCGAGGTGCTCGCCCGCCAGATCGACGAGCGCATCAAGGCACTGGCCGACCTGAGCGACACCCCGCTGTTCTTCGGCCGGCTCGACTACCTGCACGCGCCCGGCGCCGAGCGGGCGGAAGGGGCGGAGGGCGAGCGGTTCTACATCGGGCGCCGGCACGTGCACGACGGTGACGGCGATCCGATGGTGATCGACTGGCGTGCGCCGGTCTCGCAGCCTTTCTACCGGGCGTCGAAGAAGGACCCGATGGACGTCGGGCTGCGCCGCCGCTTCGGGTACACGGGCGGCGACCTCACGGCGTACGAGGACGAGCACCTCTCGGACCCGGCCGAGGAGGCGCGCACCAGCAAACTGCTCCAGCGGGAGATCGAGCGCCCGCGCGTCGGTCCGATGCGGGACATCGTGGCCACCATCCAGCCCGAGCAGGACGAGATCGTCCGCAGCGGGCTGGGCGGGACGGTCTGTGTGCAGGGCGGACCGGGGACCGGGAAGACCGCCGTCGGTCTGCACCGCGTCGCCTACCTCCTGTACGCCCACCGTGAGCGGCTGGCCCGCACCGGCACCCTGGTCATCGGGCCGAACCGGTCGTTCCTGCACTACATCGAGCAGGTGCTGCCCGCGCTGGGCGAGCTGACGGTCCGGCAGGCCACGGTCGACGACCTGGTGGCCCATGTGGAGGTGCGGGGCGCGGACGAGGCGACGGCCGCGGTGGTCAAGGGTGACGCCCGGATGGCACGGGTGCTCAAGCGGGCGGTGTACGCCCACGTCACCCTGCCCACCGAGCCGGTCATGGTGGTGCGCGGCTCACGGCGCTGGCGGGTGCCCGCGTACGAGCTGGAGGGCATCGTCCGCGAGCTGCTGGACCGCGACATGCGCTACGGCGCCGCCCGCGAGGCCCTGCCGCAGCGCGTCGCGCACGCCGTGCTGGTCCAGATGGAGCGGTCGGGCGAGGCGCCGGACGACCGGGTGCAGGACGCGGTGGCCCGCAACAGCGCCGTGAAGGCGGCGGTGAAGGAGATCTGGCCGCCGGTCGATCCGGCGAAGCTGGTACTGCGGCTGCTGACCGACGCGGACTTCCTCGCCGCGCACGCGGAGGGCATCCTCACCGAGGAGGAGCAGAAGACGGTCCTGTGGGCGAAGCCCGTACGGAGCGTGAAGTCGGCCAAGTGGTCCCCGGCCGACGCCGTGTTGATCGACGAGGCGACCGACCTGGTGCAGCGCACGCACTCGCTCGGGCACGTGGTGCTGGACGAGGCGCAGGACCTCTCACCGATGCAGTACCGGGCCGTCGGCCGGCGGTGCACCACCGGCTCGGCGACCGTGCTCGGCGACCTGGCGCAGGGCACCACGCCCTGGGCGACCCGCAGTTGGGACGAGGCGCTGACCCACCTGGGCAAGTCGGACGGGGTGATCGAGGAGCTGACGGCCGGTTTCCGCGTGCCGACGGACGTCATCGGCTACGCCTCCCGGCTGCTGCCGCACATCGCGCCGGGCCTCGCCCCGGTGGCGTCGGTCCGGGAGAACCCGGGCTTCTTCGACCTGCGCCCGGTCGCCGGTTCCGCCGAAGTGGTCGCCGCCTGCGAGGAGTTGCTGCGCAACGAGGGCTCGACCGGTCTGATCGCGGCCGACGTCCGCGTCCCGGCGCTCGCGCAGGCGCTCACGGCGGCCGGGATCGCGTACCTGGCCCCGGGCGAGGAGACGACCCGGGAGACCCGGCTGACCCTGGTCCCGGCCTCGCTCGCCAAGGGCCTGGAGTACGACTACGTGGTGCTGGACGAGCCACAGGCCCTGGTGGACGGCGAACCGGACGAACGCACCGGCCTGCGCCGCCTGTACGTGGCGCTGACCCGAGCGGTGTCGGGCCTGATCGTCACCCACTCGGCTCCGCTGCCGACGCAGCTGGCCCGGTAGACCGGCAAGAGGGATTCGCTCCGGGGCGCCCCGACCGGGCGCCCTTTCCCCGGAGCCCTTTCCCCGGCGGTCACCCGCCGACGGTCACGCATCGTCGGCGGCGCACCGCCGGCCGCCCGCCCACGGTCACGCGACTTCGGTCACGCGACTTCGGTCACGCGACTTCGGTCATGCGCCGACCGTCATTCGCCCACGCCCACGGGCCACCCGCCGTCAGTCACGCGCCGGCAGAACACCCGCCCACAGGCGCCCACCGGCACTCACGTACGACGCTCACCCGCCCACAGCCACCCACCGACACTCGCGCACGACACTCACGCACGACACTCACCCGCCGTCGATCACCCGGCGCCACTCCGCGACCGCGGTCGACGACACCGGTCCCGCCCAGCCGTCCGGGCGGGCCGCGCCGCCGATGTGGAAGCCGTCGATCCCGGCGGACAGCAGCGCCGGCACATGGTCGAGGCGGAGGCCGCCGCCGACGAGGAGCCGCTGCTCGTAGCCGGGCTCCCCGCACCGCGCCGCCTCGGTGAGCAGTACGGGCAGCCCTTCGTCGACACCGGCCGGCGAGCCGGCGGTGAGATAGGTGTCCAGGCCGGGCAGGCCGTCGAGCTGCTTGCGCAGGGCGTCCCGGTCGGCGGCGCGGTCGATGGCCCGGTGGAAGGTCCAGGGAGCGCCTTCCAGTTCGGCCACGATCCGCTCGACCGCACGCAGGTCGACGCTGCCCTGCGCGTCGAGGAAGCCGAGCACGAACTCGGTGGCGCCGGCCGCCCGCATCGCGCGGGCGGCGCGCACCAGCCCCTCGACGTCGCCGGCGCCGAACCCGTCGGCGAGCCGCAGCATCACGCGCAGGTCGATGTCGACGGCGGCCCGGATCCCGGCGAGGGTCGCCGCCGACGGGGTGAGCCCGTCGGCGGCGATGTCGGTGACCACCTCGAGGCGGTCCGCGCCTCCGGCCTGGGCGGCGACCGCGTCCACGGCGTCGAGGGCGATCACCTCCAGGACTGCACGCGTGCTCATAGGACCCCTTCCCTTGGATTCCCTGGTTCCCCTGGAGTGCTACAGGTCTAGTCCAATCTCAGGGTACGCCCACGGGCCCCGGGGCCGCGAGATGGTCGGCGACCTGCGCCTACGCGCGCGTCAGCCGAAAAGGTTCAGTTCTCCCGCCTGCGCTCCGGCCAGTTCGTACCCGTCGGCCCGCACCGGACGTCCCGCGTACAGCCGTACGAGGGTGGGGGCGTCGCCGATGTAGCGCGCGGGGGGCCGGCCGGCGCGGTAGTCGCCGAGGGCCAGCGGATCGTCGAGGTCGTCGAGGTCGGCGTGCAGCGGCAGCCGGCCGCGCTCGCGGCTGATCCGGGCGAGCAGCGCGAGCGCGTACGGCAGCCCGTCCCCGGCGTAGGCCCCCGGCTCCCCGAGGGCCTCCCGCACGTCCCCGGCATGCACCCACTCGCCCAGCGCGATGCCGTCGAGCCCGCCGTCCGCCCTCGCGATCACCGGCCCCGCCTCGGTCATCCCGTACTCCAGCTCGTCGACGACCCGGGCGTTCGTCCACCCGGCCCGCTCAGCGATGTCGCGGTCGTTGGCCTCGGGCGAGAACACGCCCTCCTCGAACCTGCGCTCCACCACCCTCGTCAGCGCGGCCGAAGAGTGCGCCAGCACATCGCGCACCGTCCAGCCCGGACACGCCTCGCTGCGCAGCGCGAAGTCGTCGTCCGCCCTGGCCCGCAGCAGCGGGATCAGCGCGTCCCGCTCGATCGTCAGGAGCCGCCCGGGCAGCTCGGGGTCCCGTTCGTCAGAGGTCCGCTCAGTCATGCGCTCCACGCTAGTGCCGCAACAGGCAACAGGGGCATGGCGGCGACGGCGGGAGAATGGGGGCATGGCCGATCATGTCGATCTCGACGCGCTGCGTTCCCGCTGGCTGCGCACCCTGCTCGCGGCGCGCGAGGGCGCATGCCACCCCGACCCGTACCGGTACGCCGACGACCTGCTGCGCCGCTGGTCGGAGCCGCAGCGGCGGTACCACACGGTCGCCCACCTGGTCGCGGTCCTGGACCACGTCGACGTACTGGAGAAGGACGCGGACGACCCCCTCGCGGTGCGGCTGGCGGCGTGGTTCCACGACGCGGTCTATCTGCCGGAGCGCTCGACGAACGAGGAGCGCTCCGCCCGCCTCGCCGAACGCGCGCTGCCCGAGGCGGGGGTCGGTGCCGAGCGGACGGCCGAGGTGGCCCGCCTGGTCCGCCTCACCGTCGGGCACGACCCGGCCGACGACGACCGCAACGGGCAGGTCCTGTGCGACGCCGACCTCGCGGTGCTCGCCGGCCCGCCGTCCGCGTACGCCGCGTACACGGCCGCCGTCCGTCAGGAGTACCACTTCGTCCCCGACGACGCCTTCCGCGCGGGCCGGTCGGCGATCCTGCGCCAACTCCTCGAACTGCCAAGGCTGTTCCACACCCCGCACGCGGTCGCGGAGTGGGAGGCCACGGCCCGCTACAACCTGCGTGCCGAGCTGGAAATGCTGTCGACCTGACAACCCCGGCCCGCCTACGCTGCCCCGCATGCGTGAAATGGGCGGGGAACAGGTGGAAGAGGCCGTCGCGGGCTGTGTCGCGGCACTGCGGCCGGCGGTGGACCGGGACTGGGCCGGGGTGAAGGCCGGCCGGCTGGAATGGAGCTGCCGGGAGACGGCCGCGCACATCGCGGGCGATCTCATCGCGTACGCCGGTCAGTTGGCGGGGCGGGCGCAGCACGCGTACGTCCCCTTCGAGATCACCCTCGAAGGCAGTGGCGACGGCCTCGACGCGGCCGACAACCCGGGCATCCTGCACGTCATCGAGACGACCGGCGCCCTGCTCGCCGCCGCCGTTCGCACCACCCCGCGCGAGGTCCGCGCCTTCCACCCCTACCCGTTCCGCAGCGCGAGCCGCGAGGGTTTCGCCGCGATGGGCATCGCCGAGGTACTGCTGCACACCCACGACATCGCCGAAGGCCTCGGGCTCGCCTACGAGCCGTCCGCGGAGCTCGCCGAGAGCGTCCTCACCCGGATCTTCCCGCACGTCCAGCCGGGTCCGACCCCGTGGGCCACCCTGCTGTGGGCCACCGGCCGCGGCGACCTGCCCGGCCGCGCCCCCGTCACCGCCTGGCGCTGGAACAACAACCTCGTCCTCCCCGCCGGACGCCTCACCCTCCAGGGCGTCACCCCGGCCGCCGCCCGCGACCTGAGCCTGGGCGGCGACGGTGGGTTCGAGTGGATCGACGGCGGCCCGTTCGAGGGCACGCGGGAGGCCGCCGGGATGCTGGTGAAGGCGTACGAGGCCGGCGTGCACCGGCCCGAGTGGGGCGTGTTCGCGCTCGTCCGCACCGAGGACGGCCGCGCGGTCGGCGGCATGGGCTTCCACGGCGCACCCGACGAGGAGGGCCGCGCGGAGGTCGGCTACGACCTCGTCGAGGCCGCCCGCGGCCAGGGCTACGCGACCGAGGCGCTGCGCGCGCTGGCGCGGTGGGCGCTGGCGCGCGAGGACGTACGGTCCCTGTTCGCGACCGTCGAGCGCGACAACATCGCGTCGCAGGCCGTGGTGTCCCGGGCCGGGTTCACCCGGGTCGACACGGACGACGAGGAGTTCGCCTACGAGCTCCTCGGCTGAGGACGGCCCTTGGGCCTGCGCAGCCCCGAGGCGTGCAGCAGCCGCACCACCTCGCGGCTGCTGACCTCGACCGCCCCCGCGGCGACAGCGTCGGCGTACCGCTGCGCGGGCAGGTCGTAGTGGTCGCGTTCGAAGGCCCGCCGGGGCACCCCCAGCCCGTCGGCGAACAGATGCAGTTCGTCGTAGGAGACGTCGCTGACGACGTGCGACCACAGGCGGCCGTGGCCGGGCCAGGTGGGCGGGTCGATGTAGATCGTCACCGGAGTACCGCCGTCACGAGGACGGTGTCCCGCCGGCGGCCGAACCCAGCGCTCCCACCGGCGCGACCTTCACGCCCGCCTGGTGGCACACCCAGTGCGGGTCGGGGCCGAGCTCCGGCTCCACGTCGAGGGCGTGCGGATCGCCGGAGCCGCAGACCGGGCACAGCGGCCAGCGGCCGTGGCGCTCCAGCAGCGCGTCCTGCACGTCCTGCGCGACCAGCCCGGCCACGTACTCCGCGCCCTCCGGCCACTGCTCCACCCACCAGCGCCGCTGCACCACCGAGTCCTCGACCAGCGACACCACGTCCGCCTCGGCCACCTGTCGGGCGACCAGATCGGCGAGCACGAGGGCACGCGCGGCATGCAGAGCCTGCTCCACGGGGCTGATGGGATCCATGCACCCATTGTGCGCACTCTTGACCCCGACACCGAGCTGAAAATATCTTTCAAAGGTGACCCAGAAAGTGAAGGAAATTTTCGGCAGCCCCGGTTCGCCCGTCGGCAGCCCGCCCGCCCCCGCCGCCCTCGCGGCCAAGGTCCGCACGCTCGCCCCGTCGATGACCCGCTCCATGCAGCGCGTCGCCGAGGCCGTCGCGGGCGACCCGGCCGGCTGCGCCGCCCTCACGGTCACCGGCCTCGCCGAACTCACCGGCACCAGCGAGGCCACGGTCGTACGCACCGCCCGCCTCCTCGGCTACCCCGGCTACCGCGATCTGCGCCTCGCCCTCGCGGGCCTGGCCGCGCACCAGCAGTCGGGACGGGCGCCCGTGATCACCACCGACATCGCGGCCGACGACCCGATCGCCGACGTCGTGGCGAAACTCGCCTACGACGAGCAGCAGACCCTCGCCGACACCGCGGCCGGGCTCGACACCGCCCAGCTCGGCGCGGCGGTCGCCGCGGCCGCCACCGCCCGGCGCATCGACGTGTACGGCATCGGGGCGTCCGGCCTGGTCGCCCAGGACCTCACCCAGAAGCTGCTGCGCATAGGGCTGATAGCGCACGGGCACAGCGACCCGCACCTCGCCGTCACCAACGCGGTGCAGCTGCGCGCGGGCGACCTGGCCATCGCGATCACGCACTCCGGGTCCACCGGCGACGTCATCGAACCGCTGCGCGTCGCCTTCGAACGCGGGGCGACGACGGTGGCGATCACCGGACGGCCCACCAGTGCGGTCACCCAGTACGCCGATCATGTGCTGACCACGTCCACGGCCCGGGAGAGCGAGCTGCGGCCGGCCGCGATGTCGTCCCGCACCAGCCAACTGCTGGTGGTGGACTGTCTGTTCGTGGGCGTGGCGCAGCGGACGTACGACACGGCCGGACCGGCGCTGGCCGCCTCGTACGAGGCGCTGGCCCACCGGCACCGCTGAGCGGCCCCCCTGCGGCATGCCGCACGACCCCACGACTGGAAAGCACCCGGAAAGAGCCACCGCCCATGACCTCCGCCTCCCGTCCCCGTGATCTCCTGACCGAGCTGGAGACCCTCACCACCGAAGCCTTCCGTCCGGAACTCGCCGAGATCGACCGGCTCCCCACCCTCGAGATCGCCCGCCTCATGAACGGCGAGGACACCACCGTGCCCGCCGCGGTCACCCGGCGGCTGCCGGAGATCGCCGCGGCGATCGACGCGGTGGCGGAGCGGATGGCCCGTGGCGGGCGGCTGATCTACGCCGGAGCGGGCACGGCGGGGCGGCTGGGCGTGCTGGACGCCTCCGAGTGCCCGCCCACCTTCAACACCCGGCCCGGACAGGTCGTCGGGCTGATCGCGGGCGGCCCCGACGCCATGGTCACCTCGGTCGAGGGCGCGGAGGACTCCGGCGACCTGGCGGGGGCCGACCTGGACGCCCTCGGCCTGACCGCCCACGACACGGTGGTCGGCGTCTCGGCCTCCGGACGCACGCCCTACGCGATCGGCGCGGTGGCCCACGCCCGGACGCGCGGCGCGCTGACGATCGGGCTGGCCTGCAACGCGGACAGCGCGCTGGCCGCCGCGGCCGACCACGGCATCGAGATCGTCGTCGGGCCCGAGCTGCTCACCGGTTCCACCCGGCTGAAGGCGGGCACGGCGCAGAAGCTGGTGCTCAACATGATCTCGACGATCACGATGATCCGGCTGGGCAAGACGTACGGGAACCTGATGGTCGACGTACGCGCCTCGAACGAGAAGCTGCGCGCCCGTTCGCACCGGATCGTGGCCCTCGCCACCGGCGCGGACGACCAGGAGATCGAGGAGGCGCTGGCGGCCACCGGCGGCGAGGTGAAGCACGCGATCCTGACGATCCTGGCCGGGGTGGACGGCCCGACGGCCGCCCGCCTGCTGGAGGAGTCGGACGGCCGTCTGCGGGCCGCGCTGGCGTCGGCCGCGGGCTGATCCGCCGCCCGGCGGGAGCGCGGCCGGATCGGCCGAGACCTACGTCTTCGGCTTCACCGACCGCGCGAGGGCCCCTGCCGCAGAGGCGTCAGTTGGAGAAGTACAGGTACTTCCACGCCCCGTACGTCGTCGAGTTCACGCTGTCGCCGGACGAGCCGTTGACGTACGTCGACCGCACCCGGGCCCGGATGCCGGACTCGCCGGGCGCGCCGAGCTGCACGGCGCTCCTGCCGCTCGTACCGAGGGCGAAGTACTGCGAGTCCGCGGCGTACCAGCGGCCGCCGTAGTAGACCTCGAGGTCGAACCGGAACTGACGGCCCTTGTAGTAGGTCATGCTCGTGGTCAGCACCGGGTCGGTGTTCTTGTGGAACCAGTAGTACGACGTCGAGCCGATCTTCGCCGTCCTGTAGTGCCGGGAGACGGCCGTGGAGACCTTCACGCGGGCGTAGCCCGTGACCTTCACGGACTTCGACGCGTAGCGGGCGTCGCCCTTGAACACCGCGGTGACCGCCGTGTCCCGGGTCATGTCCAGCGTCACCGAGATGTCGCCGTGGGAGTTGACCTTGCCGGTCTTGACCAGCTTCTTCGGCTTGTCGCTGCCGAACGGGTCCGACCAGAGCTCGACCGTACGGTTCTTGTACGTCGTGCCGAGGTGCGCGGTGAACTTCACGTCGGCGCCGTAGTTGTACAGCTTGCCGTTGTTGTTGAGGGTCAGCTTGGTCGCCGCCCGGGAGACGGAGACCGCGTCGGAGGCGGAGGCCGCGGTGTGCTGGGCGTCGCCCGCGTAGGCGACCTTGTACGTGACCGTACCGCCGGCCGGCGGGGTGTCGGTGAAGGAGTACGTGCCGTCCGCCTTGACCGTGACAGCCGCGAGCGCCTTGCCGCTCGGGCTCTCCAGGTCGGTACGGGTGACCGCGATCCTGGTGCCCGCCGGGAACGGGACGGTGGCCGAGAGCCTGCCGGTGACCGTGAGCGCCTTCGCGCGGGTCGCGGAGGCCGGTGCGTTGACCGTGAGGGTGGGAACGCTGAGCGCCGGGCCGGTGAAGGCCTTGAGGGTGTAGGTGCTGTCCGTGCCGGTCAGGGCGAACAGCCGCGCGGAGTCGGGGGCCCAGGCCACCTCTCCCATGGAGGAGTTCCCGGCGTCGAAGCGGCGCACCGGCTTGTCGGCCGCCGGCTTGTAGACCGACACGTGCCGGTCGTAGACCTGCGCGACCAGACCGCTCGGCGAGACGTCACCGTGCCAGCCCGTCTCCGTGAGGCTCCCGGCCTCCGTGAAGCCCCCGTCGGCGTAGGAGAGCCGCCGGGTGCCGTTCCACAGCACCTCGGAGGTGCCGGGCACGAGGTCGACGTCCCCGAAGAAGCGCCCGCCGTCGCTCTTGGCGACCACCTGCGGGGTGGCACCGGACACGTCGAGCACGTTCGCCGCGCCCGAGCTGTCGCCGCTGTCGGTGTAGGCCAGCAGGCCGGGGACCGCCGGGTCGGCGTCGAGGATCGCCGAGTTGTAGTACGGGGTCACCGCGTCCGGCAGCTGTCCGACGGCCACCGCGGCGGCCGGGTCGGTGGCGGCGGGGTCGATGGCACCCAGGTTCCCGTGGAAGGCCCCGTCCTCGCCGGTGGTCCGGTACGAGAACCACAGGCGCCCGCCCGCGAAGGCGACCTCGCGCGGGGTGGCCTCGGCGCCGATGTCGTAGTGGGTCCTGACGTCGAGCGTGGCCGCGTCGAGGGCCACGATCTCGTGACTGGTCGGCAGTGCCGCGTACAGCGTGGCCCCGTCGTCCGAGAGCGCCAGGTCGCTGGGACGGCCGAAGCCCACGTTCAGGTCGACGAGGGAACCATTGTAGTCGGTCGCCAGGATCCGTCCGTTGTCCTGGTCGGCGACGAAGACGCGCTGCAGGGCGCCGTCCACGACGAGGCCGACGGGCTGGGCGAGAACGGCCGACGCGGCCGACGCGGAACCGGCGGTGGCGACGGTCAGCGCCGCCGAGCTGAAGAGAACCGCGAGCGCCGTCGCGGTCGAGATGCTGCGCGTACGCACAGTTACTGATACCCCCACGAAAGAAACCCGGTGCTGCACCGGGGAATCGAGAGCGCCGCGCAACGCCCGGACGTGACCGCGCGACTCGTGTCGGCGGTGACGCGCGGGGCGCGGCTGCCGGAACGGAGCCTATGGCATGGCTGTGACAATCGAGGAACGAGTTTCCCGCACACCGTCGCCGCAGGGCCTTCACGCCCTCGTCACGATCCTCGCGGCCGTCCTGCCCGGTCCCGTGGCGTCCTACGCTGGAGGCCGCAGACCATCAAGGAGCAGGCCCCCATGAACCACGCGCAGCTCACCGCCCTGGGCCGTGCCCTCCGCCTCCTCGGCGAGCACGGCGAGGCCCTCACCTCCGACACGCCCGACGGCCGGCTGCACGAGGTCAGGGCGGATCTGCGGCGGGCCCTGGACCTGCTGGAGGAGAGCGTCACCACGGCCGTGCCCAGCACGCGGTGCGCCGAGCACCCCGGCGGGCCGGTGGACGCCTCGGCGCCCGACCTGTGCCTGCTGTGCGAGACACGGCGCCGGGCCGCCCGCCGCTCCGAGTTCAACGGCCCCGCCATGGACCCGCGGCCCACCGCCACCGCCCCCTCCCGCTACGGCGTGCGCGCCGACCGGCCGCAGCCCCAGCAGCGCTGGCTGCCGGAGCTGTGGACCGGGCAGGAGTGGCAGCTGTGCGGCACCCCGCGCCGGGACCGCCGCGAGGCGGAGCTGTACATCACCGCCCAGCGCCGCGGCCCCCGGCCCGCGATGGCCTACCGCCTGGTCCACGAGTTCACCGACTACGAGGTGCTGCGCGTGTGGGGCACACCGGTGAAGGTCGACATCGAACCGCTCGGGAACCTCTAGCGGCACCGGCACCGGTGCGGGCACCGTCCACCGGTGCGGGCACCGTCCGCAACCGCCGGAAGCAGGACGGCCGCCGCCCCTCGGGTGCGGGGCGGCGGCCGTCTCCGGCTCCTCGGTCGGCCTGTCCTACGCCTTGGTTCCGGAAACCTCGGGAGCGTCGGGAGCCTCGCCGGCCTCCGGCCGCCTGCCGGGCTCTGCGGCCGCGGGGGCGGGGCGGGCGGCGGCCGCGTCCCGGCCGGGAAGGAAGGCGGCCAGGACGAACGCCAGGGCCGCGGCACCGGCCCCGAGGGCCATGACGACCTTGAACCCGTTCTCGGACGGCAGGGCGTAGCCGCCGAGGTTCATGGTCATCTGCGCCAGGATCACGCCGGCGACGGCGCTGGCGACCGAGGTGCCGATGGAACGCATCAGCGTGTTGAGGCTGTTGGCCGCGGCCGTCTCCGACGGGCTCACGGCGCCCATGATGAGCGCGGGCATCGCGCCGTAGGCGAAGCCCACACCGGCGCCGATGACGCAGGAGACCAGGACGAGGTGCCAGACCTCGGACATCAGCACGATGTTCAGGCCGTAGCCGGCGGCGACGATCACGGCACCGATCATCAGGGTGACCTTCGGGCCCTTGGCCTTGGTGACGGTCGCGGACACCGGGGCGAAGGCCATCATGACCAGCCCTTGCGGGGCCATGACCAGGCCGACGGTCAGCATCGACTTGCCGAGGCCGTATCCGGTCCGGGTGGGCAGCTGGAGCAGCTGCGGCAGGACCAGCGCCATCGCGAACATCGAGAAGCCGAAGGCGATCGAGGCGAGGTTGGTGAAGAGGACCTGACGGCGGGCGATGGTGCGCAGGTCGACCAGCGGGGTCGGGGTGCGCAGCTCGTAGAAGCCCCACGCGAGCAGGACCACGACGGCGACGGCGAACAGGCCGAGCGTGGTGGCGCTGCCCCAGCCCCAGTCGGCGCCCTTGGAGACGGCGAGCAGCAGGGAGACCAGGCCGACCGCCATCCCGGCCGAGCCGACGAAGTCGAAGCGGCCGCCGGTGCGGACCTGGGACTCGGGCACCAGTGTCAGGACCAGCGCCAGCGCGACGACGCCGAAGGCGGCGGAGGTCCAGAACAGCAGGTGCCAGTCGAAGTTGTCGGCGATGAAGGCGGCGGCGGGCAGACCGAGGGCGCCGCCGACGCCCAGGGAGGCGCTCATCAGGGCGGTGGAGCCGGCGAGCCGCTCCACGGGCAGCTCGTCGCGCATGATGCTGATGCCGAGCGGGACGGTGGCGGCGGCCAGGCCCTGCAAGGCGCGGCCCACGATCATCGGGGTCAGGGAGTCGCTGAACGCGCACACCACCGAGCCGACGACCAGCAGCACGATGCTGACGAGCAGCAGCCTGCGCTTGCCGAACATGTCACCGAGCCGGCCGGCGACGGGCGTGACGACGGCGGCGGCCAGCAGTGTGGCGGTGACCGCCCAGGCGGTGTCGGAGGCCGAGGCGTTCAGGTACTTCGGCAGCTCCGGGACGATCGGGATGACCAGGGTCTGCATCAGCGAGACGACGATTCCGGCGAAGGCCAGGACCGCCACCACTGCGTTCGACCCGGGCTGGGCGGTTCCCCCGGCCGCTGGGGGCCGGACGGGAGCGTCGGACATGGAGGGGCCTCCGTGGGGCGTACGGGCATACGAATCTGCTTGACTCAGGCAACCTTAAGTCAATTGATTGACTTAAGCAAGGGAAAAGAGCGGCCCCAAAAGGGCGGCCCCCGGTCCGACACCGAGGCGGGAAGGGGGCGGAGAGCCCGGAAGGGAGAGGGGAGGGTGGGATCAGTTCCGGTGGCCGGGGGTCAGTTCCGGTGGCCGGGGGGCCCGTGCCGCGCGATCACCTCGCGGGTGCGCTCCTCGTCGAGCTCGTAGACGGTCTCGTGGGCCCGCGGATCGCGCGCGTGGAAGGTGTGGAACATCGGCCCCGACGCGCCACCGAGCTCCACCAGTGACGCCGACGCGCCGCGCACCGCCCGCTCGGTCCCCGGCCGGGTCGTGAGGTCGATGCGGTTGACCACACCGGGCGTGACCCACACCGGCACGGCCGCCAGGAAGCCGAGGAGCTGGAGGTGGAAGTGCCCGGTGAGTACGACCCGCACGTCCGTCCCCCGGATCACCTCGCCCAGCCCGCCCGGATCACGCAGCCCGAAGGCCCGCTGGGTCGGCACGTCCAGGGCGATCGGCGGATGGTGCAGGGCCAGTACCGTGCCCTGCTCCGAGGGCACCCTCAACACCTCGCGCAGCCAGTCGAGTTGGGCCTTCCCGAGCTGCCCGTACACCTCCCCCGGCACCAGCGAGTCCAGCGTCACGAAGCGGTAGCCGCCGACGCCGCTCACGGCGGCCCGCTCGGCCCCCGGCACGGCCGCGACGGCCCGCTCCGTCCCGTCGGCGGCCAGATGGCCGCTGCCCAGCACCTTCGCGAAGGCCTGGCGTTCGTCGTGGTTGCCGGTGGTGAAGAAGACGGGGGCGTCCCACGTCCGGGCGAACGCGCCCACCGCCTCCCGCACGGTCGTGTACGCCTCCACCGCGCCGTCGTCGGCGAGGTCACCGGTGACGACGATCGCGTCGACGGCCCGCTGGTGGCGCAGCGCGGCCAGCATCAGCCGCAGCGACTCGGTGGCGGCGACGCCGTGCCGGTTGGGCTCGTCGGTCCGCTCGACATGGGTGTCGGACAGATGCAGGATCCGCATCTGCCGCACGCTAACGGCAGTCGGGGCCCACGGCCAGAGGGCGGCCGCGGGCCCGTGGGCCTCAGCTGAGGGTGCGCAGCGCCGCCGCGTCGTACGGCTTCAGCTCGTCGCACCGGTCGGCCAGGACCTTCGCCGCCCAGTCCGGGTCCTGGAGCAGCGCGCGGCCGACGGCCACCATGTCGAACTCGTCGCGCTCGAGCCGGTCGAGGAGGTTGTCGATGCCCTTGACCGGCGAACCCTCGCCCCTGAAGCTCCCGACGAAGTCGCCGTCGAGACCGACCGAGCCCACGGTGATGGCGGGCCTGCCGGTGATCTTCTTCGTCCAGCCGGCCAGGTTGAGGTCGGAGTCTTCGAACTCCGGGAGCCAGTAGCGGCGGGTGGAGGCGTGGAAGGCGTCGACGCCTGCCGCGGCCAGCGGGGCCAGGATCGCCTCCAGCTCCTCCGGGGTCTCGGCCAGCCGGGCGTCGTACTGCTGCTGCTTCCACTGCGAGTAGCGGAAGAGGACCGGGAACTCCGGCGAGACCACCGCGCGCACCGCGGCGACGATCTCCGCCGCGAACTTCGTCCGGGCCACCGGGTCGCCGCCGTAGGCGTCCGTGCGGCGGTTGGTGCCCGCCCAAAGGAACTGGTCGAGCAGATAACCGTGCGCGCCGTGCAGCTCGACCCCGTCGAAGCCGATGCGCTCGGCGTCGGCCGCGGCCTTCGCGAACGCCTCGATCACGTCGTCCAGATCCTGCCGGGTCATGGCCCTGCCGGTGACCTCGGCGCCCTCCGTGCCGATGCCGGACGGGCCGACCGGCGGAGCGTCGGCGAACGGCGGCTCCCCCGCCTTGCGCACCATGCCGATGTGCCACAGCTGCGGCACGATCGTGCCGCCCGCCGCGTGCACGGCGTCCGCCACCTGGGCCCACCCGGCCAGCTGCTCGTCGCCGTGGAAGCGCGGGACGCGGTCGCTCTGCCCGGCCGACTCGTGGCCGACGTACGTCCCCTCGGTGACGATCAGACCCACACCCGCGGCGGCGCGGCGGGCGTAGTACGACAGCACGTCCTCGCCCGGGATGCCGCCCGGGGAGAACTGGCGCGTCATCGGCGCCATCACGATCCGGTTCGGGACGGTGAGGCCGTTGAGCGCGACGGGCCGGGACAGGATCTCCGCGGCGCGGGAGGCGGAGGACGCGATGACGGTCACGTGGGAGGCTCCTGGTGAATTGACTGGACTGGTCGGTATGTGCGTGTGCATCGAACGCACTCAGAGGTCAACGGACCCGTCGGCCACCGCATTCCGCCCACCGCACGAGTCACATGTGATCCGCGCCACTCCCCGTGCCGCTCCCGGGCGGTTCCCCCGCCACTCCCCGCGCCCGTCCCGAGGAGCGGGCCGCCGGCGCCCCGCGGAAACGCCCGAGGGCGGCACCCCCTGTCTCCAGGGAGTGCCGCCCTCGGTACTGGACGGACGGGTCCGATCCTCGCTTTCGCGAAGGATCAGAAGTCCATGTCACCGCCCGGCATGCCGCCGCCGGCCGGAGCCGCGGACTTCTCCGGCTTGTCGGCGATGACGGCCTCGGTGGTGAGGAACAGCGCGGCGATGGAGGCGGCGTTCTGCAGAGCAGAGCGGGTCACCTTCGCCGGGTCGATGATGCCTTCGGCGATCATGTCGACGTACTCACCGGTCGCGGCGTTCAGGCCGTGGCCGACGGGCAGGTTGCGCACCTTCTCGACGATGACGCCACCCTCGAGACCACCGTTGACGGCGATCTGCTTGAGCGGGGCCTCCAGGGCGAGCTTCACGGCGTTGGCGCCGGTCGCCTCGTCACCCGTGAGCTCGAGCTTCTCGAAGACCGAGGAAGCCTGGAGCAGAGCCACGCCACCACCGGCGACGATGCCCTCCTCGACGGCCGCCTTCGCGTTGCGAACGGCGTCCTCGATGCGGTGCTTGCGCTCCTTGAGCTCGACCTCGGTGGCGGCACCGGCCTTGATGACGGCCACGCCGCCGGCCAGCTTCGCCAGGCGCTCCTGGAGCTTCTCGCGGTCGTAGTCCGAGTCCGAGTTCTCGATCTCGGCGCGGATCTGGTTGACCCGGCCCTGGACCTGGTCGGTGTCACCGGAGCCGTCGACGATCGTCGTCTCGTCCTTGGTGATGACGACCTTGCGAGCGCGGCCCAGGAGGTCCAGGGTCGCGTTCTCCAGCTTGAGGCCGACCTCCTCGGAGATGACCTCGCCGCCCGTGAGGATGGCGATGTCGCCGAGCATGGCCTTGCGGCGGTCACCGAAGCCCGGGGCCTTGACGGCGACGGACTTGAAGGTGCCACGGATCTTGTTGACGACCAGGGTCGACAGGGCCTCGCCCTCGACGTCCTCGGCGATGATCAGCAGCGGCTTGCCCGACTGCATGACCTTCTCCAGGAGCGGGAGCAGGTCCTTGACGGAACCGATCTTGGAGTTGGCGATCAGGATGTACGGGTCGTCGAGCGACGCCTCCATACGCTCCATGTCGGTGGCGAAGTACGCCGAGATGTAGCCCTTGTCGAAGCGCATACCCTCGGTGAGCTCGAGCTCCAGACCGAAGGTCTGGGACTCCTCGACGGTGATGACGCCTTCCTTGCCGACCTTGTCCATCGCCTCGGCGATGAGCTCGCCGATCTGGGTGTCGGCGGCGGAGATGGAGGCCGTGGAAGCGATCTGCTCCTTGGTCTCGACATCCTTCGCCTGCTCCAGCAGGGCACCGGAGACGGCCTCGACGGCCTTCTCGATACCGCGCTTGAGAGCCATCGGGTTGGCGCCGGCGGCCACGTTGCGCAGGCCCTCACGGACGAGCGCCTGGGCGAGCACGGTCGCAGTGGTCGTACCGTCGCCGGCGACGTCGTCCGTCTTCTTGGCGACTTCCTTGACCAGCTCGGCGCCGATCTTCTCGTACGGGTCCTCGAGCTCGATCTCCTTGGCGATGGACACACCATCGTTGGTGATCGTGGGGGCGCCCCACTTCTTCTCGAGGACGACGTTGCGGCCCTTGGGGCCAAGGGTGACCTTGACGGCGTCGGCGAGCTGGTTCATCCCGCGCTCGAGACCGCGCCGTGCCTCCTCGTCGAACGCGATGATCTTGGCCATGTGAAGTGGTCCTCCCGGACTGGGGTGGATTGCTCCGGACCGCGCTGGCGCCCGCGACGGACGGCCTGCCTGCCCCGTGGTTCCTTGCACCACCTGGCCTGCGGGCCTCACCGACCCGGTCCTTCGTTATCACTCTCACCTTCAGAGTGCTAACGCCAATGATTAGCACTCGCCCCGCCCGAGTGCAAGGTGCGCCTGCGCGGCAGGCTCGATGAGGGGCGGCGGTCGGGTGACGGTCGGGCGCGAGCGCCGGCCGGTGATCCGCGGGTTCCGCGCGGCGGGAACCGGGCAGGCCGAAGGGCTCGCACCCCGTGAGGTACGAGCCCTTCGAAGAAATACAGAAGAACGTCGCTGCAGTAAGTCGGCGCGTGCTTCAGCCGGTCGCCAGGCGGACCATGTCCGCCTGCGGCCCCTTCTGACCCTGCGAGATCTCGAAATCGACCCGCTGGCCCTCTTCCAGGGTGCGGTACCCGTCCATCTGGATCGCGCTGTAGTGGACGAACACGTCCGCACCACCGTCGACCGCGATGAAGCCGTACCCCTTCTCCGCGTTGAACCACTTGACGGTGCCCTGAGCCATGCCTAACTCCCCTATTACTGGCCCTTGCACAGATCCGCACTTCGCGAATCCGGGTCAGACCTCACCCCCCATTGGCCGGGGGCGTGCGCCGGAACGCGTCGACCGCGGCTGAATGTATCTGTCCAACTGCCGTCTGCAACAGGTCAATCGGACGAGAAATCCGGGCATGACGGGTCCGGAATCTACCCACAATTCGCCTAGTTTCAGGGCAAGTTGGGCCAGGCATAGGGAGCGAAAG
Source organism: Streptomyces sp. NPDC059582 (assembly GCF_042735715.1). Lineage (NCBI taxonomy): Bacteria > Bacillati > Actinomycetota > Actinomycetes > Kitasatosporales > Streptomycetaceae > Streptomyces > Streptomyces sp. NPDC059582. The sequence goes on from NZ_JBHWCC010000018.1 coordinate 122,120, forward strand.
GCGCAAAAGGCCTGCACAGTTTGGCTGCTTCTTATCGGCAGTGCAGCAGGCTCCGAAGGCCGCCGACCCTGGAATCGGGAGCGGGTTCCCCAACTGTACCGCGCTCAACCACACTGAATTGCCCCCTCCGCTTCTCTCACGGAGGGGGCAATTCGATGAACTCTCGGTAACCTCGGTTACCGATGGTAATGATCAGCCTCCGGCGACCGCCGGAATGATGGAGACACCCGCGCCGTCCGGGGTCGCGGTCGCCAGGCCCTGCTCGAAGCGGACGTCGTCGTCGTTCACGTACACGTTGACGAACCGGCGCAGCTTGCCCTCGTCGTCCAGGACGCGGCCCGCGATGCCTGTGTGGTTCTTGTCCAGGTCGGAGATGACCTCGGCGAGGGTCGTGCCCTCGGCGCTCACCTCGGCCTTGCCGCCGGTGTACGTGCGCAGGATGGTGGGGATGCGGACGTTGACGCTCATGATGCGAGGCCAGCCTCTCGGAAGGAGTCCAGGTTCGGGCGGATCGTCGCGGTCAGGCCGGTGCCGGCCACCGCGTCCAGGGTCTTCAGACCGTCGCCGGTGTTCAGCACGACGGTCGTCTTCGTCGGGTCGAGCAGGCCGGCCTCGATGAGCTTCTTCGTCACGCCCACCGTCACCCCGCCCGCCGTCTCCGCGAAGATCCCCTCGGTCCGCGCCAGCAGCTTGATCGCGTCCACGATCTGCTCGTCCGTCACGTCCTCCACGGCACCGCCCGTGCGGCGCGCGATGTCGAGGACGTACGGCCCGTCGGCCGGGTTGCCGATCGCGAGGGACTTGGCGATGGTGTCCGGCTTCTGCGGCCGCACCACGTCGTGGCCGGCCTTGTACGCCACGGACACCGGCGAGCAGCCCGCCGCCTGCGCGCCGAAGATCCGGTACGGCCGGTCCTCGACCAGCCCGAGCTTGATCAGTTCCTGGAGACCCTTGTCGATCTTCGTGAGCTGGGAGCCCGAGGCGATCGGGACGACCAGCTGGTCGGGCAGCCGCCAGCCGAGCTGCTCGCAGATCTCGTACGCGAGGGTCTTCGAGCCCTCCGCGTAGTAGGGCCGCAGGTTGACGTTGACGAAGCCCCAGCCCTCGCCGGCCGGGTCGCCGATGAGCTCGGAGCAGAAGCGGTTCACGTCGTCGTAGTTGCCCTCGATGCCGACGAGTTCACCGCCGTAGACCGCGGCCATGACGATCTTGCCCTGCTCCAGGTCGTGCGGGATGAACACGCAGGAGCGGAAGCCTGCCCGGGCGGCGGCGGCGCCGACGGCGCCGGCCAGGTTGCCGGTGGAGGAGCAGGAGAGGGTGGTGAAGCCGAAGGCGCGCGCGGCCTCCAGGGCCTGGGCGACGACCCGGTCCTTGAAGGAGTGCGTCGGGTTGCCGGAGTCGTCCTTCACGTACAACCCGCCGGTCACACCGAGCTCGCGCGCCAGGTTGTCGGCCTGGACGAGCTTGGTCCAGCCGGGGTTGATGTTGGGCTTGGTCGCCACGTCGGCCGGGACGGGCAGCAGCGGGGCGTAGCGCCAGATGTTCGCGGGGCCGGCCTCGATCCGCTTGCGGAGCTCCTCGGTGTCGTAGGCCGAGAAGTCGTAGGCGATCTCGAGCGGGCCGAAACACTCCTCGCAGGCGAAGACCGGGCCGAGCGGCACGCGGTGTCCGCACTCACGGCAGGAAAGCGCCGCGGCGGGGCCCAGATCGACGGAGTTGGTGGTGCTTGCAACGGTCTGCACAGCCATGGAGGCGAGGCCCTTTCTCCTCATCTTCCTCACGGCGCACTTCGCCGTGAGACGGATTTGGCACCTTCCCGAGCCGGGAGCCTCGCGTGAACGAGAGCCGACTGGAGGGTTGCCGGGGCTTCATCGGGCCGTGTCCCTCTGCCCCTCTGGATGAGCGGTATGAAGTTGTGAACGGCGGGCCACCCTGGACATGCGATGGTCATGCGCGTTGTTCAAGACTGTAACCGAAGGCCAGGACAGTTGAGATAACCGTCCGAACCGCGAGATGCCCGTGCCCGTCGGCCGTCATCACGACGGGCACCACCTCCCGCCGCGAGAACGTAGAAGGAGCCGCCACCGTGCTGGAAGAAGTCGAGCGCTGGCTGAGCACACGCTCCTGGTCCGTGACCGATCGCCCGCTCCACAAGATCCTCGCCGCCAAGCGCGCCAGGGGCCAGTCGGTCTCCGTCGTCCTGCCCGCGCTCAACGAGGAGGAGACGGTCGGTGACATCGTCGCCGTGATCCGTCACGACCTCATGCAGCAGGTCCCGCTCGTCGACGAGATCGTCGTCGTCGACTCGGGTTCCACCGACCGCACCTCCGCGGTGGCCGCCGCCGCGGGCGCCCGGGTCGTCCACCGCGACGACATACTGCCCCGCATCCCGGCCGTGCCGGGCAAGGGCGAGGTGCTCTGGCGGTCCCTCCTGGTCACCCGCGGGGACATCGTCTGCTTCATCGACGCCGACCTGAAGGAGTTCTCCTCCGACTTCGTCTCCGGGATCGTGGGGCCGTTGCTCACCGACCCGGACATCGATCTGGTCAAGGCCATGTACGACCGCCCGCTGGGCGACGAGTCGAATGCGCTCGCCTCCGGCGGAGCGGCCGGCCAGGGCGGCCGGGTCACCGAGCTGATGGCCCGCCCGCTGCTGAACATGCACTGGCCGCGGCTGGCCGGGTTCGTGCAGCCGCTCGGCGGCGAGTACGCGGCCCGCCGTTCCCTGCTGGAGCAGCTCCCCTTCCCCGTCGGGTACGGGGTGGAGCTGGGCATGCTGGTCGACTCGCTGCACCTGGTGGGTCTCGACGCCCTCGCCCAGGTGGACGTGGGCGTGCGCAAGCACCGGCACCAGGACGGACAGGCGCTGGGCCGGATGGCCGCCGCGATCTACCGCACCGCACAGCTGCGCATGGCCCGCGGGCACCTGATCCGGCCCTCTCTGACCCAGTTCGAACGGGGGCCGGACGGCTTCGAGCCGCGCACGTACTCCGTGGACACGGAGGAGCGGCCGCCGATGGCCGAGATCGAGGAGTACGCGTCACGGAAGGTCGCGTGACGAACGCGCCGAGTGACAGCGACCGACAGTCGTATACAAATCTCCGCGGACTGTTGTGGGCCTTCCGTACGTTTGAGCGTTTCCGGGCCGGGCTAGGTTGAGGCGTATGGCTTCCACGCACGGCGCTGAGGTGCTGGTCGCGTCCAATCGCGGCCCGGTTTCGTACGAGGTGGGCGAGGACGGCTCGCTGCACGCCCGCAGGGGCGGCGGCGGGCTGGTCTCGGGCCTGTCCGCCATCGGGCCGGACGTCGGGGCACTGTGGGTGTGCTCCGCCCTGTCCGACGGCGACCGCGAGGCGGTCCGGCGCGGCGTGGGCGAGAGCGGGGTGCGGATGCTGGACATCCCGGCCGACGTGCACGCCGACGCCTACAACGGCATCGCCAACTCCGTGCTCTGGTTCGTCCACCACATGCTCTACCAGACACCGCTGGAGCCGGTCTTCGACGCGGAGTTCCGGCGTCGGTGGGCGTCGTACGAGAGGTACAACCGCGCCTTCGCGCAGGCGCTGGCCGAGGACGCGGCCGACGGGGCCACGGCGATCGTGCAGGACTACCACCTGACGCTGGTGCCGGGCATGCTCCGCGAGCTCCGTCCCGACCTGCGCATCGGCCACTTCTCGCACACGCCCTGGGCGCCGCCGGACTACTTCCGGATGCTGCCGGACGACATCCGCGAGCAGATCGTGTGGGGGATGCTCGGCGCGGACCGGCTGGGCTTCCTCACCCGGCGGTGGGCGCGCGCCTTCATGGAGTGCGCCGGGGAGGTGAATCCCGAGCGGATCTTCCCGAGCGGACCGAGCGGCGAGCCGGGCGCGACGATCGAGCACACGCCGGCCTCAGGGCGACCGACGCGCACCACGGTGATCGGCGTGCACGGCCTCGGGGCCGATGCCGAGTTCCTGCGCGCCCGTGCCCACCAGGCCGACGTCGGCGAGCGGATGGCGGCGCTGCGGACGGAGATCGGCGAGGGCCGCAGGACGATCGTGCGGGTCGACCGGACCGAGCTGTCGAAGAACATCGTGCGCGGCCTGCTGGCGTACCGGCAGCTGCTCGACGACCACCCGGAGTGGCGCGAGCGGGTCGTGCACGTCGCCTTCGCCTACCCGTCCCGGCAGGACCTCGCCGTCTACCGCGACTACACGGCCGAGGTGCAGCGGCTCGCGGACGAGATCAACGCCGGATACGGGACACCGGGCTGGACCCCGGTCGTGCTGCACGTGAAGGACGACTTCGCGCGCTCGCTGGCCGCGTACCGGCTGGCCGACGTGGCCCTCGTGAACCCGATCCGGGACGGCATGAACCTGGTCGCGAAGGAGGTGCCGGTGGTCTCCGACGAGGGGTGCGCGCTGGTGCTGTCGCGGGAGGCGGGGGCCTACGAGGAGCTGCGCGAGGACGCGATCACCGTCAATCCGTACGACGTGGTCGGCACCGCGCGGGCACTGCACGAGGCGCTGGTGATGCCGGTGCCCGAGCGGGCGGAGCGGACGAAGCGCCTGGCCGCCGCGGCGACCGCGCTGCCGCCGGCCCAGTGGTTCCTGGACCAGCTCGGTGCGCTGAAGGACTGAGCGCACGGTCGCGCGGTCCCGCGGGGCGGGCCGGTCAGCCGAGCCGGGCCGCCAGCGCGCGCAGCAGGTCCACGACCCCCTCCGGGCCGTTCACCACCAGGTCGGCCCGGTCCCGCAGTTCGGCGACCTCGTCGCTGCCACTGCACACCAGCAGGCCCGGGACGCCGTCGGAGCGGAGTTTGTCGACGGCGGCGAAGGCGGGCAGGTCGCCCAGGTCGTCGCCCGCGTAGACGACGGACTCGGCGGCGAGCTCGCGGGCGAAGTCCTGGAGGGCGACGCCCTTGTCCACGCCCGGCGGCCGCAGTTCGAGGACCATACGGCCCGGTTCGACGATCAGGCCGTACCGGGCGGCCAGCTCGGTGAGGGGGGCGCGCAGCACCTCGAAGGCGGCCTGCGGATCCTCGGCGCGTCGGGTGTGGACGGCCAGCGCCCGGCCCTTCTCCTCGATCCAGGTGCCCCGCCAGGCGCCGATCGTGTCGAGGAATCCCGGCAGCTCGGCACGTACGGCGGCGACGCCGGGGTGCGGCGGAGGGGCGGTCACGGTGCCGGTGCGGGCGTCCCAGCGTTCGGCGCCGTAGTGGCCGAGGACGACCAGGTGCTCCAGGCCGGGGACGCCGTCGAAGCCGCCGTGCCGCACGGCCACCGCGGCCGGCCGGCCGGTGACGACGGCCACCGCGGCCACCTTCGGCGCGAGGGCGGCGAGCGCGGGGACCGCGTCCGGGTGCGCGCGGGCCTGCTCGGGATCCGCCACGATCGGCGCGAGCGTGCCGTCGAAGTCGAGCCCGATCACCGCGCGGTGCGGGCGGGCGAGGACGGCGTCCAGCGCGTCGCGTCCCGCCCGGGTCGTGGGGGTCGGCAGGGACTGCGGTGCGGGATGCGGGGGGTGCGTGTCATGGCTGCCCATACGGCGACCCTATCCGCGCGACCGCACCCGCATGCGTGACTCACCTGTGTACCCGGTCGGTACCCGGCAACCCGAATCCGTGGCCGGCGACCGAACGGGACGGCGGCCCTCCGCCCGGTCGCCCCGCGCTCAGCGTTCCGCCCGCCGCGACTCCCGCACTCTTCTCAGGCGGTTCACCGTCACCGGGTCCGCCGCGAGGGCGCGCTCGTCGTCGAGGAGGGCGTTCAGGAGCTGGTAGTAGCGGACGGGGGCCAGGCCGAGTTCCTCGCGGATCGCGCGTTCCTTCGCGCCGGCGCCGGGAAAGCCCCGGCGTTCCAGGGCGAGGATGTCCCGTTCGCGGCGGCCGAGGCCTTCCTGCTCGTCGTCCATGACCGCACGGTAGTCCCCGCCACCGACAGGCGGGCGGCCTACTGCGCGGCGGCGTCCGCGGAGCTCGCCATCGCCTCCAGCTGCGCCAGCACCCCGGACGGGTTGCCGGTGGGCGTGACCGCCTGGCCGATGCGCTTCTTGACGGCCGCGCTGACCGTCGCCCAGGAGGTCTTGCCGACCGGGTAGAGCGTGGAGACGGGAAGTTCGTCCAGGAACGGCTTCAGGTCCTTGTCCCGCGCGGCCGCGCCCATGGCGTCGGACGCGGAGTCGGTGACCGGCAGCAGGTCGTACTCGCGGGAGAAGGTCAGCACGTTCTTCTCGTCGTAGACGAAGTCGAGGAACGAGCCGATCTCCTCGCTGTGGCCGTTCTTCTTGAACGCCGTCATCCAGTCGGCGACGCCCATCACGGAAGAGGAGGGGCCCTTCACGCCGGGCATCGGGACCATGCCGACCTGCACGCCCTTCTTCGTGGCCGCCTTCATCAGGGAGGGGTGGCCGTTGAGCATGCCGACGTCACCGGCGGCGAAGGCGGTGAACGCGGCCGCGCGGTTCAGGCTGCCGGGCGCGACCGGTCCGGTCAGGCCCTTGCCGACCAGCTCGTTCTTGAGCCAGTCGAAGGTCTCGACGTTCTGCGCGGAGTCGATGTCGTAGGTGCCGATGGTCCCGGCGTAGCCGCCCTCGCCGCTCAGCAGCCACTGCATGGTCTCGGCCTGCGCCTCCTCGGGGCCCAGGGGCAGCGCGTACGGGTACTTCACGCCCTCCGCCTCGAGCGCCTTCGCGTCGTCGGCGAGCTCCTCCCAGGTCGTCGGGGCCGTGCTGATCCCGGCCTTGGCGAAGAGGGCCTTGTTGTAGAAGAGCAGGCGCGTGGAGGCGGCGAACGGCATGCCGTACTGCACCCCGCTCACCTCGCCCGCCTGCGCGAGCTGGGGGGCGAAGTCGCCCTGTACGGGGATGGAGAGGACCTCACCGGCCTGGTACAGGAGGTCCTTCGCCGCGTAGTCGGCGTACGCGCCGATCTGCGCCATGTCGGGGGCGTCGCCGGCGGCGACCAGCTCCTTGACCTTGCGGTCGACGTCGTTCCAGGAGTAGACGGTGACGTCGATCTTCACGTTCGGGTGCTTCGCCTCGTAGTCCTTGACGAGGGCGGCCCAGTAGCCCTGGGAGCTGTTGGCCTTGCTGTCGCCGTAGTCGGCGGCGACCAGTCTCAGGGTCACCTCGTCGGAGCCGCCACCGAGCCCGCAGCCCCCCAGGACCGCCGTCATGCCCAGTGCGGACGCCGCCGCGATCATTCCTGTCCTGCCCCGCTGGCCCTGCTGCACCGCTGTTCGCTCCGATTCCGCTGACTGTTCATCTAACCGGTCGTCCGATTTTCGGATTAAGGTCTACACCACGCAAGTGGACTAGACCTCTCGCGGGTCCTGGGGCCACACTGTTCCCCGTGAGACATGTCATCGCCCTCGACGTGGGCGGCACCGGGATGAAGGCCGCCCTGGTCGGCGCGGAGGGCCAGCTGCTGTACCGGGCCCGCCGGGCCACCGGGCGCGAGCGCGGGCCCGACGCGGTCGTCGACGGCATCCTCGACTTCGCCGCCGAGCTGAGCGCCCACGGCGAGCGGCAGCTCGGCGAGCCCGCGGCCGCGGCCGGCGTCGCCGTCCCCGGCATCGTCGACGAGACGCACGGCATCGCCGCCTACGCGGCCAACCTCGGCTGGCGCGACGTCCCCCTGCGCGAGCTGCTCGGGCGGCGGCTCGACGGCATCCCCGTCGCCCTCGGGCACGACGTGCGCACCGGTGGACTCGCCGAGGGCCGGATCGGCGCGGGCCGGGGCGCCGACCGCTTCCTGTTCGTCCCCCTGGGCACCGGCATCGCGGGCGCCATCGGCCTCGACGGCCGGGTGGAGGCGGGCGCGCACGGCTTCGCGGGCGAGATCGGCCACATCGTCGTACGGCCCGGGGGATCCCCCTGCCCGTGCGGGCAGCACGGCTGTCTGGAGCGCTACGCGTCGGCCGCCGCCGTGAGCGAGGCGTGGGCCGCCGCCTGCGGGGACCCGGCGGCGGACGCCGCGGACTGCGCGAAGGCCGTCACGTCCGGCGACCCGAACGCCGTCCGGGTCTGGCAGGACGCCGTCGACGCGCTCGCGGACGGCCTGGTCACCGCGCTCACCCTGCTGGACCCCCGCATCCTCATCATCGGTGGCGGGCTCGCCGAGGCGGGGGAAACCTTGTTCTCGCCGCTGCGGGACGCCGTGCGGCGACGCGTCACCTTCCAGAAGTTGCCGTCGATCGTCCCCGCCGCGCTGGGGGACACCGCCGGATGCCTGGGCGCGGGACTCCTCGCCTGGGATCTCCTGACCACCACTGACCCCTCGGAGGTAACCGCCTGATGGCCACTAGCAAGGTTCTCGCCGGTGCCCGGGTGGTACTGCCCACCGGGACCGTGGACGGCGGCCGCGTGATCGTCGAGGGCGCCCGGATCGCCGGCTCGGCCCCGGCCGACGCGGAGACCGTGGACGTCAGCGGCCACTGGCTGGTCCCCGGCTTCGTCGACCTGCACAACCACGGAGGTGGCGGCGCGTCCTTCTCGGGCCCGGTCGACGACGCCCTGACGGCGATCCGGACCCACCGGCTGCACGGCACCACCACCCTGGTCGCCTCCACGGTCACCGACGACATGGACTTCCTCGCCCGGCAGGCCGGACTGCTGTCCGAACTGGCCGAGCAGGGCGACATCGCCGGCATCCACTTCGAGGGCCCGTTCATCTCGCCCTGCCGCAAGGGCGCGCACTCCGAGGAACTGCTGCGCGACCCGGACCCGGCGGAGGTGCGCAAGCTGATCGACGCGGCGCGCGGCCACGCGAAGATGGTCACCCTCGCCACCGAACTGCCGGGCGGCATCGACTCCGTACGCCTGCTCGCGGAGCACGGGGTGATCGCGGCGATCGGGCACACGGACGCGACGTACGAGCAGACGGTGGAGGCGATCGACGCGGGCGCGACGGTCGCCACGCACCTCTTCAACGCGATGCCCACGCTCGGCCACCGCACCCCGGGACCGATCGCCGCGCTGCTCGACGACGAGCGCGTCACGGTCGAGCTGATCAACGACGGCACCCATCTCCACCCGGCCGCGCTGGAACTGGCGTTCCATCACGCGGGAGCCGGGCGGGTCGCGTTCATCACCGACGCGATGGACGCGGCCGGCATCGGCGACGGCCGCTACATGCTCGGCCCGCTGGAGGTCGAGGTCAGCGAGGGCGTGGCCCGGCTGGTGGAGGGCGGCTCGATCGCGGGCTCCACCCTCACCCTGGACCGCGCGTTCCAGCGGGCGGTGACCATCGACAGGCTCCCCGTGGAGGACGTCGTCGCCGCCCTCAGCGCCAACCCGGCCCGGCTGCTGGGGATGTACGACCGGGTGGGTTCCCTCGACCCGGGCAAGGACGCGGACCTGGTGCTCCTCGACACGGACTTCGCCCTCAAGGGCGTGATGCGCCAGGGCGAATGGGTCGTCGATCCCCAACTGACCTGAAACGTCCGCTCGCAGAGAGACGGTGGCGCACCGAGGACTGGGCCGACCGCCGTCTCTTTGGCATGATCAGGACCCTGGACAAGGAGACACGGCAAACGTGTGCTGAATTCTTTCGGGGGAGGTCGGTCCGGGTGATACTCACGGTCACGCTGAACACCGCTCTCGACATCACCTATCGCGTACGGTCCCTGCGCCCGCACGCCTCCCACCGGGTGTCCGAGGTGTGGGAACGCCCCGGCGGCAAGGGCCTGAACGTGGCCCGCGTCCTGGCCGCCCTCGGCCACCCCGTCACGGCCACCGGTTTCGCGGGCGGCGCGACCGGTGTCGTCGTACGCGACCTGCTCACCGGCATATCAGGCGTACGGGACGCCCTGGTCCCGGTCTCGAGCCCGACCCGTCGCACGGTGGCCGTCGTCGACGGACTCTCCGGCGACACCACTCAGCTCAACGAACCCGGCCCGCTCATCACACCGACCGAGTGGGCGGGCTTCCAGGAGACGTACGAGAAGTTGGTCGCCGGCGCCGACGCCGTGGCCCTGTGCGGCAGCCTGCCGCCGGGGGTGCCGGTGGGGGCGTACGCGCTGCTGATCCGGACCGCGCGGGCGGCCGGGGTACCCGTCCTGCTCGACACCAGCGGCGAAGCCCTGCGCCGGGGCGTCGCGGCCCGCCCGGACATCGTCAAGCCGAACGCCGCGGAACTCGCCGAGCTCACAGGCTCCCACGAGCCCCTGAAAGCGACCCAGGACGCCCGCCGTCGCGGCGCCCAGTCGGTGGTCGCCTCCCTCGGCCCCCAGGGCCTGGTGGCGATCACACCGGAGGGCCGCTGGCGGGCGACTCCGCCCCGCCGCGTACACGGAAATCCGACCGGGGCGGGCGACTCGGCAGTCGCGGGGCTGCTGTCGGGCCTCGTAGAACGCCTGCCGTGGCCCGCGCGACTGGCTCGGGCGGCGGTCCTTTCGGCGGCGACGGTGCTGACGCCCGTGGCGGGGGAGTTCGACCGGGCGGTGTACGAAGAGCTCCTGGAGCAGGTCTCGGTGACGGAAGAGAGCAGCGCAGCCTGAGAGAGGCTTGGGGGCCGTGAGGGTCCTGCCACCACCGAGGGATACGACGGCGAGTACTCCGTGCCGGTGAAGAGCACGGCCGTCCGGGCCGACCGTCGCACCCGGGACCATGACCCCCGGGGCGGCGCTTGCGCAACCAATAGGGGAATCAAGACAGTTGGGGCCGCCAGTATCGGCGGCCCCCGAACTGTCGCCGTCTCAGGACGTCACCGTGGCCCAGGGCCGTCCGGCGGACAGGTCCTAACCCTCGTCGGCGGTGAGGTACATCTGGTCGAGGTTCGCGTTGCACTGGTTGCCCTCGTTGCACGCGACCACGACCGTATTGGTGCCCTTGGTCAGGTTGACGTTGGCCCAGGTGGTCTGCCAGCCCTTTTCCCAGTCACCCGCGGGAAGGCCGCCGAAGTTCTTCATGTTCAGCGACTGCGCGTTGGCCTTGCCGTTGACCACGAGCGTCGCGTTGGCGTCCACGCCCGGGATGCCGTAGCGCACGTAAAGGCGGTAGGTGCCGGCCTTCTCGATGCCGTTGACCGTCCAGGTGACCTTGGCGCCGACCTGGTTGAAGCCGGACACATAGACACCGCCGTTCGCCTGCGCGCCCTTGACGTCGGAAGAGGTGGTGGCCCCACCCTCCAGCCGCAGAGCCTTCGCGTCGATCTTCGGGAGTTCTCCGGCTGCCGCCGACGCGGAGGACGACGCGCTGGGCGACGTGCTCTCGGAGCTCGTCGGCGCCGTGCTCGCCCGGTCGTCGGACTTGTTGCCGTCGTCACCGCCCGTCATCGCCACCGCGATACCGATCACCACCGCCGCGACCACCGCGATCGCGCCGATCAGCAGGCCCTTGGTGTTGGGGCCGCGGCCCCGGCCGCCACCGCCGTGGGTCGGCTGCTGCGGGGCGGTGGGCGGGCCGCCGGGGAACGTCTCGGGCGCCGCGTAGTGCGTGTTCGGCTGGCCGTACGTGCCCTGCTGGGGCACATTGGGCTGGCCGTAGGCGGCCGTGGGCGCCTGCTGGCCGTACTGCCGCTCGCCGACCGCGCGCACCCGGCTGACCGAGTTCGGGTAGCCGTAGCCACCGCCGGACGGCGGCTGAGCTCCGTTGGCCTGACCGTCGGCGTAGAGGTAGCCGAACGGGTCGTCGTCCTCGGGCGTGCTCGCGCCGTTGTTGCCGGGCGTCATCCCTTCGTACTCCTCAACAGGTGCGGGTCGGATGCGGTACGTGTGTTCCTACGTGCCGAGAAGGGCGAGCCTACCCGCTTCCGCTGCCCCAAACGGGTGACTCAGACCGCATCAACACACTGACCTGCAGATCATCCAGCGCGTCTGTGCTGTTTGGGACGAGATCGTTTCTCGACGTACATCCGTTCGTCAGCTGACTTCAGGACTTCGTCCGCGGTCATGCCGCAGTGTGCCCAGCCGATGCCGAAACTGGCGCCCACCCGCACGGCCCGGCCCTCGGCCCGGATGGGCTGGATGATCTCGTTGCGCAGCCGTACGGCGAGGTCCTCGGCGTCCGCCAGGCCGAGGCCGTCGGCGAGGATCACGAACTCGTCGCCGCCGAGCCGGGCCACCGTATCGCCGTCGCGGACCTGCCGGCTGAGCCGCCGGGCGACCTCGATCAGGACCGCGTCGCCCGCGTTGTGCCCGAACCGGTCGTTGATCGACTTGAAGCCGTCGAGGTCGCAGAAGAGGACCGCGAGCCCCTTGGTGCCGTCGTCCTGGCCGTCCTCGGGGGCGGCGGTGTGCACATGGTGGTCGTAGGCGTCGTACGCCTCCGTGCCCGGCCGGAAGTCGAAGCCGTGGCCGTTGGCGTCGAAGGCGGGGTGTCCGAAGGCCGCGTCGTGGGAGTCGAGCGCGGCGGGGTGCGTCGACTGCGGACGCCGGCAGAGCCGGGCGGACAGCCGGGAGCGCAGCTCCGCGGAGTTCGGCAGGCCGGTGAGGGAGTCGTGGGAGGCGCGGTGGGCGAGCTGGAGCTCGCGGCGCTTGCGCTCCTCGATGTCCTCGACGTGGGTGAGCAGGAAACGGGGCCCGTCGGCGGCGTCCGCGACGACACTGTTACGCAGGGACACCCAGACGTACGTGCCGTCACGGCGGCCCAGGCGCAGCTCGGCCCGCCCGCCCTCGGCCGAGGTGCGCAGCAGGGTGCCGATGTCCTCGGGGTGGACGAGGTCGGAGAAGGAGTAGCGGCGCATCGCGGAGGCCGGGCGGCCCAGCAGGCGGCACAGGGCGTCGTTGGTGCGCAGGATCCGGCCGTGCTGCTCGCCGCCCATCTCGGCGATGGCCATGCCGGAGGGTGCGTACTCGAAGGCCTGTCGGAAGCTTTCCTCGCTGGCGCGCAGGGCCTGCTGTTCCCGTTCGAGCCGGACCAGCGCGCGCTGCATATTGGCACGTAGACGCGCGTTGCTGATCGCGATGGCGGCCTGGAACGCGTACATCTGGAGCGCCTCGCGCCCCCACGCGCCCGGCCGGCGGCCGTTGCGCGGCCGGTCCACGGACAGCACGCCGATCAGCTCGCCGCAGGAGCCTCCCGGCACCGCGGGCGTGAACATCGGCGCGAAGAGCCGGTCGGAGGGGTGCCACTCGTCCTCGAAGCGCGGGGCGGGCCCGTCGGTGTACCACTGGGGCACGTCGTCGTCGTCGAGGACCCAGCCCTCGGTGTGGGGTATGAACACCAGGTCGCCCCAGGTCTCGCCCATGCTCAGGCGGCGCTCCCAGGAGTCGCGCGAGCCGACGCGTCCGGTGATGAGCGCCTCGGCGGCCGGGTTGCCGGCGAAGGCGGCGACCACGAGGTCGCCGTCGGGGCGGACGAGGTTCACGCACGCCAGCTCGTACCCGAGGGCGGTCACCACGCCCTCCGCGACCGTCTGCAGTGTGTCCGCCAGGCTGCGTGCGGTGTTCATGTCCGCCATGACCTGGTGCAGCTGTCGCAGGGACGCAAGACGGACGTAGGGCTCCGACTCGGTCTCCATGCTCGCCCTCCCCCCGAGACTTCGCAGCGAATCAAGGGTTGTCTTCGGCGTACGTCCTTGCAGCTTCCCCGCCACTGAATCACAGCGCGCTCCCCACTCGGTACACAGGGTCAACAATTAATCGCCCTTGTGACTCAAGTCACAGCAGAACCTGAGCAATTGAGTGGAGTTTCTGCATTTCCCCTGTGCGTTTACTGAACGCAAACTTTGTGACTGTGAGGACTTGTTGCACAAAGTGTGCCGTGGGTCTCTCGTGCGTCCCGTGCGGGTCTCGGTCCAGGGGCGTAGGACCCTCCTCGGGCCGAGGTCCGATGTGCCGCCCGCATCGCGGAGGCTAGCGTTTCCGGCGTGCTGAAGACTCCCCCCGCCGTGCCCTCCCCCACCCCCGCTCCCGCCTCCGGGCATGCTGAGGGGGTGAGCAACGACGAGTTCCGCGCCGCGATGACCCGACTGGCCGCGGGCGTGGTCCTGGTGACCGCGCAGGAGCCGCCGCTCGACCCCGACGACCCGTCCGCGCCGGGCGGTGAGGACGTCGGCATGACCGCGACCGCCTTCCTGTCGGTGTCCCTGGACCCGCCCCTGGTGCTGGTCAGCCTGCGCACGGGCTCCCGCATGGACGACCTCCTCGACGAACAGCCCCTGTGGGCGGTCTCCGTGCTCACCGAGAGCCAGCGGCACATCGCCGGCCGGTTCGCGATGAAGGGCCGCATCAGCGACCGCCTGCTCTTCGAGGACATCCCGTACGTGCGGGGCGACGTCTCCGGCGCACCCCTGGTGGGCGGCGCGCTGGCGACCCTGGAGTGCCGCACCGAGCAGCGGACGACCGCGGGGGACCACACGCTGGTGATCGGGCGGGTGCTGACGGCGGAGGCACCGAGCGCGGAGGGCGGGCCACTGGTGTATTTCCGCGGGCGGTACCGGCAGTTGGGATGATAAATCCCGTGGCACCGCGTTGAATCGCGTGCCTACGGTCCCGGTATGACGACCCCTTCCGCACCGCGCCTCGAGGAAATCACACCCGCCAATTTCGACGCGGCGACCGGCATCCGGGTCCGCCCCGAGCAGGAGTACGCGGTCTCCCCGGTGATGAAGTCCCTCGCCGAGGCCTACGTCCATCCCGCCGGTGTCGCCTGGCCGCGCCTGATCGTCGACGGCGACCGGCCCGTCGGTTTCCTGATGGCCTTCCTCGACATCGACTGGCGCACCGACGGCACCCTCTTCCGCTCCGGACTGTGGCGCCTGAACATCGCGGCCGGCGAACAGGGCAAGGGCTACGGCCGCTTCGCCGTCGAGTCGGTGGCCGCCGAGATCCGCCGCCGGGGCGGCAAGGAGCTCTACGTCACCTGGCACCCCGGCCCCCACGGCCCGGAGGGCTTCTATCTGGGCCTCGGCTTCCGGACGACCGGTGAACTGAGCGAGGACGAGACCGTGGGCGTGCTGGACCTGTCCCAGGGCGTGTTTCGAAAGTAGCGTCGCCCGCCCGGAGGCCGGACGGGACTTTCGAGACGTCCTGGACGGGCTCGATGGTGAGGGTGTCACCCGGGCGGGATCCGTCGCGATGTCGATCACGGCGATCCGACCGTGTACGAACGTGAACGCCAGAGCCCGCTCGGGCCGCCCGTCGACGAGCACCACGAGCCCCGTGACGCCGTCGACCAGCGCCGGACTCGCCACCCGGGCGAGCGAGGCGAAAGCCGTCGCCCCGGCAGCCACCGCCGCCGCGCCGGTGGTCACCCCGGCTTCCGAACGCGCCACGACGTCCGGACCGAGCACCTCGACCAGCGCCGCGAAGTCGCCTTCCCGCGCGGCGGCCAGGAAGGCGTCCACGACATCCCGCTGCCGCGCCAGATCGGGCTCCGGGGCCGGGGCGCCCTGCACCCGGCGCCGGGCGCGGCCGGCTAGCTGCCGGGCCGACGCCGGCGTCCGGCCGACGATCGTCGCGATCTCCTCGTAGGGCACCGCGAACAGGTCGTGCAGCACGAAGGCCGGCCGTTCGGCGGGCGAGAGGGTGTCCAGGACGACCAGAAGGGCGGCGCCCACCGAGTCGGCGCGCAGCGCGTCCCGGGCGGGGCCGGCGTCGGCGGACGGGACCGGCGTCCTGGGGTTCAGGGGTTCAGGGGTTCAGGGGTTCCTCGGCGCGGGACCGGCGCGAGCGCAGCAGGTCCAGACAGACCCGGCCGACCACGGTGGTCGGCCGGCCCCCGAGGTTGTCGACCCGGCTGACGTCGGCGCGGCTCGGCCGCACCCAGGCCTCCTGCACCGCGTCGTCGGCCTCGGCGAGCGAGCCGAGCATGCGGTGGGCCACGGCCCGAAGAGGGCCGCGGTGCGCCTCGAAACGCGCGCGGCCAGGAACTCGGTCTCGCTCATCGTCACAACCCGTCGTCGTGGTCCGTGGTGGTCCGTCGTGATCCGTCGTCGTGGCACTGACGGATCGCGCGGCGCGGATGTGACAGCCGGCGGGGTGACCCCCGGCGGCCTGGCGGTGTGTGCGCTACGTCCAGTCCCGCCCGGACCGCCCCCGCTTGGTGTCCGAACGCTGCTTCTTCTGCCGCAGCCGCCGCTCGTTGATCCCGCGCGGGATCCGGGTCGCCCGGCGCGGCCTGGGCGGCGGCGCGGTGGCCTCGGCGAGGAGAGCCGCGAGGCGTACGGCGGCGGCCTCGCGGTTGCGCCACTGGGAACGGTGCTCGGAGGCACGGACGGCCACGACGCCGTCGACGAGCCGCCCGGCCAGCCGCTCCAGCGCCCGCTCCTTCCACACCTCGGGCAGCGCGGTCGTCCCGGCCAGGTCGAACCGCAGCTCCACCTGTGAGTCGCTGGTGTTGACGTGCTGCCCACCGGGCCCTGACGACCGCGAGAAACGCCACATGAGCTCGGCCTCGGGGAGCGAGACGGAGCCGCGGACGACATAAGGACCAGACATGCCGTCCATGGTCCCGCCTGTGTCCGGTCCACGTCACGCGAATATCCAGGCATTCGGGCGATCGGGTAAAGAAAGTAAAGACATCCGGAACCTTCGGTACGTCTCTCGGCGTTCATAGGGGTAGCTGTAGCTTCGTGCCGTACGAAGCCGCTACGCACCGAGGGAAGGGACTCCCAACAATGGCTGTAAGCCTGTCCAAGGGTGGCAACGTCTCGCTCACCAAGGAGGCTCCGGGCCTGACCGCCGTCACCGTGGGCCTCGGCTGGGACGTCCGCAGCACCACCGGTACCGACTTCGACCTCGACGCCTCCGCGATCGCGGTCAACCCCCAGGGCAAGGTCTACTCCGACGCCCACTTCATCTTCTTCAACAACAAGCAGACCCCGGACAGCACGATCGTCCACACCGGCGACAACCGCACGGGTGAGGGCGCCGGCGACGACGAGGCGATCAACGTCAACCTCGCGGGCCTGCCCGCCGACGTCGACAAGATCGTCTTCCCGGTCTCGATCTACGACGCGGAGACCCGCTCGCAGAACTTCGGCCAGGTCCGCAACGCCTACATCCGCATCGTGAACCAGGCCGGCGGCACCGAGATCGCGCGCTACGACCTCTCCGAGGACGCGGCGACCGAGACCGCCATGGTCTTCGGCGAGCTGTACCGCAACGGCGCGGAGTGGAAGTTCCGCGCGGTGGGCCAGGGCTACGCGTCCGGTCTGGCGGGCATCGCCAAGGACTTCGGCGTCAACGTCTGAGTCCCCACGCGACCGCACGGAGCCCCCGGCCACCCGGCCGGGGGCTCCGGCATGGACGGGCCACCGGCCGGACAGGTCCTACCCTGCGCCCATGCGACTCGACCCGCTCCGCCTCACCCCCGACCACGACATCCCGGCCCCCCTCCTCACCGAACTGACCGCGCTCTACGCGTCCAACCGCGTCTTCCACGCCCTCAGCGGCGACTTCCCCGACCCGGACGACGTCCGTCCGGAGCAGGTGGCGGCGGCACTGGCCGACGAGTTGGCGCAGCCGGGCGTGGAGGTGTCGCTGGCCCGCAGCGAGGGACGGCTCGTCGGGGTGGCCGTGACCCTGGCGCACCATCCCGACCCGGCCGACCCGGACCCGTGGATCGGGCTGCTGATGGTGGACGCGGGAGTGCAGCGGCGGGGGTACGGGCGGGAGCTGGCGGCTGCCGTCGAGGACCGCTTCCGCGCCGCCGGCCGTACCGCCGTACGCCTCGCCGTCCTGGACGACAACCCCGCCGGCCTCGCCTTCTGGACCGCCCTCGGCTACGAGGTCGTCGCCCGGCGGCGCGACCGCCAACTGGGCCGCCCCTGCGCCGTACTGCGCAAACCCTTGCGCACCGCGCGCCTGGACGAACTGGAGGCGCCGGACGGGCCGGGCTGATCGGACGGGCCGCACGGGCCGCATGGCTCGGACGGGTGAGACGGGGGCCGGTCCGCCCCGGTGCGGATGGCGGCGGTCGACTCTCGGCTGCCGGCCCTCAGCCCCCAGCCCTCAGCCCTCAGCCCTCAGCCCTCAGCGGTGTGCCGGCTTCCCGTCCCCGTACAGCCAGTCCTTCCAGATCCCGCTGAAGTCCTTGCCGGGCACCTGCTCCTCCACGTACGCCGTGAACTCGGCCGTGTCCGCGTTGCCGTGTCGGTGGGCGGCCGCCCAGCCCTGGATGAGGTCGTAGAAGGTGTCGTCGCCGACGGTCTGCCGGATCTTGTGCAGGACCATCGCGCCGCGCCAGTACACGGGCGGGTCGGAGATGTGTGCCGCGCCGGACGGTTTCCCGGGCGGGAACGCCCAGATCGCCTCGTTCGCCTCCGCGTTGTCGAAGTAGTCGCCGTCGTAGAGCGCGTCGAAGACCTCCTGGACGCTGTCGCCGCCCTGGTCCTCCTGCCACAGCAGCTCCGCGTACGTCGCGAAGCCCTCGTTGAGCCACATGTCGCGCCAGGTCTTCGGCGTGACGGAGTCGCCGTACCACTGGTGGGCGAGCTCGTGGACGAGGGTCTCGGTGTCGACCGCGCTTGGGAAGACCGGGCGGCTCTGGGTCTCCAGGGCGTAGCCGACGTCGTCGGCGCGGTCGACGATCAAGCCGGTGGAGGAGAAGGGGTACGGGCCGAGGTTGTACTCCGCCCACTCCATGACCTCGGGGATCTTCGCGACCACGGCACGGCTGTCGGCCGCGCGGGCCGGGTCGACGGCGACGTACACCGGCAGGCCGTCGTCGGTGGTGGTGCGGGTGACGTCGTAGTGACCGATCGCGACCGTGGCCACATAGCTCGCCATGGGTTCGCCGGTACGCCAGCTGAAGGTGGTGCGGCCGCCGGCGGTCTCCTCCTCGGTCAGCTCTCCGTTGGAGACCGCCGTCAGCCCCTTCGGCACGGTGACGGCGATGTCGTAGGTCGCCTTGTCGGAGGGGTGGTGGTTGCCGGGGAACCAGGCCATGGACCCCGTCGGCTCGCCGAGCGCGAGCGCCCCGTCGGCGGTGGTCAGCCAGCCTTCCCTGGAGCCGTCCGCGTCGGTGACGGTCATCGGGGTGCCCGCGTAACGGACCGTGACTCGGAAGGTCGCACCCTCGTCGATGTCGTCGTGCGGACGGACGGTCAGCTCCTGGCCGGCGCGGCTCCAGCGGGCCGCCCGGTCCTCGACGGTGACCGCCCGCACGTCCAGGCCCTTGAGGTCGAGATCGAAGGCGGACAGATCCTCGGTGGCGCGGGCGGTGATGTCGGCGGTGCCGGTGAGGTGGCGGCTGTCGGGGTCGTAGGTGAGTTTCAGGTCGTAGTGGGAGACGTCGTAGCCGCCGTTGCCCGCCTTCGGGAAGTAGGGGTCGCGCACTCCGGAGCCGCCCGGGGTGCCGTGGACGCCGCCGCTGCACGCGGTGAGGGCGAGGGCGAGCACGAGCGCGGGGACAACGGGAGCAGATCGGGACATGTCAGCGATCCTATGAGGGCGTGACACCATCACGTACGTGCTCGACATCGGCTATGCCCTCTCGAACCGGTTCCCGGACCCGCCCCAGACGGACTACCGCCGCGCGGACGTCCACGCGCTGCGCCACGATCTGTTCTGCGGCGACGTCTATCTGGCGGACACCGAGAAGGACCGGGAGTTGTCCACAGCCTGGGGATGGGTGCCGGTGCTGGACTTCGCCTGGGCGCTGTGCGACATCGTGGAGCGGGTCGACCGGGACCCGGCGGGCTCCCGTGCCTCCCGTCCGCAGTACGCGGAGCTGGATTTCACCGAGTCCACCGACCGCATGCTCTTCGAGCGCCGCTTCGGCTGGGTCGACGTAGAGGCGGACTGGATGCCGGCCGAGGAGCCCCCGCTCACCTTCTCCCACGCCGAACTGCGCCGCGAGGCAAGGGACTTCCTGCACGACCTGATCGCCGACCTGGTCGACCTGCACGACGACCTGGGCGAGAACCCGGCGATCTGGACCCTCCAGGCCCGCTTCCCGAGACTGCCCTGACCCCGGCACCCGCCCTCACCCCTCCACGCGGAGCCCCAGCTCCGCCGCCAGCACCGGTGCCAGATCCAGCAGTTGTGCCGTGCTGACCACCGCGCCCCGCAGCCGGTCCACGCCCCGGGCGATCTCCAGCGAGACGGCCCCGCGCAGATCCACGTCCGTCAGGGTCGCCGCGCCGAAGTCCACGCCCCTCAGCGCGCAGTCCACGAACTCCACCCGCTCCAGACGGGCACCCCCGAAGTCCGGCTCGACCAGGACGCAGCCCTCGAAGACGACGTCCTTCAGCCGGGCCGTGCGCAGGTTGAGGTAGTCGATCTTCCCGCCCCGGATCACCACCCGCTCCAGCACGGAGCCGTGCAACTGCACCCCGCCCAGCCGCGCGTCGAGCAGCTCCACGTCCCGCAGGGTCGACTCGGCGAGGTCGGTGCCGACACCCCGTATGCCGGTGAGGACCGAGTCCAGGATCCGGGCGTGGTGCAGTCGCGTCTCGTCCAGCGCGCAGCCCCGCAGCGCACAGTCCATGAAGCGCGCGCCCGCGCCGTCCTGCCCGGCGAAGTCCCGCTCGCGGAACTCCAGCCCGTCGTAGTCCCCGTCGGGCTCCAGAGCGCCCCCGTCGTACGGCTCCAGCGGCGGCAGCCGCAGCTCCGGCCGCCGCGCACCCTTACGGCCGGTCCCGCCGCCCCCTCCGGCCCTGCCTGTCCCACTCACACCTGTCCGCGCCATGCCCCCATCCTGCACCGCGCCACTGACACTCACCCCGACCTGCACGGACACAGCCGGCCCCGCCACCCAGGCCCGCCAAACCCCGCCAGGACCGCCGCCCCTTGACCTCAAGCACGCTCGAGGTCGAAGAGTGGGCGGCACCCGGACCGCACCCACGCGGCACCCAAGTGACCCGAACGGGGAGCCCCTTCATGCGCGCCATCCGCCTCCACGCCTTCGGCCCCGCCGAGAACCTCGTCCACGAGCGGGTCGAGGATCCCCTCCCCGCCCCCGGCCAACTGCGCATCGCCGTGGCCGCGGCCGGTGTCCACCTCCTCGACACCGCCCTGCGCGAGGGCTTCCGGGGCCCGCTGCCCGAGCCGCCCGTCCTGCCCACCGTCCCCGGCCGCGAGGTCGCCGGCACCGTCGAGTCCGTCGGCGAGGGCGTCGACGGGCACTGGCTCGGCAGGCGTGTCGTCGCCCACCTCGGTCTCGCTCCCGGCGGCTACGCCGAGCTCGCCGTCACCGACGCCGGCCGGGTCCACGAGATCCCCGCGAACCTCGACTTCGCCCAGGCCGTCGCCATGATCGGAACGGGCCGTACGACGATGGGGATCCTCCAGTTCGCCGAGCTCGGCCCCGACTCGGTCGCCGTGATCCCGGCCGCCGCGGGCGGCATCGGCACCCTGCTCGTGCAGTACGCCAAGAACGCCGGTGCCACCGTCGTCGGCCTCGCGGGCGGCCCGCGCAAGGTGGCGCGGGTGCGCGCCGAAGGCGCCGACCTCGCCGTCGACTACACCGACCCCGCCTGGCCCGACAAGGTCCGCGCGCACCTCGGCGGACGGCCGGCCACCGTCGTCTTCGACGGCGTCGGCGGCGCCGTCGCCCGCGAGGCCGTCGCCCTGCTCGGCCCCGGCGGCCGGCACCTCGTCTTCGGCTGGTCGGCGGAGGGCCTCCGCGGCGGCGGCGCCCACCTCGTCGACGGCGTCTCCGAACAGGTCCTCGGGCCCGCCATGATGCGCAGGGCCGGGGGCGCCGACCCCGTACGCACCCTCGAACTGCGCGCCCTCGCCGAGGCCGCCGCGGGCCGCCTCACCCCCGCCGTCCAGCGCTTCCCGCTGGCCGAGGCCGCCGCCGCGCACCGCGCCCTGGAGACCCGCGGCACGACCGGAAAGGTGGTCCTGGAACCCTGACCGGGCACAGCCCACCCGAAGCCCAGCCCCTGCGGAGCACCCGCATCCACCCCGGCCCGTCGCCGCCACCTCGACAGGTGGCTCAGTACCGCCCCGCCACCCGGTCCGCCAGCCGTGCCAGCCGCGAGGACTCGGCGCCGTGTGTCTCCCGCTCCCGCCGGTCCGCCGCCCGGTAGGTGGCGTACATCCCCCGCACGCCCAGCCACCGCAACGGCTCCGGCTCCCAGCGGCGGACCCGGTGCCCCACCCACGGCAGATCCGTCAGCTCCGTCCGTCCGCTCTGGCCGGAGTCCTGCTGGACGAGGTCCCGCAGGGTGCGGGCGGCGAGGTTGGCGGTGGCGACGCCCGAACCGACGTAACCGCCCGCCCAGCCGAGCCCGGAGGACCGGTCCAGGGTGACCGTCGCGCACCAGTCCCGCGGCACGCCCAGCACCCCCGACCAGGCGTGCGCGACCCGCACACCGGCCAGCGCCGGGAAGAAGTCGACCAGGATCTCCCGCAGCGCCTCGACGGTCGCCTCCTGCGTGCGCCCGTCGTTGTCGGTCCTCGACCCGAAGCGGTACGGGACGCCCCGCCCGCCCAGCGCGATCCGGCCGTCGGCCGTGCGCTGCGCGTACATGTACGCGTGCGCCATGTCGCCCAGCGTCTGCCGCCCGTCCCAGCCGACCGCCGCCCACTGCTCCGCCGTCAGCGGCTCGGTCGCGATCATCGAGGAGTTCATGGGCAGCCAGGTCCGCCGCTGCCCCTTGAGCGAGGCCGTGAACCCCTCCGTGCAGCGCAGGACGTAGGGCGCGCGAACGGTCCCGTACGGCGTGACCGCGTGCTTCGGCCGGATCTCCGTCACCGGCGTCGACTCGTGCAGGGTCACCCCCAGCGCCTCCACGGCCGCCGCCAGCCCCTTCACGAGCTTCACCGGGTGCAGCCGCGCGCCGTGCGGCGTCCACGTCGAGCCGACCGCGTCCGCGACCCGGATCCGCTCGGCCGTCTCCCGCGCGCCGTACAGCTCCCGGTCCTTCTCGCCGAACGCCAGCTCGCCCGCGTGGAACGCCTTCAGCCGCGCCAGCTGCGCCGGGGTGCGGGCGACCTCCAGCACCCCGCCCTTGTGGACGTCCGCCTCGATGCCCTCGTCGCCGGCGACCCGGACGACCTCGTCCACGGTGTCGTTCATGGCCCGCTGCAACCGCACGGCCGCCTCCCGGCCGTGCAGCTTCGCATACCGGTCCCGGCCCGCGATGCCGTTGTACAGCCAGCCCCCGTTGCGGCCCGAGGCGCCGTATCCGCAGAACTTCTGCTCCAGGACGGTGATGCGGAGGAAGGGGGCCGCCTTCTTCAGGTAGTACGCGGTCCACAGGCCCGTGTACCCGCCCCCGACGATCACGACGTCCGCGGACGCGTCCCCGGCCGGCGGTTCCCGCCGCGCGGGCAGTCCGTCGTCCGCGTACCAGAAGGAGACCCCGCCGTTCACCACACCGCCGCCCGAGTCGCTCATGGCCGGGACGTTAACCCCTGGGCGCGACCGCTGTCTCCTTCGGATCCCGCACTTTTCCACGCCCTCTGACCAGCGGATAGCACGCCAGCCCGATCAGCACGGCGACGAAATGCCCGACGTCGGTGAAGGTGCGCCCGGTCACCAGCGGCACCGTGTAGACGCCGGCCACGCACGCCAGATACAGGCACCGCCAGGGCGACGCGATCCGGTAGGTCAGTACCGCGACCACGCCCGCCAGCGCGTAACTCACCCCGACGTCGAGGGTGTCGACCGCCGAGGCCGGCGCCATCCCGTCCCGGACCGCCTTCAGCAGCGCGCCCTCGCTGATCAGGGTCGCCAGCACATGCGCGGCCCCGCACACCACCAGCCAGCGCGGCGTGCCCAGCCAGCGCTCGGCCTGCGCGTGGAAGACGGAGTAGAGCACGACGTACGGCCACCAGAACCCGCCGTCGATCCACATCGCGCTGGCGATCAGCACCCGCACCGGATTGTTCGACAGCTCATGGATGTTCGTCGACCGCTGCCGCAGGAAGTCCGCCTCGAACTCCGGCGACATGTGGTGCAGGGCGACCGTGGTGACGAACAGGATCCCCAGCCACACATAGGTCCCGGGCGCACTGCGGACGTACGCCCACGCCCGGCCCGCACCGCCGCCCTCGCCGCTGTTGCGCATGAGCCGATTCACACCCGCAAGTATCGTCAGTATCGTCCCCCTGTGATCGACATCCCGGGAGAGCTGGCGGCGGCGCAGGAGAAGTTCAACGGAGCGGCCGGACGTGCCTTCGTCACCGGGCTGCCCCGGCTGGCGGCCGGCTTCCTGGACCGCTGGGAGCTGCGCCTCGACGGCCCCTCCCTGCACGGCGTCACCGCCCTCGTCCTGCCGGTCCGCCGCGCCGACGACACCCCCGCCGTACTGAAGATGCAGCTCGTGGACGAGGAGAGCGCCGGCGAACCGGTCGCCCTGCGGGCGTGGGACGGCGACGGGGCCGTACGGCTGCTGCGGCACGACGAGGCGACCGGCACCCTGCTCCTCGAACGCCTCGACGCGACCCGCGCGCTGTCCCGGCTCCCGGACCCGTACGAGGCGGTCCTCGTCATCGCCCGGCTGCTCGCCCGGCTGACGGCCCGCCCCGCTCCGGCCGGGCTGCGCCGCCTCGGCGACCTCGCCCGCGCCATGCTCGAACGGACCCCGGCGGCCCTGGACCGCGTCCCCGACCCCGGGACCCGCCGGCTCCTCGCCGACTGCGCCGCCGCCGTGCGCGACGTACTGGCCGAACCCGGCGACCGGCTGCTGCACTGGGACCTGCACCACGACAACGTCCTGGCAGCCGACCGCGCCCCCTGGCTCGCCATCGACCCCAAGCCGCTCGCCGGCGACCCCGGCTTCGAGCTCCTGCCCGCCCTGCGCAACCGTTACGACCCCGACGACCTGCTCCGGCGCTTCGACGCCCTGACCGACGTCCTCGGTCTCGACCGGGCCCGCGCGAGGGCCTGGACCCTCGGCCGGGTGCTCCAGAACTGCCTCTGGGAGATCGAGGCCGGACGCCCGCCGCAGGACACCCAGCTGGAGATCGCGCGCAGGCTGCGAAGCTCCGGCGGGTGACGCCGACGCGCCGGCCGGGACCCGCTACCGCGGCGGAACCGCCCGCCGGGCCCCGCGTCTGCGGCACGATCTGCCGGACGGGTCCTAGTGCCGTGGCAGGCAACGTTCGCCCGTGAAGGAGCGGCGTCCGGTGCGTGCTCCCGGCGGGCCGGCCGGAAGTCCTCGTACTGGGCGAACGTGGGCTTTCGGCCGGTGCGGCGAGAGGGCGTGCCGGGCGTCGCGACGGGGCGAACGTCGCCTGCTGCGGCACTAGGCTCCCCGCATGATCCGTACCGCGACCCCCGCCGACCTCCCCGTCGTGCACGCCCTGATCCGCGAACTCGCCGAGTACGAGAAAGCCCCGCAGGAAGCCAGGGCCACGCAGGAGCAGCTCCACGAGGCGCTGTTCGGTGAGCGGCCCGCCGCCTTCGCCCACATCGCCGCGGACGACGACAGCGGGGAGCCGGTCGGCTTCGCGCTGTGGTTCCTGAACTTCTCCACCTGGCGCGGTGTCCACGGCATCTACCTGGAGGACCTGTACGTGCGGCCCATGTCCCGCGGCGCCGGCCACGGCAAGGCCCTCCTGAGGGAACTCGCCCGCATCTGCGTGGCGCGCGGCTACCAGCGCCTGGAGTGGTCGGTCCTGAACTGGAACCGGCCCGCGATCGACTTCTACGACTCACTCGGCGCCCGTCCCCAGGACGAGTGGACGGTGTACCGCCTGACGGACGAGCCGCTGGCCAAGCTGGGCACCCAGGAATAGCCCCGGCACGCCCTCGCACCCCTACCGAAAGCCCAGGTCAGAACAGCTTTGACCTGGGCCTTCCCGGAGCCCCCTGTCGGATTCGAACCGACGACCTTCGCTTTACAAGAGCGGCGCTCTGACCAGCTGAGCTAAGGAGGCCTGCGCGCGCGAAGGACGCGCGTGCCCGTGCAGTGTACCCAGGTCGCGGGGGCGGCCTGTCGAAAATTGCCGCGAAGTTCACAGTCCCCCAGGTAATGACAGAGCAGCTGAACGCCAGGTACCGTCCTGATGCAGTTCACTCGTGTGGACTACACCAATCCACCTTCCTACAACGGATCGTCCGGCACGTTCCTGCCGGTAGAAGGGGGCCCATCACCATGGCCACTGTCTCGTTCGACAAGGCGACCCGGATCTACCCGGGTTCCGACAAGCCCGCCGTAGACGCACTCGAGATCGAGATCGAGGACGGAGAGTTCCTCGTTCTGGTCGGTCCGTCCGGCTGCGGCAAGTCCACCTCGCTCCGGATGCTCGCGGGGCTCGAGGACGTGAACGCCGGCGCCATCCGCATCGGTGACCGTGACGTCACCCACCTGCCGCCCAAGGACCGGGACATCGCGATGGTGTTCCAGAACTACGCGCTGTACCCGCACATGACGGTCGCCGACAACATGGGCTTCGCGCTCAAGATCGCCGGCGTCAACAAGGCGGAGATCCGGCAGAAGGTCGAGGAGGCCGCGAAGATCCTCGACCTGACCGAGTACCTGGACCGCAAGCCGAAGGCGCTGTCCGGTGGTCAGCGTCAGCGGGTGGCGATGGGCCGCGCCATCGTGCGTGAGCCGCAGGTGTTCCTCATGGACGAGCCGCTGTCCAACCTGGACGCCAAGCTCCGTGTGTCGACCCGTACGCAGATCGCGTCGCTCCAGCGCCGCCTGGGCATCACGACCGTGTACGTCACCCACGACCAGGTCGAGGCCATGACGATGGGCGACCGCGTGGCGGTCCTCAAGGACGGTCTGCTCCAGCAGATCGACACCCCGCGCAACATGTACGACAAGCCCGCCAACCTGTTCGTGGCCGGCTTCATCGGCTCCCCGGCGATGAACCTGGTCGAGGTGCCGATCACCGACGGCGGTGTGAAGTTCGGCAACAGCGTGGTGCCGGTCAACCGCGACGCGCTGAAGGCCGCCGCCGACCGCGGCGACCGCACGGTCACCGTCGGCGTCCGTCCGGAGCACTTCGACGTGGTCGAGCACAACGGCGCCGCCGCCGCCTCGCTGTCGAAGGACACCGAGGACGCCCCGGCCGGTCTCGCGGTCTCCGTGAACGTCGTCGAGGAGCTCGGCGCCGACGGCTACGTCTACGGCGCCGCCGAGGTCGACGGCGACGTCAAGGACCTGGTGGTCCGCGTCGGCGGCCGTCAGGTGCCGGACAAGGGCGCGCAGCTGCACGTCGTGCCGCGGCCGGGCGAGATCCACGTGTTCTCGACGTCCACGGGCGAGCGCCTCACCGACTGATCGCGCGACAGCACGGATCATCCCGGGATGTTTCGCCACATCCCGGGACGGTGATTCCCGGGTAATTCACCCAGGTTGACGAATCGGGCCCCGCAGACCCCTGCGGGGCCCTTTCCGTTGTCGACAAATACCCCGGCAAACCGCCCGTTTCGAGCGCTGTACGTCAACGCCTTACCCAAAACGGGGCACCACTTCATCCCCCGAACCGGTGACTAAATGTCGCCAAATCATTACCGGGCGCTACCCTCACACGCGTGAAGCACTCCATCTCCCAACAGACGCGACGCGGCCACCGGGGCCCCGCCCGCCGGATCGGCCGCACCCTCGCCCTCGTCCTGCCCGTCGTCCTGGTGCTCTCCGGGACCCTCGCGGTCACCCGAGTCAACTGGTCGGGGAACCCCTCGAACTCGGTGCTCACCGCGTCCGACGTCTCCACCGCGGGCGGCACCTCGCACTCCGCGGCCCGCGCACCGCAGGACGTGCTGCGTGACCGGCTGCTGACCGAGCTGCAGGACAAGAACCCGGGTGAGGTCCTCACCCACCTCCAGCAGGCCGTCAACGGCCGTCCGTCACTGGCCGAGCACTGCGTCTCCATCGCCCGCGCCCTGGGCCGGGCCGCGGTCCGCATCTACGGCCCCACGCGCGCCCAGTCGTACGCGCGCCCCGTCTGCGACACCTCCTTCGCGTCGGGGGTGGCGGCCGCCCACAGCTGAGCTCTGACACCCCCGACCCCGCCACCGGGGCGAACGGTCGGAAACGGCTGGTTAAGGATCGATTGCCGGTCCAGGCCACGAGCGGGGCGCCGCGTACAGTTCGGGCATGACCGATCCGCACGCCGCGTCCCGCCCCACGCAAGCCGTCGTCCTGGCCGGTGGCCAGGGCTCCCGGCTGCGCCCGTACACCGACGACCGGCCCAAGCCGATGGTCGAGATCCCCGGCACGGGGACGCCGATCATCGGCCATCAGCTCGTCTGGCTCGCCGAGGAGGGCGTGACGGACGTGGTGGTCAGCTGCGGCCATCTCGCCGACGTCCTGCAGAAGTGGCTGGACTCCGCCGACCTGCCGGTGAACGTCACGACGGTCGTCGAGACGGAGCCGCTGGGCCGCGGCGGCGGCCTGAAGTACGCCGCCGCCCACCTCCCCCACCCGGACCGGCCCTGGTACGCCACGAACGGCGACATCTGGACCCGTTTCTCGCTGCGCGACATGGCCGACTTCCACACCGAGCGGGACGCCGCCGCGACGCTCGCCCTGGCCCGCCCGCGCATCCCGTGGGGTGCGGTGAAGACGGACGGCTTCGGCCACATCACGGACTTCATCGAGGCCCCGCCGACGACGTACGAGATCAACGCGGGCGTCTACGTCTTCTCCCCCGAGTTCGCCGATCTGCTCCCCGCGCGGGGCGACCACGAGCGGACCACGTTCCCGCATCTGGCCCGTGAGCGCCGCCTCGCGGGCTTCCCGATCCCGCAGGGCGCCTACTGGCGGGCGATCGACACGGCGAAGGACCTCACCGAGGCCGCGCGGGAACTGGCGGCCCTGGGCCGCTGAGAAGCCCGTCCAGCACGCGCCCACGCACGCTCCTGCGACGCCCGCGGACGCGCTACGACGCCACCGACGCCCGTACGACGACGGGGTCCCGCACGGTCATGTGC
>NZ_JBHWCC010000019.1:0-144408 GCF_042735715.1 Streptomyces sp. NPDC059582
GCTTAACAGCATACTTCGGATTGCTGGACATCGGACGCCCGAAGGAAGGCGAAACCGTGGTTGTCTCCGGAGCTGCCGGAGCCGTCGGGTCTCCAGGCCCGGCATGCCGACGGCGAGCCGGCTGATCTGCGCGTCGGTCAGCGCCCCCTGGAAGGTCCACAGGTCCGACACGGTCCCGGGGAAGTACTCGCCCCAGGTGCTGGTACCGGTCTTGACGCGGCCGAGCTGGAGGTTCTGCGCGGCCTTGAACGTCACGACGTTCTCGCCGGACGAGTCGATGTCCGTGCAGCCCGTCACGTCCGGCTCGCCGTTCTCGTCGGTGTCCGCGCAGGCCACGTCCTGTAGTTCGCCGTTGACGTAGAGCCTCAGGTCGCGGGCGAACCCGTCGTAGACGACCGCCAGGTGTGTCCAGTCCTGGACGCTGAAGAACTGTCCGTTCTCCACCTGGGCGGCGGTGGCGGTCGAGCTGTCGGCGTCAGCGGTCTCGATGCGCCAGCGTCCCGGGTCGGTGCCGGTGGAGCCGGGCACATAGCGAACCGCGAACGCGCTCTTGGCCGTTCCGGGCCCGCTCAGCAGGGTCACGTTCCCGGTGGGCTGGGCCGCGGCCTGGACGAAGCCGCTGACCGTGAAACTGGCGCTGGTGTCGATTGTCGTGGCGCCGCTCGCGGTGGCCGCGTAGTCGTCGACGCCGTCCAGCGTCAGGCCGCCGTCCACCCAGCCGGAACCGGTCGCCGCGCCGTTGAAGAGGGTCATGCCCGCGCCGGTCGCGGAGGCGTCCGGGGTGACCGGCGGGTTGCCGGCGGCCGACTCGAACCTCCAACGGGCGCCGACCAGGGGACGCTGTTTGAACAGCTGCCTCACCTCGTCGTCGGAGATCGCCCGGTCGTACAGGCGTACGTCGTCCACGCCGCCCTTGAGCGGGCTGCCCAGGGTTCCGTCCGCTCGGTAGGTGCCACCCAGGGTGACCTGACCGACGGCGAGCCAGGGGGTGGTGAAGTCAGCCGTGGCCTCCAGGACACCGTTGACGTACAGCCGCAACTGGCCCGCGTCGACATCCTGGACGGCGACGACGTGGTTCCACTCGCCGAGGCGGGCCGCCGCGCAGTTGGTGTTCGCCGGGCAGGCGGACTGGGTCGCGCGAACCACCGTGGAGCCGGCGGTGTCGCTCTGCTCCCGTATGAAGACCCAGCCGCCGAGCGCGGAGGAGTGGTAGACCTCGAAGCCGGGATTGACGATGCCGGCCTGGGCGATGACCGTCATCGCCTTGGCCTCCTTGTCCTTGGGCAGCTTCACCCAGGTGGAGACCGCGAAGCTCTGTGCGGTGTCCATGATCGGGCGGCCGGTGGTCGCGTAGTCGTCGACGCCGTCGAACGCGACGGCGCGGCCGTTGACTCCGGTCACTCCGGCGACGGCACCGTTCTTGAGCTGGGCGGGGACCGCCTGGGCGCGGCCGGTCAGCGCGACGGCGTCCGCGGTCTCGTCCATCGGGAGGACCAGCTTCGCCGGGCGGGCGCTGCTCACCGGCAGCCGGTCGTGCAGCTGGGCCACCTGGGCGTCGGTCAACTGGTAGTCGAAGAACTGGGCCTCGTCGAGGGATCCGCGGAAGAAGCCCTCCACCGTCCCGTAATGGGAGGCGGCGCCGAGGATGGTACGTCCGCGCGCGTCCCAGGGAGTGGTCGTGTAGGGAGCGGTGGCGACGAGCTGCCCGTCGACGTACAGCTTCAGCAGCTGGCTCGGGTAGTTGAAGGCGGCGACGAGGTGGGTCCAGGTGTTGACCCGGGACGTCTGACAGGCGGTGTCCCCGCTCGCGCAGGCCGGTTGGACGGCGCGCGACACCGAGGTGCCGGACGCGTCGGTTGCGTGTCTCAGGAACACCCAGCCGCCGAGTGCGGTGGAGTAGTAGATCTCGTAGCCGCTGGTGCTGGAGCCCGCCTGGGCGACGGCGACGGGCGCGCCGGTCGGGTTGCTCGGCAGCTTCGCCCACACCGACACCGTGAAGCTCTTGGCGGTGTTGAGGACCGGGGAGTCGCTGGCCGCGTAGTCGTCGACGCCGTCCAGTTCCAGGCCGTGGCCGGAGACGCCCTCGCCACCGGGCTTGGCGCCCGCGTACAGCTGGGCGGGCCAGGTGCCGCCCGAGCCGGTGACCTGACTCGTGCCGGCGGTCTCGTCCATCTGCCAGGACAGCCGGTCCGGCTGGCCCGAGCGGACCCGGAAGGTGTACGTGGTGGGTTCGGAACCGTTGCCGGCCGCGTCGAAGGCCTGCGCGGTGATGAAGTTGACGCCCGGCCTGGTCGGCATGAACTTGATCGTCTTGGCGCCGCCGCCGGTGGTGGTCAGGGTGTGGGCGCTGCTGGGCGGCGCGTTGACGCCGAACCAGTACTTGGTGACGTCGGTGGAGCTGGTGTCGACGGTGAACGTGCCGTACCGGCCGACGCCGTCCCACCAGGGGTCGTCAGGGTCCTCGGAGTCGGACGCGCCGTACTGGGCCGAGCTGATCACCGGGCCGACGGGCACACTGGTGTCGTAGAGGAAGTGGCAGCCGTGGGAACCGGTGTAGCTCCAGGCCGACCACTGGGCCCCGTCGTAGGAGTGGACGTGCCACTCCACGTGTTTGTTCTTGGGGATGCTGCTGGGCAGCACCATCGAGAAGTCGGAGCCGCTCTTCTTGCTGGTGGTCCTGGCCGAGGTCCAGCGGGCCTTCCAGCCGGCGCCGTCACCCGCGTCCCAGGACGCCTGGAACTGCACGGAGACCGCGTCTCCGTCGGGGTCCTTGACATCGTTGACGCGGATCGTCGCCGCCGAGCGGATGCGCACCATCTTGTCGGAGGCCACGCAGGGACCGCCCGGGCTCATGGTGAGCTGGGAGAGGGTGATCTTGTTCGGCGCGCGGTTGTACCGCACCCGCAGGTAGGCGTCGTCCGAGAACCGCTTCCAGGTGTAGCGGTCGTCCTCGTCGCCGGCCCGCATCCCGAGGGTGATGGTCGACCAGTTCTTGGCCGCGGCGGTGGCGACGGCGTCCTTCACGTCGAACTCCGCGTCGGCGGCGGCGCAGCCGTCGGCGCCGTAGGCGAAGCTGAGCGTCTTGAGGCGGTCGATCCAGAAGTCGGAGTTGTTCTGGCTGTTCCAGGTGGTGGAGGACGAGATGCCCTTCGTCCGCCAGAGCTGGACCTCGCGCTTGTCGCAGGAGGCCGCGTGGGTCTCCCTGACGACGAACTCGGCGGACAGGATCGTCCGGCCCGCGAACTTCGTGGTCGGGATCTGGTAGAAGAGCCGCTTCACGTCGTAGGGGGCGCAGTAGTCCCAGCCGCAGTAGCCGAGGCCCGCGTCGGAGTCACCGTTGAACTTCCACTGCGGGGAGCTCGCCCAGTACCGGGACACCATCGTCCAGGAGGTGGCCTTGGGCGAGTACCACTGCGGGTCGATGTAGACGGGGTAGACGGTGTCGGAGCCGGTCAGCAGCTCCTTGTCCGGGGTGAGGACGAGCGCCTCCCCTCCGTCGGCGACGTCGACGCCGACGCGCTCGACCCGGCCGGATTCGGCGGCGGTCGGATCGTCGGTGGTGGTGGCGGTGGACCCGTCCGTGGCGACGGTCACCGTCCGCGTGCCTCGGCCGGCGACGGCCGTGGTCACGGCGGACGCCACCCGCGCTCTGGTCGCCGTCGAGCTCGCGCGGTCGGCGGTTCCGGTGGCCGGTGTGCCCTCGCCGCTCGCGCTGGAGTCCCACATCACCGGGGTCGGCGCCTCGAACACGACGCCGCCCGCGCCCCGGTCGACTGCCTGGAGCCCGCCGCTCGCGGTCTCGTCGACCGCCATCCCGTCGGCGTTCAGCTTCAGCCGCAGTTCGGCGAGTTCCTTGCTCTGCGCGGCCTCGGCCGTCTTCACGACGAGGAGCTGTGTGAAGCCGTCGGGCCGCGCCCCGAGGCGCAGGTCCACGTCCGGCAGGATGTCCCTGTAGACGGCGGTGTCCCCGTCCAGCCGCGGCGCGGGCACGGCGCCGGGCCAGGAGAGTTCGAGTGTCCGCCCTGCCCTCTCGAGGCGCACCAGCGGCCGGTCCTCGCCGCCGCCGGAGAACTCCAGCCCGACGGTGGCCGCCCTGGGTGCGACCATGCCGCCCTCGGCCTGGGCGAGCGCGGTGTCGATCGGCTGCCAGGTGCCGTTGATCCGGGTCCGCACCGGGCGCAGGTACTCCCGCGCCTCCAGGTCGCCTTCGGGAGTGGCGTACACGTCGCTGCTCTCGCCGCGCAGCGAGGCCACCTCGACGCTCTTCCCCGATCGTTTCGCCGCCGCGATCGCCTCTTCCTCGGAAGCCGCGGCGGCTGCGGAGCCACTCTTGGCGCTGCCCGGGCCGGCCGACAGAGCCTTCGTCGTCGGCGTACCGGACTGCGAACGGGCGACCGCCTCGACTGGGAGCGCTCCCAATTGCAGCAGCCCCGCCATCAGGGCGACACCTAAGCCGAGCACCACCCCGTGGCCGACTCTCGGGCGCTTCCTGCCACCGCTCGACATCCGCTCACACTCCCCCACCTTGACATGATCAGTTCACAGCGTGGGAAAGGTATGGGCGAATGGTGGCCTGCCGATGAAGAGAGATCGTCTGAACGGTGAATTCCTGACAGGTCGAGGGTCGGGGACACGGCGCCCGCACGCCGCCGATCGCCGACGGCTCCTCCGAGCGAGGCGCGGGCCGGTGAGGGCGCCTTGCGCCCTCACCGGCCCTGTTCCCCCGAGGTGGTGGTCAGTTCGTGGTCGCCGAGAGGGTCCAGCCCTGCTTGCACTTCAGGCCCCAGATGGTCCTGTCGCAGCCCTCGACGCGGAACGTGTAGGAGCCGGTGGTCTCCTTCCGTACCCGGATCAGGCCCGAGGACCCGCCGCCGACCTGGCCCTGCCGGCCCTGCGGGTCGGCCGCGCTGGTGTAGCGGAACAGGAAGACGTCGTAGTGGTAGGGGTTCGTCGGGCCCCAGTTGAAGTGCGCGTAGCCGTTGGCCTCCCAGGCGGCGACGACCATCCGCGAGCCCTGGGCGCGCGAGGTGGTGATGTTGCCGTGCGCGAAGTACTGGCGCTTGCCCTGGTAGATGTTGTTGACGTACACGTCCCTGGTGCCGGAGGTCGGGCAGCCCATCCACCCGCTCGCGCCGCCCAGGGCGGCCCATCGCTGGTGGATGAGGCTGTTGCCGACCGGGGTGTGGCACACGGCCCGTGCGGGCGCCTCCACCGCTCCCCCGTCCGCCACCGCGGGCACGGCAGCCGTACCGCCGAGCGCGAGCGCGCCGCCCAGTGCGAGACCTGCCAGACGCCGGTTCACTGCAAGCATGGTTCTCTCCCCCGAAAGCCCCGGCCGGCGGCACCTCCGCCGGTCCGTCCCGACGAGCATCGCGCCGTCGGCGGCCGGGAGAGCAGAGGACGATGTCCGGACCGCCCCGGAGGTTCTCCCGGACCGACCGGGAAGCCGGCCCGGGACACCCGGGCCGCGCACCGCAAACCGCAGACCGCGGGCCGCGCACCGCAGACGGCAGACCGCGCACCGCAGGCCCGTACCCACTGACCCTTGACCACGGACCACTGACCATCGCGGTCGCCACCGGCGCAACCCGCGTTACGGCCCTCCGGGCGCAGCGCGCCCTACGGACGCAGCGCGCGCAGCAGCAGGTCCGCGAGTTGGTCCGCGACCTCCTGGGCGCCGAGCGGGCCGTCGGGGCGGTACCAGGTCGAGAGGTGGTGGACGGACCCGAAGTGGTAGTCCACCACCAGGTCGGCCGGGGTCGCCGTGGAGAACACCCCGGCCTGCTGGCCCTCCTCGATGAGCGCGCGGAAGCGTTCGTGGTAGCGCCGGCGCTCGGCGCGCACCTGCTTGTTCTTCTCGGGGCTCAGGTGGTGCATCGAGCGGAAGAAGATCGACGCGTCGTCGAGGTTCTCGATGGTCGTGACGACGACATCGGCCGCCGCGGCCCGCAGCCGCTTCTCGACCGGTTCGTCGGCGTCCGCGAACGCGTCGAGCCGCTCCTGCTGGACGCGCAGCACGCGCGCGTACACCTCGTGCAGGAGGTCGTCCTTGGAGCCGAAGTAGTGGTACAGCGCCCCCTTGGTGACGCCGGCCGCCTCGACGATCTCCTGCACCGAGGTGCGGTCGTAGCCCTGCTCGGCGAAGAGCCGGGTGGCGGCGGCGAGGAGCCGCTGCGGAACCGGAGCTCCGTCCCCGTCGGTCGTCCTGGGCACTGCCGCCACCTGCCTTCCCTCGACGCCTGTCGGCCGTCGTCCACCGGCCCGCCCGCCGACATTACTGTCGACTTGTCCGCTTTTCCGCCGGTTCGTCTACTGACTGTCGTGCGCGCGGGAACGAAGTTCCCGACGGAGGATCTTCCCACTCGCCGTCTTGGGCAGCTCGGCCAGTACCTCCACCTGGCGCGGATACTTGTAGGCGGCCAGTCTCTCCTTGCAGTACGCGGCGAGCTCGTCCGGGTCCGTCTCGGCGCCCGGGCGCAGGCTGATGTAGGCCTTGACGGTCTCCCCGCGGTACCCGTCGGGCACCCCGACGACGGCCGCCTCGCGCACCGCCGGGTGCGTGTAGAGGACGTCCTCGACCTCGCGCGGCCAGACCTTGAAACCGGACGCGTTGATCATGTCCTTCTTGCGGTCGACGACGTACAGCCAGCCCTGGGGGTCCATGAAGCCGATGTCGCCGGTGCGCAGTTCGCCGTCGGGGAAGGTCTCGGCGGTGGCGTCGGGACGCCGCCAGTAGCCGGGCACGACCTGTGGCCCGCGGACGACGATCTCGCCCTGCTCGCCGAAGGGCACCTCCGCGCCCTCGTCGTCGACGATCCGCACGACCGTCTCGGGGCCGGGCAGTCCGACGGCCAGGGTGCCGGAGACCGGGTCGACGGGGGCCTCCAGGCCGGGCGGCACGGCCGCGCAGGGCGCGGTGCACTCGGTGAGCCCGTAGCCGTTGCGGATGTAAGGACCGAAGCCGGCCCGGAACTTCTCCACCAGGGCGGGCGGCAGCGGGGCGCCGCCCGAGGAGATGTTCACGAAGGAGGAGAAGTGGTCCGGGGAGACGCCCGGGTGGGCGGCCAGCGCCATGAAGGCGGTGGAGGGGCCCACGGTGTACTGCGGCCGGTGCTCGGCGAACGCGTCCAGCACGACGCCCGACTCGAAGCGGTACGTCAGCACCAGCGTGCCCGCGCTGTCGAGACACGCGCCGAGCTGGCAGACCATCCCGGTGATGTGGAACAGGGGGGCCATCGCGTAGTAGACGGGCGCCTCGGGCAGGGCCAGTCCGGTCCGCTGCCGCTCGGCGTTGTACATGATGTTGCCATGCGTGTTGGTGGCGCCCTTCGGGGCGCCGCTGGTGCCCGAGGTGTAGCTGATCAGCGCGATGTCGGCGGGGCCGGGACCAGCGCCCTGCGGCGCCTTGTGGCCCCGCCGGGCGACGGCCGTGAGATCGTCCGCGTCCGGGGCCTGCGGCAGCCGTTCGAAGGTCAGCACGCGGGTGTCGCCGCGGGTCTGGAAGTCCAGCTCGCAGCCGGTGAGCACGATCCGCACCGGCGAGTCCGCGGCCGTGTCGCGCAGATACGACTCCCAGGCGCGGTCCGAGCAGATCAGCGCCGCCACCTCGCCGTCCCGCAGGACGTGCGCGACCTCCCCCGACTTGTACATGGGATTGACGGGGACGACGATCGCGCCCGCCTTCCAGGCGCCGAGCAGGGCCAGCACGAAGTGCGGCGAGTTCTGGAGCAGGACGGCCACCCGGTCGCCGCGCTCCAGGCCGCGCTCGGCCAGGTGACCGGCGACGGAGTCGCTGAGCTCGTCGACCTCGCGGTAGGACAGCCGGCCGTCGAAGTAGGCCAGGAAGGGGCGGTCGGGGTCCTCGGCGACGGCCCGGCGCAGGGCGTGCACGAGGGAGTCGGCGGGGTCCACCGGGGCGCGCTGGGCGTCGCTGAGGAGGTCGAGCCAGGGTTTGGCGGCGTAGCGGGAGTCGGTCACCGGCCGGCCTCCCACTTCTGCTGGAGGTGGTTCATGTTGGTCAGCCAGCGGTCCGGCTCGGTGGCCCTGACCTGGTAGTACGCGGCGACCTCGGGGTGCGGCAGGATCAGGAAGCGATCTTCCTCGATACCCTTGAAGAGGGCGTCGGCGACGTCCTGCGGCTCGATCGCGGTCGGCTGCAGGACCAGGTCGCCCGCGCTGCCGGTGGCGGCCAGCATGTCGGTGCGCACGCCCTGGGGACAGATGGCGTGGACCTTGATCCCGCGGTGGCGGTAGGTCAGCGAGAGCCACTCGGCGAAGGCGTACGCGCCGTGCTTGGTGACGCTGTAGGGCGCTGCGCCGATCATGGTGAGCAGTCCGGCCGCGGACACGGTGGAGACGAACCGGCCGCTGCCGCGCTCCAGCCAGCCGGGGATCAGCGCCTCGGCCGCACGGACGTGGGCCATGACGTTGACGTCCCAGGCCTGCGCCCAGACCGGCTCCCCGGCCGCCTCCGAACCGCCCGATCCGACACCGGCGTTGGCGCAGTAGACGTCGACCGTGCCGCCCAGCGCGTCCCGGGCGTCGGCGATGACCAGGGAGGCGTCACCGGGAACCGCGATGCCGCCGATCTCGTCGGCGACGGCCCTGGCCTTGTCGGCGTCGAGGTCGTTGACGACGACCCGGGCCCCCTCGGCGGCGAAGCGGCGGGCCAGCGCGGCCCCGATCCCGCCTCCCGCTCCGGTGACGACCACTCCGGCATCCTGCACGGCTTCCACCATCGGTCTCCTTCGACACGACGCGAATCGGCTCTCCTGCCTCGACAGACTAACCGGTCGGTATGCACCAGAGGAAGGGTCTCTGGAGCACCCTAAGGGGCGCGGAGACGTATCGATGTACGGCTCCGTCGCGCGGCGCGACACCCAGGAACGGCTCGCAACGTCACCTCATGGAGGACCCCCATGCGCCTCTCCAGACGCAGTCTGCTCGCCTCGGCGACAGCGGCAACCGTGTCACTCACCCCCACCACCGCCACGTTCGAGCCGCGCAGACAGCTGCGCACCGGCTTCGAACGCCTCGCCGCGGACGGCTACGCCCCGCTCGCCGGGCAGCGCGTCGGCATCGTCACCAACCCGACCGGCATCACCAGGGACGCCCGGCACATCGTGGATGTCATGCATGCCGACGACCGCGTGAACCTGGTCGCCGTCTTCGGCCCCGAGCACGGCTTTCGCGGCACGGCACAGGCGGGCGGCTCCGAGGGCCGCTACGACGACCCGGCGACCGGGCTGCCGGTCTACGACACCTACCTCAAGAGCGGCCGGCCGCTGGCCGACGTGTTCACCGCGTCCGGCGTCGACACCGTCGTCTTCGACATCCAGGACGCGGGCGCGCGCTTCTACACCTACATCTGGACCCTGTACGACTGTATGGAGGCCGCGCAGCTCGCCGGCAAGCGGTTCGTGGTCCTGGACCGGCCGAATCCGCTGACCGGGCGCGCGGCCCAGGGGCCCGTGCTGCACCGGGAGTTCGCGACGTTCGTCGGCCGGCAGCCGATCTCGCAGGCGCACGGCATGACGGTCGCGGAGCTGGCGCGGCTGTTCAACAAGGAGTTCCTCACCACGCCGGTGGCGCTGGAGACCGTACTGATGAGCGGATGGAAGCGGTCGCAGTGGTACGACGCCTCCGGCCTGCCCTGGGTGCCGCCGAGCCCGAACATGCCGACACCCGACACCGCCCTGGCGTACGCGGGCACCTGTCTCTTCGAGGGCACGAACCTCTCGGAGGGGCGCGGCACGACCCGGCCGTTCGAACTGCTGGGCGCGGAGGGCGTCGACGGGCGGTGGGCCGCCGCGGTGAACGCGCTCGGGCTGCCGGGCGTGCGCTTCAGGGAGGCGTACTTCGCCCCCACCTTCTCCAAGTTCCAGGGGAAGACCGTCGGGGGCGTGCAGATCCATGTGCACGACCGTGACGCCTACGACCCCGTGCGCACCGGGATCGCGCTGCTGGTGACCGCCAGGCGGACCTGGAGCGGCTTCGCCTGGCGCTCCGACAACTGGATCGACAAACTCACGGGCTCGGCCCAGGTGCGCACCGCGATCGACGCGGGCGCGGACACCGACGAGGTGGTGGCGGGCTGGCGGCAGGAGCTGACGGCGTTCCGGCGGGTGCGCGGGACGTATCTGTCGTACGGATGACCCGAGACGTATGGCCAATGTCCCCTGTTGGCAGGACCATGCGCCCATAGCGCACCACCACGGGGGACAAGGGGCCCGTCATGGCAGAGCCGGCGATGAGCGTGACGCCCTACTGGGAGCTCACCTTCGACGCGGACGGCGACGTGGACGGCCCGGAGCGGGACCGGCTGCTGGCCGGGGTGACCCGGCGCGGGGTACGCGATCTGGTCGTCTTCGCGCACGGCTGGAACAACGACCGCTCCGGGGCGACCCGGCTCTGCAGTCACTTCTTCGCCCCGTTCCCCGAGCTCGCGCCGACGGCCAGGATCGGGTACGCGGGCGTGGTGTGGCCGTCGATGCGGTTCTCCGACGAGCCGATCCCGGACTTCCCGCGGGCGGTGGCGGCCGAGCCGCCCCGGCGTCCGGCGCTCGACAAGGACACCCGGCACGCGCTGCTGGAGACCTTCCCGGGCCGGGCGATCGTGGTGGAGCAGCTCGCCCGGCTGCTGGAGCAGCAGCCGGGCGAGGAGGCCGAGCTGGAGGAGTTCGGGCGGCTGGTCCGGCTGCTGGTGGAGGTGGTGCCGCCCGGTCCGCAGGCCCTGTTCGCGGCGGACACGCTGGCGGAGGGGGTGCCGCAGGACGAGCCCGAGATGTTCTCCGGGTCGGTGGCGGCGATGTGCGAGGAGTTCGCGCGGGCGCTGGCCCAGGTCGATTCCCCGGGCGGGACGGAGGGGTTCGCCCTGCCGAACCCGTGGGACGGGGCGCACGAACTGCTGCGGCAGGGGACGTACTACGCGATGAAGCGGCGGGCCGGGACGGTGGGCGAGCGCGGGCTCGGGCGCGTGATCGGTCAGCTGGCGGGCGCGGCGCCGGGGGTGCGGGTGCACCTGGTCGGGCACAGCTTCGGCGGGCGGCTGGTGTCGTTCGCCCTGCGCGGGCTGCCCGAGGGCGTGCGCACGGTGAAGTCCGTGACGCTGCTGCAAGGGGCCTTCTCGCACTACGCGTTCGCCGCCCGGTTGCCGCACGACGCGCGCGCGGGGGGCGTGTTGCAGGGCCAGCAGAACCGCATCGACGGTCCGCTGGTGTGCTGCCACTCCAGCCACGACTCCTCCCTCGGGGCGCTGTACCCGCTGGCCTCCCGGATGGCGGGCGACGCGCAGGGCGTGGCCGAGGGCTTCGATCTCGGCCGGGTGCTGGGCGCCAAGTGGGGGGCCATGGGCCAT
This sequence comes from Streptomyces sp. NPDC059582, assembly GCF_042735715.1. Lineage (NCBI taxonomy): Bacteria > Bacillati > Actinomycetota > Actinomycetes > Kitasatosporales > Streptomycetaceae > Streptomyces > Streptomyces sp. NPDC059582. The sequence continues at coordinate 11,357 of NZ_JBHWCC010000019.1, forward strand.
GACGGGGTACAGGCGGTGCCCGGCACACGGCGGTTGGGGCTCGCCGAGGCGTTGCGCGGCCCGCTGCCGGTCTCGGGCTGCGTCAATGTCGACGCGGCGGCGGTGGTCAGACGCGGCGGCCCGCCGAGCGGGGCGCACAGTGACATCGTGCACCGGGAACTGGCGCAGGTGGTGCTGGCGGCGGGCCGTATCCGCTGATCCGGCCCGCCGCCGTGCGGGGGTCAGCGATGCGAGGTGAACTCCACGACCTGCTGGTAGGTGGGCCGGTTCTGCCAGCTGATGTTGCCGTGCTTGATGCCGCCGAGGGTGCGCTGGACGATCGAGTCGGCGCACCACTGGTTGCCCGCGGCGCACAGGGCGTCGCCGGGGTAGACCTGGGCGGCGGTCAGACCGGCCGCCTGCTTCAGGGTGCTGATGAGAAGGTCCCGGCAGGCGCTGAGGCTGCCGCCGCCGCAGTACTTCTGCCCGAGCGGCCCCGCCACGGGGTCGCCGAGCACGGCGCGGACGTCCTTGTCGACATAGCTCCACCAGCCGTACTGGAAGGAGCTGCCCGCGTGCGCGCCGGTCGGGCCGTGGGCGGCCGAGGGGGTCTCGTCGACAGGCAGGTTGGCGGTGAAGGCGGTGTACAGGGCGGTGCCGAGGCCGGGTTCGAACTCGGCCTTCACCAGCAGCGGCCACCAGGCGTCCAGGATGCGGATCGCGTCGGCGTCGGCGTACGTCTTGGAGCCCGCCGAGGTCTCCGTGCGCCGGGCGCCGGCCGTGAGCCAGGTCCGGAGCCTGCCGACGGCCGCCGCGGCCGTGGTGTCGGTCACCGGCGAGCTGTTGACGACCCGCAGCAGGTCCGGCAGCACGTCCTCGGCCCGCAGGTCCGCGAGCGCCGCGTCCGCCATCGCCTTGACCAGGGCCGTCCTGGTCACCCCGCCGGCCGTGACGAGTTTGCGCACCCGGTCGTCGAGGAGGTTGCCGCGGTGCACCGAGCCGTCGCCCCAGGAGGCGGTCGTGTAGTCCTTGGCCTGCTTGTTGTTCCAGGAGATGTAGTAGTCCTGGTCGACGGAGTTGGGGTGGGCGGACGCCGGGGTGTAGTCGGCGGTGTTGGTCGCCGGGTCCCAGTCGCGCCACTCGTAGGCCTGCTGCGCCCACACCGGGAACTCGGCGTCGACTCCGCTCGCGCGCACCGGGTTGTCGCCGCTGTTGTAGTACGCGGTGTGCGCCGAGTCGGCGTAGAACCAGTTGAAGGTGAAGTTGATGTGCTGCGTCGCGGTCTGGAAGGTCGCCGGGCCCGTGACGTAGTCGGGGTCGTTGAGCATCTGGAAGCCGATGATCGAGTCGGCCTCGTGCAGGTAGGAGGAGCGCAGGGTGGTGTAGGCGACCTTCTTGCCGCCGACGGTCGCCCGGTACTCCACGGGGCCGTACTTGGTGCGGTAGACCCGCATCGTGTAGGACCCGGCCGCGGTGCCGTCGGCCGTCGTCGGCTTCCAGGCGTTCTTCTGCTCGATCTTCTCCATCGCCGTGCAGGCGCCGTGGTACAGGTAGTGGTAGTCGTCCTGGCACAGTTCGACGGCGTAGGTGTCGATGATGTCCTGGCCGGAGGTCGTGGCGCTCCACGCGTAGTCCTGGCCGCGGCCCAGTTCGACGTACATGCTCAAGCCCGCGAAGGAGGCGCCGCGGGCGCTGATGCCCGGACCCTGGATCTCCTGGAGCATGAGCAGCTGCGGGGCGAAGTAGCCGGTCTGCGGGCCGAAGACGGCGATCGGGTGGCCGCTCGCGGTGGACCTCCCGCTCACCACGAGGGCGTTGGACATGCCGCGCCTGGCGGAACTGAGCGCGGTGTCCGCCGCGGTGCCGGCGGCGCTCGTCGCCTTCGCGGTGGCCGCGCTGCCCGTACGGTCGTACACCAGCGGTTCCTGGGCCACCGAACCGGCGTCGGGCAGGGCCTCGCCCTGCGGGTCGTCGGGCTTGACGGCGTAGGGGAAGCTCTCGCCGTTGTGGAGGGTGAGGGCGGCCTCGGCGTCGTTGCGCTCGCGGAAGGACTCCCACACCTTGGTGCCGTCCACCACGCCGTACTTGGCCTGGGCGGCGAGCAGCGACACGGCGTTGTCGACCTCGCCGCCACCGCCGGAGCCGAACAGCGAGCCGATCACCGAGGCCAGGGCCACCAGGTCGGTGATCTTGAAGTGGTCGATGGTGCCGGCGTTGGTGATGGAGTCCTTGTGACCGGTGAGGACGTACTCGCCGGGGAAGTAGCGGCCGCTGTCGGAGGCGTCGATGTAGGAGTTGACGCCGGCGAGGTAGGCGTTGGCGTCGGCGAGCGCCTGCTGGCCACGGGCGCCGTTGCCCGCGACGGCGTTGTCGATCTGCGCCTGGAGGTCGGCCTCGGTGTACGGCGCGTTGCGGTAGAACTCCTGCTCGAGGCCCTGGTTGGAGGGCGCGCCGCCCGCGAACGTGGTCAGCTGGCCGCGCCCGACGTGCCGGAAGACGTCCATGAGCCACAGCCGGTCCTCGGCCGCGGCATAGCCCGCGCCGAACTCCGTGCCGTATCGGGTGGTGCCGGTGATGTGCGGCACACCGGTCTTCTTGTCGCGCACGATCTTCACATCGCTGCGGCCCGCCGGGCTCTCGGTGGAGGCGACCTGATCGGACGCGACGCCGAACGAAGCGTCGTTGAAGAACGTATTGATCTTGTCAGTGGTGAGCGTGGAGTAGCCGGTGGCCAGGTTGGCGTAGGGGCCGAGCTGGTCCTCGGCGTGGGAGGGCTGGGTGCCGAAGGCCTGGTTGAGGATGATCTGCGCGAGGGTCGCGTTGCCGTTCTCGCCCGGCGGCAGGATGTCGGAACACTGTCCGCCGCAGTGGTCGTTGGCCGCCGTGGCCTCGGCGGCGACCGCCGCTTGGGAGAGCGGCGACAAAAGACCGGCGATCAGGACGCATATGGAAGCCGTCTTCAGGAACCCGGGATATCTGCCGGGAGTTCTCAGTCTGACGAGAGGTGTTCGTGGGGTGCGCCGAGGCATGTCAGCTCCTACCGACGGGGGTGGGCCGGACGTTACCGCCGGTATCCCCGGGATTGAAGATGAACATGCGTCAGTTTTCGGAGTCGTGGCTCCGGCTTATGGGGGCGATCGGAAATCGGATGGAGCCGAATCGGGTGTCGATACGTCTACTCGGCGACGTCCGTTCGACGACGCCGAAGTGACCGAAGTACAGCTGCAGGTGTGACGGAGGTGCAAGGCGATGGCCGGTTTCCGGAGTCTGGCGAGACAGGTGCGAGATCCGCGCTGCGATCTGGCGCTGCGGCGCTACTCGTTGCGCAAGTGCCTTGAGCGGTTCGCTCCTTACGGGCACAGGGCGACCTGGGACCATCTGTGCTCCCGGTCAGGGTTCGGCCCCGAGGACCGCTCTCCCGACCCGGCGCGGCTCGTGGCCGCGTTGGAGGAGTTGGAGGAGGCCCGGGCGGTATGGCTCGACTACGAGATCGAGTTCGCCGAACGCCGCAAGAAGGAGAAGCACGACGGGCTGCGAAGGCCCGGCAGCGTGGACGACTGGCACCGGCTGACCTGGGGGGGCTTCGGTGTCGCCTGGTGCGACAACCCCGGGGTGCACCCGCGGGCTCCGCTCGGTGAGGTGCTGCGCAGCCTCATCGAGGCGCTGGAGCGCGAACCGGGCGCGTCCTGCCCGGTGTGCGACGGGGAGCGCCTGTTCTGGAAGTACGACCTGGACCACGAACCCTCGTCGGGTCCGGTCTGCGCGGACTGCGGAATACTGGTACCGCGGCCCGTCCTCACGCCCGAGGCCCTGGCGTACGCCAGGCGGGGGCGACGGATGCTGATGTCGGCCTGAGAGCACGCCGGGGGTGCGCCGGGGATGCCGCACCCCCCCTGATCACCGCCGGATGGCACCATCGGGGCATGGTGCAGGTCTGTCTCAACGGGCGCCGAGGCGCCGCCGACGGCTCGATGATCCCGCTCTCGCCGCAGGCGTTGGCCGAGTCCGCGGCCGAGGCGTTCGCGGCCGGGGCCACCGACGTCCACGTCCACCCCAAGACCCCCTGCGGTCAGGACAGTCTGTCGCCCCGGGTGGTGGCGGCGACGCTCATCGCGATCCGGGCCCGGGTGCCGGTGCCGGTCGGTGTGACCACGGGCGCCTGGGCGGAACCCGATCCGGCGGCCCGCCTGCGACAGGTCCTCGACTGGACGGTGCTGCCCGACCACGCCTCGGTCAACTGGCATGAACCGGGCGCCGAGGAGCTGGCCGCGGCCCTGCTCCGGCTCGGGGTGGGGGTGGAGGCCGGGATCTGGTCCGGCACGGACGGCGCGGCCCGGTTCGCCCGCTCCCCGCTCGGTCCGAGGGCGCTGCGTGTGCTGGCGGAGGTGACGGACCCCGACCCGGCGACGGCCGAGGAGTCGGCGCGGGCTCTGCTGGCCGGCCTCGGCGGGGCACACGGCCGGCCCGTGCTGCTGCACGGCGAGGACGGCGGCGCGTGGCCGGTGCTGCGCCTGGCCGCACGGCTCGGCCTCGCGACCCGGATCGGCCTGGAGGACACCCTTCTCCTGCCGGACGGCCGACGGGCCGTCTCCAACGGGCAGTTGGTTGCGGAGGGGCTGCGCCGGGACGAGCCGGGACCGTAGCAGGGGGAAAATCACTGGCTCCACCCGTTTCGGGTCCGGACAGTGGGTGGCGATGAGACCCGTCTGAGGTACCGGAAACACCCAGGGAGCCGCCATGTCGACGCTGCGCGTCACCGCCGAAGTGCTGACCGTCCACGAACATCCGAACGCCGACGCCCTCGAACTGGCGCAGGTGGGCCTGTACCGGGCCGTCGTCGCCAAGGGCGCGTACCGCACCGGCGAGGCCGCGGTGTACATCCCCGAGCAGTCCGTGCTCCCGGAAGCGCTGATCGAGGAGTTGGGGCTGACCGGCCGGCTCGCGGGGGGCAACGCCGACCGGGTCAGGGCGGTCCGGCTGCGCGGTGAGCTGTCGCAGGGCATCGTGTGCCGGCCCACGGCGCTCGCGGACGTCGACCTGGCGCGGGCCGCGGCCGACGGCACCGACTTCGCGCAGCGGCTGGGCATCGTCAAGTGGGTGCCGCCGATCCCGCCCACGATGAGCGGCGAGGTCGAGTCCGCCCCCGATCTGCTGCCCTGGGTCGACATCGAGAACATCCAGCGCTACCCGGACGTCTTCGCGCCGGGCGAGCCGGTCGTGCTGACGGAGAAGCTGCACGGGTCGGCCTGTCTGCTGACCTACCACGCCGAGGAGGGCCGCGCGTACGTCTCCTCCAAGGGCTTCGGCGCCAAGTCCCTGGCTCTGAAGGAGGACCCGCGCAACCTGTACTGGCGGGCCGTGCGCGGACACGGTGTCGCCGAGGCCGCGGCCCGGATCGCCGAACGGCTGGGCGCGCGCCGGGTGGGCGTCTTCGGCGAGGTGTACGGGGCGGGCGTGCAGGACCTGGCGTACGGCGCGAACGGCCGCGGCGACACGCTGGGCTACGCGGTGTTCGACGTGTCCGCGGAGATGGACGGCGTGGTGCGGTGGCTGGACGCGGCGGACCTGCTCGACGGGGAACTGCCTCTGGTTCCGCGGCTGTTCGAGGGGCCGTACGACATCGAGCGGGTTCTGGAGGTGGCGAGCGGGCGGGAGACCGTCTCGGGGCGCGAGCTGCATCTGCGGGAGGGTGTGGTGATCCGGCCGGTCACCGAGCGGCACAGCCCCGTGACCGGTGGACGGGCGATCGCCAAGGCGGTGAGCCCGGCGTACCTGACCCGCAAGGGAGGCACGGAGTACGAGTGAGGGGGTGCGGGGGCGGGTTCAGCGGCAGGCGTCCGGCCGCCGAACCCCCTCCGGGGAGGGCCGTTCCACCATCAGGCGCGAGCCCGCCCGCCGTTCACCGAACACGTCGTCCGGGTTGGACAGGACGCAGGACTCCAGGGAGAGACAGCCGCAGCCGATGCAGTCGGTGAGGTGGTCGCGCAGCCGGTTGAGCTGCTTGATCCGCTCGTCCAGTTCGGAGCGCCAGGTCTCGGAGAGGCGCGCCCAGTCCTCGCGGGTGGGTGTGCGTTCCTCCGGGAGTTCGGCGAGCGCCTCGCGGATCGTGGCCAGCGGGATGCCGACCCGCTGGGCGGCCCGGACGAAGGCGACCCGGCGCAGCGCGTCCCGGGCGTAGCGGCGCTGGTTGCCCGCGGTACGGCGGCTGCTGATCAGACCCTTGGACTCGTAGAAGTGCAGAGCGGAGACGGCGGCGCCGCTGCGGGCGGCGAGCTGGCCGACCGTGAGTTCATGGATCTTCTCGGGAATCTGGGGCACCTCTCGAAGCCTACCCATCCCGGCACCGTGGCGGTCCGTTGACAGGGGCCTCCGACCCGACCATGCTAAGCAGTTGCTTAGACATAAGCGCGAACAGACGCGAGAGGCCGGGACATGGCAGAGCCGAGGATCTTCACGTCAGCCGACGAGCTGAAGGCGGCGGTGGGCGAGCAGTTGGGGTACACCGACTGGGTGGAGGTCGACCAGAAGCGGATCGACCTCTTCGCCGAGGCCACCGGTGACCACCAGTGGATCCACGTCGACCCCGAGCGGGCGGCCGCGGGCCCCTTCGGCACCACCATCGCGCACGGGTACATGACCCTGTCCCTGCTGCCGCTGTTCGGACCGCAGCTGATCTCGGTCGAGCGCGTGAAGATGGGCCTCAACTACGGGACCAACAAGGTCCGCTTCCCCTCCCCCGTGCCGGTCGGCTCGCGGCTGCGCGCCACCGCGGTCATCACCGGCGTCGACGACGTGCCCGGCGGCGTCCAGGTCTCCATCGCCTTCACCGTGGAGCGCGAGGGCGGCGAGAAGCCGGCCTGCGTGGCCGAGTCGGTGTCCCGGTACTACCTCTGAGCCGACGGGCGGCTACTTCGCCCCCACCATCCGCAGGACGAGGTCGGCATAGAGGGCGCCGACCTCGTCGGGAGTGCGGGGGCCGTCGACGTTGAACCAGCGGGCGACGTCGATGCAGAGGGAGAGCACCGCGAGGGTGGTGCCCCGCACGTCCGGCACGTCGAACTCGCCCGTGGCCACGCCCTCTTCGATGATCCCGCGCACCTGGGCGTCGACCAGGCGGCGCAGGGCGAGGATCTCGGCACGGGCGTCGGGGCCGAGCGAGTCCAGTTCGTACTGCACGACCCGCGCGGTGGTGCGCCCTCCGGCGTGCCAGCGCACGAAGGAGCTCACCGCGTCGGCCAGCCGCTCCGTGGCGCTGCCCTCGCCACGGGCCGCCGTGCGCAGGATCTCCAGCGCCTTGTCGTGGCCGATCCGGCTGATGCGGTGGAGGAGCTCCTCCTTGGTCTTGTAGTGGATGTAGAGCGCGGCCGGGCTCATCCCCGCGCGGCCCGCGATGTCGCGGGTCGTCGTCGCGTGGTAGCCGCGCTCGGCGAAGGCCTCCACGGCGGCCACCAGCAGCCGCCGGGCCGCGTCAGGCGTGACCTCGCCCCACGCCTCGGCCTCGCCGCCGGTCGTGTCCTCCGCCGTACTCATCGCTGGTTCGCCCCTCTCGGTACCGGAGGTACACCATACCGCCGAAGGTGAGCAACCGCTTAGCGTAGCCGCTCAGCGCTTTTCGAAGGGGCCGTACATGGTGACGGCCGCGTCCTGCCGGTCCCTGATCACCTTGGCCAGCGTGAAGGCCGAGGTGACGAGATACAGGACGGCGATGGCCAGGAAGGCCCGTACCCAGGCGTCGGCGTTCAGTTTGAAGATGCCGATCGCGGTGGCCGCCATGGCGACGGCGAAGGACGCGACGGCCTGACCGTAGAAGGCGGCCGTGTTCTGCTTGACGGGTGTGTCGCTCATGGGACGAGCATCGGCGGACATGGCCCGTGCCACATCCGCCGACGTACTCAGGAACCCGCGGGAGCGATACTCAGAACGCCGAGACCCCCGTCAGCGACCGGCCGATGACCAGCTTCTGGATCTGGCTGGTGCCCTCGTAGAGGGTCATCACGCGGGCGTCGCGCAGCAGCTTGCCTGCCGGGTACTCGTCGATGTAGCCGTAGCCGCCGAAGACCTGGAGGGCGTTGTTCGCGGCGCGCACGGCCGCCTCGGAGGCGAACAGCTTGGCCTTGGAGGACTCGGTGGCGAAGGGCAGACCGCGGTCGACCAGGTCGGCGACCCGCCAGGTCAGCAGCCGGGCCGCGTCCACGTCCACGGCGATGTCGCTGATCAGCTCCTGGACGAGCTGGTGGTGGGCGATGGTCTTGCCGAACTGCTCACGCTCGCCGGCGTGGCGCAGCGCCACGTCCAGCGCCGCCTGGGCGATGCCGACACAGCCCGCGGCGACCGACATCCGGCCCTTGGCGAGCGCGGACATGGCGACCGAGAAGCCCTTGCCCTCGGGCGCGAGCATCGCGGAGGCGGGCACACGGACGTCCTCCAGCACCAGTTCGGCGGTGGCCTGGCCGCGCAGGCCGAGCTTGCCGTGGATGGTGCGCCGGGTCAGCCCGGGGGTGTCGGTCGGCACCAGGAAGGCGGAGACGCCGCGGTGGCCCGGGGCGTCGGTGGAGCGGGCGAAGAGGAGCACGACGTCGGCCCAGGTGCCGTTCGTGATGAACATCTTGGTGCCGTTGAGGACGTAGTCGTCGCCGTCACGGACCGCGCGCGTGGTGAGGTTGCCCGCGTCGGAGCCGGTGCCGGGCTCGGTGAGGCCGAAGCAGCCGACGTACTCGCCGGAGGTGAGGCCGGGCAGCCAGCGGCGCTTCTGCTCCTCGCCGCCCCAGGCCGCGATCGACTTGGCGACCAGCCCGAGCGAGACCGAGACGATGCCGCGCACCGAGGAGTCACCGCGGCCGAGCTCCTCGGTCACCAGGCAGTACGCGAGGTGGTCGCCGCCGGAGCCGCCGTACTCCTCGTCGATGGTCAGGCCCAGGAAGCCGACCTCGCCGAGCTTCTTCACGATGCCCCGGTCGACCTCCTCGGCCCGGTCCCAGGCGATGACGTGGGGGGCGATCTCACGCTCCACGAAGTCCCGGGCGAGCCGCCGGACGGCGGTCTGCTCCTCGCTGAGCCCCAGGTTCATGCCGAGTCACCCCACATCACACGGAACGGATACGTCTCACAGGACAGACCTTGAAAGCCGTACATTTAAATTAGCACTGCTAGTTTCTGAATGCAGCCCTACTATGTGCGCCATGGCCCGACCGCGCAAGCCCCTCCTCAGCACCGACCGGATCGTCGGGGCGGCACGCACGCTGGTGGACGCGGAGGGCCTGGCGGCCGTCTCCACCCGCCGGCTCGCCGCCGAGCTGGGGGTGAGCGGGCCCTCGCTGTACAACCACTTCCGCACGAAGGACGAGATCCTGGAGGCGGTCGCCGACTCGGTGAGCGCCCAGGTCGACCTGTCGATGTTCGAGGACGGCCGGAACTGGCGGACGGCGCTGCACGACTGGGCCGTCTCCTACCGGGCCGCCCTGCGCGCACACCCCAACATCGTCCCGGTGCTCGCCCACGGCCCCGGCCGCCGCCCGGCCGGCCTGCGGCTCGCGGACGCGGTCTACGGCGCGATGGTCGCGGCGGGCTGGCCGCCCGCGACGGCCACCTCGATCGGAGCGCTGATGCGGTACTTCGTCATGGGCTCCGCGCTCGGCTCGTTCGCCGGCGGGTTCGTGGACGACGAGAGCGCCTACGACCCCGCCGACTACCCCCACCTCGGGCAGGCCCACCTCCTCGCCGAGCAGCAGGAGAAGATCGACGAGCGGGCGTTCGAGACCGGTCTGACGGCGCTGCTGGACGGACTGGCGCAGCAGTACGCGCAGGTCCGGCAGGGCGCGTAGCGACACTTCGGTGGGCGCCGAAGTGTCCGTGTCCCATGCTGGGACGCATGACCACCAGGGACCCCCGGGCCGCGCGGCTGGCCCGGCTCACCGCGCTGATCGCCGACGAGACCCGGGCCGCCTGTCTGCTGGCACTGCTCGACGGGCGGGCCTGGACCGCCGGTGAGCTGGCCCGGCACGCGGGCGTCGCCGCGTCCACCCTGAGCGAGCACCTGAGCAGGCTCGTCGCGGGCGGGCTGCTCGCCGAGGAACGGCAGGGCAGGCACCGGTACGTGCGGCTGGCCGACCCGCGGGTGGCGCAGCTGCTGGAGGACCTGGCGGCCCAGGTCGCCCCGGAGGACACCGGGCGCCCGCGGAACCTGCGGGAGGCGAGCGCCGGATCGGCGCTGGCCCGCGGGCGCACCTGCTACGACCATCTCGCCGGCCGCCTGGGCATCGCGGTCACCGACGCGCTGACCGCGCGCGGACTGCTGCGCCAGGACACCGGGTTCGCGCTCACCGACGCGGGGATGCGGTGGTTCGACGCCGTGGGCATCGGCCTCCCCCCGCGCGGCCGGCGGCCGCTGGCCCGCGGCTGCCTCGACTGGACCGAGCGCCGCCCTCATCTCGCGGGTGTCGCGGGCGCGGCCCTGTGCCGGCACGCCCTGGACGCGGGCTGGTGCGTACGGATCGGCTCCGAGCGGGCCGTGAAGGTGACGGCGGCGGGCGAGCGCGCCCTGTCCGAACTGCTCGGCATCGAGGCGGCGGCACTGCGCTGAGCATCTCGACACCCTGGCGGGGGCGCCGCGCGACACCTCGACACACAGGCAGGGGCACCGCACTGACCCCCCCGGCGGCCGGCGGGGCGGCCCAGCACCTCGACACACAGGCAGGGACACCGCGCCGGGCACCTCGGTGTCGAGGCGGCGGCGCCGCGTCGAGCAGCGACGACAGCGGCGGCACCCGGTCCGAAATCCGCCAGCGGCACCCACCCTTCTCTTCCTACTCTCGGGAGCATGATGAACACCTCGCCGTCCCGTCGTACGGGGCTGCTCGCGGCCGGTGCGACCGTCGTCACCGTCGTGCTGTGGGCCTCCGCCTTCGTCTCGATCCGCAGCGCGGGCGCCGCGTACTCGCCCGGCGCGCTGGCGCTGGGCCGGCTGCTGGCCGGCACGGTGGCCCTCGGGGTGATCTGGGCGGTGCGGCGGGAGGGACGGCCGCCGCGGGCGGCCTGGCGCGGGATCGCGGTGTCCGGGGTGCTGTGGTTCGGCTTCTACATGGTGGTGCTCAACTGGGGCGAGCAGCAGGTCGACGCCGGTACGGCGGCCCTGGTGGTGAACATCGGGCCGCTCCTGATCGCGCTGCTCGGCGCCCGGCTGCTCGGCGACGCGATGCCGCCGCGGCTGCTGGCCGGGATGGCGGTGTCGTTCGCGGGCGCGGTGACCGTGGGGCTGTCGATGTCGGGCGAGGGCGGTTCCTCGCCGCTCGGGGTGGCGCTCTGTCTGCTGGCCGCGGTCGCGTACGCCGGCGGGGTGGTGGCGCAGAAGCCGGCCCTCGGCCGGGCGAGCGCGCTCCAGGTGACGACGTTCGGGTGTCTGGTCGGTGCCGTGCTCTGTCTGCCGTTCGCCGGGCAGCTGGTGCGGCAGGCGGCCGAGGCACCGCTGTCCGCCACGCTGAACATGGTCTACCTGGGCCTGTTCCCGACCGCGCTCGCCTTCACCACCTGGGCGTACGCCCTGGCCCGTACGACGGCCGGCCGCATGGGCGCGACGACGTACGCGGTCCCGGCGCTGGTCGTCCTGATGTCCTGGCTGGCGCTGGGCGAGGTGCCGGGGGCGTTCACGCTGGCCGGCGGGGCGCTGTGTCTGGCGGGGGTCGCGGTCTCGCGGTCGCGGGCGCGGAGACCGGCCGTACCCGCTCCGGCCGCCGCGCCGCGGCCGGAGCAGGTCTCCTGAAGGCTCAGAACACCACCAGCGCCCGTCCGCCCTTCCCCGCGAGCATGTTCTCGAAGGCGGCCGGGATGCCGTCGAGGGCGATCCGTTCCGTCACCAGGGCACCCAGGTCCAGGCGGCCCGCCCGTACGTGGTCGGCCAGGACCGGCAGGTCCCGCGCCGGGACCGAGTCGCCGTAGACGCACCCGGAGAGGGTGCGGCCCCAGTGGAAGAGTTCCAGGGCGTTGAAGGTGACCTGCTGGTCCTTGCCGCCGATGCCGACGACCGTGGTGCGGCCGCCGCGGCGGGTGGACTCCCAGGCCGTGCGGATGGTGGCCGCGCGGCCCACGCACTCGACGGCGACGTCCACGCCCTGCTTGCCGGTGAGTGCGCGGATGTCACGGGCGGTGGTGTCGGAGGCGACGACGTAGTCGGTGGCGCCCGCCGTGCGCGCCAGTTCCTCCTTCGCCGGGGAGACGTCGACGGCCACGATCCGTGAAGCACCGGCGATTCGCGCCGCCTGGAGGGCGGCGAGTCCCACTCCCCCGGCGCCGAACACCGCCACCGTCTCGCCCTGCCGGACCCGCGCCGAACGGTGGACGGCTCCGTATCCGGTGAGGACCGCGCAGCCGAGGAGGGCCGCGTCGGTGAGCGGGATGCCCGGCGGGGCCGGCAGGACGCAGGCCGCGGGCACCACCGTCTCCTCGGCGAACGCGGCGACGTTGAGGCCGGGGTGGAGGTCGGTGCCGTCCACGGTCCGGGCGTACACGTCGGCGGCGCCGTTGAGGGCGTTGGCGCACAGCCAGACCTCACCGAGCGAGCAGGCGTGGCAGTTACCGCAGGAGGGTGCCCAGTTGAGAACGACCTCGTCGCCGGCCGCGAGGCCGGACACCCCTTCACCGACGGCCAGGACCGTGCCCGCGCCCTCGTGACCGAGGACCGCGGGCACCGGTACCCGCATGGTGCCGTCGGACAGGGACAGGTCGGAGTGGCAGACCCCGGCGGCGGCGAGCCGGATGCGGACCCGGCCGGGGCCGGGCTCCGGCAGGTCGATCTCGGTGATCTCCAGGGCGGAGCCGATGGCGGGCAGGACGGCGGCACGGACAGCCATGATGGACGACTCCCCTAGAACTGGAGGGACTTGGTCTGGAGGTACTCGGACAGGCCGTGCGCGCCGAGTTCACGGCCCACGCCCGACTGCTTGTAACCGCCGAAGGGAGCCAGCGGGTTGAACCGGCCGCCGTTGATGTCGACCTGGCCGGTCTCCATCCGGCGGGCGAAGGCCGCCGCCTCCGCCGGGTCCCCGGCCCAGACGGCGCCCGCGAGGCCGTACACCGTGCCGTTGGCGATCCGCAGCGCCTCCTCCTCGTCCTCGTAGCGCAGGATCGAAAGGACCGGGCCGAAGATCTCCTCCTGGGCGATCGTCATGTCGGGGGTGACGTCGGCGAAGACCGTGGGGGCCACGAAGTAGCCCTGAGCACGCGGGGATTCGGTGCCGCCGGCGACGAGACGCGCGCCCTCCGACACACCCTTGTCGATGTAACTGAGCACCCGGGCCCGCTGCTTGGCGTTGACCAGCGGGCCGATGCGGTCGCCGTACTTCGCGGCGGCCTTCGCGGCGAGCGCCACCGCCTCCTCGTAGCGCGCGGCGGGCACCAGCATGCGGGTCCAGGCGCTGCACGTCTGGCCGGAGTTGGACATCACGTTGGCGACGCCGACGTTCACGGCCTTCGCGAGGTCGGCGCTCGGCAGGATGACGTTGGCGGACTTGCCGCCGAGCTCCAGGGCGACCTTCTTGACGGCGGCACCGGCCGTGGCGCCGATCTGCCGGCCGACGGCCGTGGAGCCGGTGAAGGACACGAGGTCGACGCCCGGGTGCTCGGCGAGGGCCCGCCCGGCCACCGGGCCGAGGCCGGTGACGAGGTTGAAGACCCCCGGGGGCATCCCGGCCTCGTGCACCGCCTCGGCGAACAGCTGGGCGGTCAGCGGGGTGTCCTCGGCGGGCTTCAGGACGACCGTGCAGCCCGCCGCGAGCGCCGGGGCGACCTTGGCGACGATCTGGTGCAGGGGGTAGTTCCAGGGCGTGATAGCGCCGACCACGCCGATCGGCTCCTGGTGGACGACGGAGTTGCCCACCTTCTCCTCGAAGGGGTGGGTCGCCGCGAGTTCGGCGTACGAGCCCGCGACCGCGACGGGCAGGCCCGCGTGGACGGCCTGCGAGAACTCCAGGGGTGCGCCGAGTTCCGCGGTGACCGTCGCGGCGATCTCGTCCTTGCGGGCGGCGAGGACGTCCCGCAGCGCGGTCAGGCGCGCGGCCCGCTCGGCGGGGGCGGTCGCGGCCCAGGCCGCGAGGGCGGCACGGGCGGCCCGCACGGCGGTGTCGACGTCCAGGGCGGTGCCCGCCGGTACCTGGGCGATGACCTGCTCGTCGGCCGGATTCACGACCTCGATCACGTCCTGGCCGGCGGCGGGGCGCCAGGCGCCGTCGATGTACATGCCGTCGTGTGCCTTCATCGTGCTTCCTCCCGGGCGGGACCGCGACGCTGCGTCTTCCGGCTCACAAACTAGCGGTGTTAGTTTTTGTGCGCCAGACACTCCTCAGCCTAGAAGTCCCGGCCGCCTCACTCCTCCAGGTCGGGCAACCGGTCCGGTGCGGGGCAGATGCGGTCACCGTGTTGGTCGAACACGAACAGATGGGCCAGGTCGACGAGGAGGGGGACCTGCATGCCGTGCCGGAGGTCGAAGTCCGGGGTGGTGCGCACGACGAGGTCGCCCGGGAGGCGGCCCTCGGGCGGAACCGGTGCGGATTCGGCGTGCGCCGCGTCGTCCAGGACGACCACCGGCCCGGCGCGCAGGGATCCCGCCCGGCCCCGCAGCCGGTCCAGGACGGTGCCCTCGCGGCGCCTGCGGCGGGCCGGCCGGGGGGCGGGGCGCGGGGCCTCCAGGTCCGGTACGACGGCCGGCCGCGAGCCGGTGTTGAAGTGGACCAGCACCTCGTGCCCCTGGAACTCCACGTGCTCCACCAGGCCGGTGAGCACCACCTCGCCGGGCCGGGCGTCGGCCCGGGCGGCGATGCGGACCGCCTCCGAGCGCAGTCCGACGATCACCTCGCGGCCCTGCTGCACCCGCAGCAACTGGTGGTCCAGGGAGAGGGGTTCGGGCAGCCGGAGGTACTGCTTGCCCAGACCAATGGTCATCGCTCCGTCGAGCGGGGCGCGGATCAGGCCGCGCAGCAGGTTGATGCGCGGGGTGCCGATGAAGGCGGCCACGAAGACGTTGCGGGGCAGCGCGTAGACCGAGCGCGGGGTGCCGAGCTGCTGGAGCACCCCGCCGCGCAGCACGGCGACCCGGTCGCCGAGCGACATGGCCTCGGCCTGGTCGTGGGTGACGTAGACCGTGGTGACGCCCAACTCCCGGGTGAGTTCGGAGATCTCGGCCCGTAGGTGGTTGCGGAGCTTGGCGTCGAGGTTGGACAGCGGTTCGTCCATCAGGAACGCGGACGGGTGCCGGGCGATGGCCCGGCCCATGGCGACGCGCTGGCGTTCGCCGCCGGAGAGCTGGCTGGGGAAGCGGTCGAGGAGGTCCTCGATGCCGAGCATGCGGGCGGTGGCGTCCACGCGCGGGCGCGGGTCCGCGCCGGGTGTCTCGATGCGCAGCGGGAAGCCGATGTTGTCCCGGCTGGTCATGCTCGGGTAGAGGGCGAAGTTCTGGAAGACCATGGCGATGTCCCGCTCGGACGGCGGCAGGTCGTTGCCGTACTCGCCGTCGAGAAGCAGCACACCCTCGTCGATGTCCTCCAGTCCGGCGATCATCCTGAGCACCGTGGACTTGCCGCAGCCGGAGGGTCCGAGCAGGACCAGGAACTCGCCGGGCGTGATGTCCAGCGAGAGCCGGTCCACCACGCGGACGCCTCGTGCGTAGGTCTTGCTCACGTCGTGCAGGGAGATGGCGCGTGTCATGGAAGTGTCCCCGGGGGCTCACTAGGGCGCTGGTGCTCCGCGGTCGATTGTCCCGTGCGGGTCGTACGGGGCTGTGAGTCACGGAAGTTAACGGACCGTGCGCGGCCTGGGGAAGACACCGAACGGGATCGGAGGGGTCCGGTCCAGTGGGTGAGAAAGCGGACGATCAGGTTCAGGGTGGCCGTGAGACGGCGTCAGATGCCGCCGACGGGCGCTCTCGCGGCTCCGGCCCGCGCCGAACCGCCACGCCGGCCCGGCCACCGGCCCGCATCGCGCCCGATCGCCCCCGGTCACCAGCCTCCGCCGCCCCCGGTCACCGGCCCACGCCCCCTCGAGCACCAGCCCGCGCCGACCACGGACACCGCCCCACGCGGCTCCCCGGTCAGCGCACCACTCACCGACCGGCGTCCACCTCGCTCGACGCACTCACCGACCCGCGTCCACCCCGCTCGACGCCCGGCTCACCGACCCGCTCGGCTTCCCGCCCGGCTCCCCGCCGGGCGCCCCGCGTGCGTCCCCCGCGTGCCCTGGTCCGGTGAGCGCAGTGCGACTCCCGAGGACAGCAGCAACAGCGCCCCGAGCAGTACGAACGGCGCGGCCACGCCCGCCACTCCCGCGATCAGGCCCGCCGCGGCGGGCGCGGCGACCTGGCCGAGGCGGTTGCCGGTCAGCCGCAGGGCGAGGGCGGTGGAGCGGGCACCGTCCGGGGCCGCCTGGACGACCGTCGTCATGGACAGCGGCTGGCCCACGCCGAGGCAGAAGCCGAGGACGACGAGCATCACGCCCAGCGCCCATACCGGCACCGGCAGCGCGATCGCGGCGCACAGCACCGCCGCCAGCAGACAGGTCACGGTGAGCAGCGGGGCACGGCCGAGCAGCCGCAGCAACGGAGTCAGCACCAGGCGGCAGGCGATGGTGGCGGCCGCGCGCAGGCTCAGCAGCACGCCGACGACGGACGGCGCGATACCCCGGTGCTCGCCCACCACCGGGAGGTACGCGGTCAAAATGTCGGTCGCGGAGAGCACGGAGAGGCTGACGAAGATGCCGGCGGGGACACCGCGGGCCCGCAGGATGCGGCCGACGGGGACGCGCTCGCCCCGCCCGGTACCGGAGGTGGCGGCACCGCGGTCCTCGATGCGCCACAGCGACGTGACCGCGACCGCCGCCCCCGCGCCCGCCACGACGAGTGCCAGCGCGCTGCTGCCCGCCCGGTCGGGGCCGCCGATCAGGAGACCCGCCGCGACCGGACCGATGAGCTGGCCGAGGGAGGCGCCTATGGTGAAGTGACCGAAGTTGCGGTCCTGTTCGTGCGGGGCGGACCGGCGGGCGACGAGCGACTGGGCGCCGATCACGAAGCACAGGTGGCCGAGGCCCATCACCCCGCTCCACAGAGCCATCGCCGGCAGGGAACCGGCGAGGCCGCTCAGGACGCAGCCGCCGGATATGAGGACGACCCCGACCGGCAGCAGCGGCGCGCAGCGGCCGTGGTCGGTGCGCCGGCCGAGCGGTACGGCGGCGAAGAGCGGGAGCAGGGCGTAGACGCCCGCGATGACACCGACCGCCCGCTCGTCCGCGCCCAGCGCGAGGGCCCGGTACGAGACGGCGGGCCGGGCCATCGACACCGCCCCCTGCGCGAAGCCGAAGGCGATGACGAGCCGGAGCAGCCAGCCGCGGTTCCCACCGGGCCCCATGAGCGTGTCCTCCACGGAGGGTCGAACGGTACGGAGGGTCAGAGGGTTCGGAGGGTTCGGAGGATTCAGAGGGTCAGATGATCCCGAACAGGATTCCTGCGCCGAGTACCACCAGCGAGGTGAGCGCGGCCCACTTCACCACGAACCGGGTGTGGTCGCCGAACTCGACCTTGGCCATGCCGACCAGGACGTAGACGGCGGGCACCAGCGGGCTGGACATGTGCAGCGGCTGGCCGACGATCGAGGCGCGGGCGATGTCCAGGGTGGAGACGCCGTGGGCCTGGCCGGCCTCGGCGAGCACCGGGAGGATGCCGAAGTAGAAGCCGTCATTCGACATGAAGTACGTCAGCGGGATGCTCAGGACGCCGGTGACGAGGGCCATGTGCGGGCCCATCCCGGCGGGGATGTTGCCGACCAGCCAGCCGGCCATGTGGTCCACCATGCCGGTGCCCTGGAGCACGCCGGTGAAGACGGCGGCGGCGAAGACCATGCCGGAGACGTTGAGGACGTTCTCGGCGTGGGCGCCGAGGCGGGCCTTCTGGTCGGGCATGTGCGGGAAGTTGACGGTGAGCGCGAGCGCGGCGCCGAGCAGGAACAGCACCGGGATCGGCAGCCACTCCATGATCATGGCGGTGAGGAGGGTGACCGTGAGCAGCGCGTTGAACCAGTACAGCCTGGGGCGCAGGGTGGGCCGGTCCGGGTCGAGGCCCTGGAAGCCGTCGTCGGAACGGTCGCCGGGCAGGTCCGCGGCCGCGCCGGAGCCCGCGCCGCCGGTGCGTACGGCGGTCTTGCCGTCTGCGGAGCCGCGAGCCCCCACGAGCGCCGTCTCCGTCTCGCGCTCCTCCACCAGCACCTCGTTCAGCGTCAGCACGCCGAGCCGCTTGCGCTCGCGGCGGCCGAGGACGTAGGAGAGGGCGAGGACGGCCAGCAGGCCGACGGCGAGCGCCGGGATCATCGGGACGAAGATGTCGCTGGCGTCCACCTTCAGCGCGGTGGCGGCGCGGGCGGTCGGGCCGCCCCACGGCAGGGTGTTCATCACGCCGTTGGCCATGGCGGCGACGCCGGTCATCACGACCAGGCTCATCTTCAGGCGCTTGTAGAGCGGGTACATCGCCGAGACCGTGATCATGAAGGTGGTCGAGCCGTCGCCGTCGAGCGAGACGATCGCGGCGAGGACCGCGGTGCCGACGACGATGCGCAGCGGGTCGGCCTTGCAGAACCTCAGGATGCCCCGGACGATCGGGTCGAAGAGGCCGACGTCGATCATCACGCCGAAGTAGACGATCGCGAACATCAGCATCGCCGCGGTGGGGGCGAGGCTGGTGACGCCGTCGATGACGTAGTCGCCGAGCTGGGCGCCCTTGCCGACGAAGACACAGAAGAGTGCCGGGATCAGCACGAGCGCCGCGATCGGCGACATCTTCTTCAGCATGATCAGGACCAGGAAGGTCGCGATCATGGCGAAGCCGAGGATGGTCAGCATGAATGGAATACCTAACGTTCGCCCTTGAACATCCCACCGGTGGGCCGGCGGTGCGTCGACGTTAGGTCGCGCCGATCTGCGTTAACAAGATGTTGACGCGCGAGCAATAAGCGCAAAACTCCAGGTCACGAGCTTCCCGTGAGGGCGGTGACGGCCACGGGCACTCCGTTGAGGACCGCGTTGCCCGACAGCGGGTCGAGCAGGCTGCCGTCGAGGAGCTGGTTGACGTTGACGCCCGGATCGGCGGCGGCGTGGCTCAGGCGGGTGCCGGGGCGGTCGTGGCCCCAGCCGTGCGGCAGGCTCACCACGCCCGGCCGGACGCCGTCCGTGACCTCGGCCGGGGCGACGACTTCTCCCCCGGCCCCCTTCAGCCGCACGTCCGCTCCGTCACGCACCCCCAGCCGTTCCGCGTCCTCGGGATGGATGTGCAGGGTGCAGCGGTTGGTGCCGCCGGTGAGCGCGGGCACGTTGTGCATCCAGCTGTTGTTGGAGCGCAGATGCCGACGGCCGACCAGGACGAGCCCGTCGGGGCGCTCCCGCAGCGCCTGCCGGAGCCGCGGCAGGTCGGCGGCGATCGGCGGCGGCAGCAGTTCGACCCGGCCGCTCGCGGTCTTCAGCGGCTGCGGCAGCCGGGGGCGCAGCGGGCCGAGGTCGATGCCGTGCGGGTGGGCGAGCAGCCTGTCCAGGCTCAGCCCGTCGGGTCGTACGCCGAAGCCGTCGCCGTAGGGGCCGAGCCGCAGCATCATGTCCAGCCGCCGCTCGGGGCCGTTGACGCCGTGCAGCTGCGCGGCGAGTTCGCGCGGGTCGCGGCCGTGCACGGGCGAGTGCTCCTCGCGGACCGCCTTGCCGAGGGTCTGGTCGATCACCATCGCGTCGACGGCGGACGGGTCGGCGCCGTGCAGGCCGGTCGCCGCGAGGGTCAGCCGGGCCAGGATCTCGGTCTCGGCCATCCGGCCGGGTTCGAGGGGGACGGCGGGGCGGGTGTAGCGGACCTGGTTGCGTACGGCGAGTGTGTTGAAGGCGAAGTCGTGGTGCGGGCTCTGCGCGGGCGGGGGCGGGGGCAGCACGACGTCGGCGTGGCGCGAGGTCTCGTTGAGGTAGGGGTCGACGCTGACCATGAAGTCCAGCGAGTCCAGCGCCTTGTCGAGCCGGGCGCCGTCGGGTGCGGACAGCACCGGGTTGGCGGCGACGGCGACGAGGGCGCGGATCGGTACGCCCTCCGGGGTGGCGGTGTCGATCTCCTCGGCGAGCGCGGACAGCGGCAGCTCCCCCTTCGCCTCGGGGTGTCGGCTGACCCGGGAGTGCCAGCGGCCGAGCGCGAAGCCGTGCCCGGGTCCGGCCGGGCGGGGCGTGCGGTCGGTGGCGGCCTGCGGGAAGAGGGCACCGCCGGGGCGGTCGAGGTTGCCGGTGAGGATGTTGAGGACGTCGACGAGCCAGCTGGCGAGGGTGCCGTGCGGGACCGTGCAGCTGCCGATGCGGCCGTACACGGCGGCGGTCGGGGCGGCGGCGAGCTCGCGGGCCAGGGCACGGATCACGGGTGCCTCGACGTCACAGGGACCTGCGACCGCCTCGGGCGTGAAGTCGCCTATGGAATACCGGAGTTCAGCCACTCCCTGGACGTGGGGCGCGAGGTCCCCGAGGTCGACGAGGTCCTCCTCGAACAGGGTGTGCGCCAGCGCCGCGAGCAGCAGGGCGTCGGTGCCGGGCCGGATCGCGAGGTGCCGGTCGGCGAGCTTGGCGGTGCGGGTGCGGCGCGGGTCGACGACCGTGAGGGTGCCGCCGCGGGCCTTGAGGGCCTTGAGCCTGCCGGGGAAGTCCGGGGCGGTGCAAAGACTCCCGTTGGACTCCATCGGGTTGGCGCCCAGGAGCAGCAGGTGGTCGGTGCGGTCCAGGTCGGGTACGGGGATGGCGTTGGCGTCGCCGTACAGCAGCCCGCTGGAGACGTGCTTGGGCATCTGGTCGACCGTGGAGGCGGTGAACAGGCTGCGGGTCCCCAGGCCGGCGATCAGGACCTGCGGGTAGAGGGCGCCGGCCATGGTGTGCACGTTGGGGTTGCCGAGGACGACACCGACGGCGTTCGGCCCGTACCGCTCGACCACGGGCCGGATTCCGGCGGCGACCGCGTCGAACGCCTCCTCCCAGCCGGCCTCGCGCAACTCCCCGTCCCGGCGCACCAGGGGGGTGCGCAGCCGGTCCGGGTCGCCGTCGACCGCGCCGAAGGCGGCGCCCTTGGGGCAGACGAACCCGCGGCTGAACACGTCCTCACGGTCGCCTCGGGCCCCGGTCACCCGGGTTCCGTCGATGGTCAGGGTCAGGCCGCAGGTGGCCTCGCACAGGGGACAGATACGCAGGGCGGTGCGGGACACGGGTCCTCCCGAAAGGGTGGCGGCAACAGCGACGCACACGTACGTGGCGAGCATACCGACCGGTATGAACGACGGGGAGGGATCCCGGACGTCAGTCGAAGAGAATGGGGCCGTTACGGGTGCCGACGATCAACTCGCCCTGCGGGCCGACGGCAAGGGCCGTGCAGGGGGCTGGGAGTTCCAGCCGACGGCGGACGTTGCCGTCGCGGGTACCGGCTACGGCAACGTCCGTGTGGTGAGCGAGGGCGTAGCACTCGCCGTCGGGGAAAAGCGCGGCAAGGGAGGCGAACAGCGGCACCGCGTGTTCATGGGCGACAGTCGGCGGGGGGACCGGGGGCCGATACCGGCCCCAGCGACGCCGGCCCGCCGAGCGGTACGACGCCGGTCGCTCTGCCGTCCCGACAAAACGGGTCTTGAACGCCTCCCAGGGGATGATCTGGGTGCGCTCCGCGCCGATCACCAGAAGTTCGTCGCCGTCCGGCCCCGTCAGGCCGAATGCGGCGACCAGGAAGTCGTCGGACAACAACAGGGGCGCCCAGCGGCGGGTCGACGTGTCCAGCACCCGGATCACGTGGTGGCGAAACGGCAGGAGAACCAGCAGTCGGCCGGCGCAGCGCACCGCGTGGATCTCCGTGGAGTCGGACTCTCCCTCACCGAGGGCGGAACACGGCTGATCCGGGAGCGGTCCCCGGCCGACGTCGTGGACCGAGACCAGACCGGCCCGGTACGTGTCGGAGGCCGTGGGATCCATCGCGTCCGACACGACGAGTGACAGCAGCGACTGAGCTCCGGCACCGTCCGGCAGCACGGCGAGCCGGGCTCCCGGGCGGGCATGGGGGACTGGCGTGACAAGCGGCAGAGCCGCCGATCCGAACGTGCCCCGCGGGCCGAAGTCCCAGTACTGCAACAGGCCGTCGACACTGCGGGCGAAGAGCAGGGGCCGCACCTCTCGGCCTGGTGACCGCCAGGCCACGGTGGCCAGTTGCTCGACGCCGCTGTCGCCGACCGGGCGCAGTCGGCGCACCAGCCGGCCGTGTTCCGCCTCCCGCACCTGGAGCGTGCCGTCGGGGCTGCCCACGACGACCGCCGGTGCGCCGTCGAGGGGCACGGCCGCGACGGCGGACACCGGCCGCACCTCGTCGAGCGCCTCGACGACCCGTCGGCCCTGCGCCGTGTCCCGCAGCTGCCAGACGTGACCGCCGCCGTCACCGCACAGCAGAACGTTGTCCTCGGCACAGATCGATCCGGCCGGACGGGGCATCCGGCGCTCCCAGCCGTCGTCGTACGAGACCAGGCGGGCGTCGGTCCCGAAGCCGACGAGCCGCGCGCCTACGTAGGCCAGCGCGGGCACGGCCCCGCGGTGGGCCGGACGGGCCGGTCCCAGGGGTCGGCACGACGGCAGTGACCACTCCCGTACGGACCCATCGAGGCCGCCCGCCGCGAGCCGCCCCGATCCGTCGGGTGCCAGCGCGAGCGCGGTCGTCCACACCGGCTCAGCGGGCAGCGGGCCTTGGACGTACATGCGGTTCGCCCCGATGTCCCAGCAGGCGAACCGGCCCGTGTCGGTGCCCACCACGACCACGTCCCGACCGTGGATCCGGCCGCATGCCAGCGTGGTGACGATGTCGGGCACAGTGAACTCCTGTGTGGCGTGCGGGAGTCCGTCGCGCAGCAGGAGCAGCCGGACCCGGCCGCCGTACTCGCCGGTGACCACGTAGTCCCGGCCGTCGGCGCTGCGCCCGGTCGTGGCGCAGCCGACCAGCGGGACCTCCCAGGGGCCCGGGTCGAGAATTCTGTGCCGCCACAGTTCATGCGGCCGGGCCAGGTCCCAACACCGGATCTCATAATCCTCGCCAACGCTGACCAGGGCCGGCGCATCCGACGGGCCGCGGATCTCACCCAGAGCGAGGACCGGGCCCTCGTGCGCGGTGATCTGCATGGAGTCCGCCGCGTGGGCGGTTGGCCAGAACCGTACGATCCCATCGGAGCCGCCCACACAGACCGTTCCGCCGACCCGGCGCACCGCCGTCACCGCGTGCGGCAGGACCTGGCCGCCGACGCGCTCACCGGTCACCAGGTCATACAGCTGAAGGCCACGCGTGGCGCCCTGGACGGACACGCAGGGGGTCGATCCCAGTTCGAACGTCGCCACGGCGACCGACCTCCCCCGGTCGACCCGCGAGGGCAGGCCGATCGGACGACCACTGTCGAGGTCGACGCGGTGCAGTTGCCCGTCGGCAGTGACCACAGCGACGATCCACTGCCGCCCGACGCGGCGCACCGCGAACGAGGCGATGTCGAAGACGCTCCTCAGCAGGGTCCTGACCGGTCCGCCCCCGCTGAGGGAGGACAGCCGGACGGTGTGGTCGTCGCCGGCCGTGACCAGGGCGCTGCCCTGCGGATGGTCGGTCACCAGGTCGATATGGGTGACGGGGCCTTCGTGCCCCGTGCGTACATGGTCGGAGGTGGCCCAACCGCCGGCCTCGCCCGGCCCGACAGCGACACGACACCGTTCGACGTCGCCGTTGGCGTACCCCAGCAGGAGCGACATCGAGGAAAGTCCGAGCGGCGCGGCACACGCGGTGATCGGCCCCCGTACCCTCTCCGCGGATGGCATCACCGCGACGTCGGTCGCCAACTGGTGGGCCTTCCCCTCCCACCGCTCGGTCTCCCAGCTCCACAGGGACCGACGCTGCTGTCGGGTGAGGGGCGGATAGTGTCGCTGGGTGCCCAGCCGGTGGACGAGCAGGGCGCCGTTGCGCATGCGCAGCACCGCCGCTGCGGGGGTGCCGTCAGATCCTGCGAGCACCACCAGTTGCTCCGGGACGTCCGGGACGCGCCTCTCGGGCTCGAAGTCCAGGGCCGGGGCGGGTGACAGAAGCCACGTCCGGCGGTGGTATCCGTCCCACAGGTGGAGCAGCCGGACGTAGTTCTTCGCCGTCACGGAACCGCGCTCGACCACCAGCTGCTGGTCGAACCACAACGCGGCGGCCTGACCTTGGAGTTGGGGAGGGGCTGTCAGACTTCCCAGGTACCACTCGACGCGTCGCGGGTCCGCCGGGACCGTCTCGCCATCGTCCAGGTCGTACCACCGAGGCCCGAGCAGCGAGGGCAGGTCCAGATAGCGTGCGCCCCGGATGTCGGGCACCACGACGCCGCGGCCGAGCCCGATCGTCATTCCCGGATAACGTCGGTCCCCCTCATGAGGGTTCCAGGCCGCCCAACGCGCCCGCCATGGCAACTCACCCTCCCCCGTGTCGCAGGAGTCGGCCAGCGCCTGTGCCTGACGGCAGACCGCCGCCAGCCGCAGCCGAGCCCGCGCCTCCGGGTCCGCTCCCCTGCCCGCCCGATCCCGCAGCTCGTCCTCCAGATCCCGCACCGCCTGCCCGGCGCGCCGCCCCTCCACGGTGCGCAGCGCCGGCAGTGCGGCAAGCAGCTGCCCGGGATCGGCACCGAGCACGAACCCCGCGTCCTGTACCAGCGGGTCGAGCACCCCGCCCTCTCCGGCGTGCAGGGCCAGGTACCGGCGTACGTAAGGGTGTTCGACGTCCCGCAGCGCTTCCGTCACGGTCCGCTGGACCGTCTCCACGTCCCGGCCCTCCCGCAGGTACTCGATGAGGGCTCGGTGGTAGACCCGATAGACCGAGCCGCCGCTGTCCACCCCCTCGACGACGTACGACCCCGCCGCCTGGCGCAGCCACACGATGTGTTCGTCGCCGTACTCCGTGCCGGTGAGCGCGGAAGCCAGGCGTGGCCACATGCCCGCCCAGGGCAGGCCCGCGCCCTGGGCGAAGGCGAGCGGGAGAAGCAGGTCGCGGGCTTGGGCCGCGCGGGGGCCGAGGCGTTGCACCAGGTCACGTTCCATGGCCTCGCCGGGCAGCCGCGGCAACCCATCGCGCCACTGCCGGTCGTGCGGGTCGGGCGGGGACGGTTCGCGGGCGATCGTGCCGGCGGTGATCCGGGCCACCAGGAAGGAGCGGCCGGCGGCCTCGGCGACGGCCTCGGCGATGTTGTCCACCAGTCCGGGTGCGGCGGTGACCAGGACCGATCCGGGGACGCACAGGAGTTTGCGGGTGTAGGCGCGAACCGCGTCCGGGTCTCCGTGACGTTCGGAGTCGAGGTCGATACGGGGTGCGCCTGCGGGCAGCCGGGCGGCGATGTGCGGCCGGGCACCCACCAGCAGGCGCAGCGGGAGCCGGCGTTCGGGGTCGGTGAGCGGGACGAGGAGGTCATCGACGCTCTCGTGGGGTGCGAGGGCCTCGTCCAGGGAGTCGATCAGGACGACGAGGGGGCTGGTCCTGGTCTGAAGATGGGCGGTGAGCGCGCCCAGGGACTCGGCGGCACAGCCCGCGGCGGCGGACAGGGCGTCCAGGAGCTGCCGGGTGGACAGGTGGGAGGCGTTGACCCGGACGTCGACGTCCCCGGGCCGGGGCAGCAGGGACGGGAGTCCGGCGCGGGGCACGGACGCGCTTCGCTCCGGGTCGGTGAGCACCGCGACCATGCCGAGCAGGGAGGACTTTCCGGAGCCGGGGTCGCCGGTGACCACGCACAGCCGTTCCCCGGTACGGCGCGGGTCGAGCCAGACGGTCAGGTCGGCGATGGCCGCGTGCCGCCCGGTGAAGTCCCAGACGTCCTCGCTGGGTACGTCGGTGCCACGAGCTCGGGGCAGGAAGAAGCCACGCATGTCCTGGTCGCGCGCCTCGCGTTCGCGGGCGCCGAGTGCCACGATCCGGTCGATCTCCTCCAGCTTGAGCCCGGCGGAGTGGGGGAGGTGGCGGGGGTTGGGCAGGAACGCGGGGATGTCTCCGGTGGCGTGGGTGAGGGACCACACCGGGCGCTGCGCGGGCGGCACCTCGCTGTCGCTGCGGATGGCGGCCATGACGTGTTCGAGGCTGATGTGGGCCGGGGCGTGTCCGGCGGTGGCCTGTCGGCGTACGGCCCGGTCGAAGGCGGCCGACAGGGCACCCGTGTACGTCTCCTCCTTGCGGCGCGAGGAGGAGACGAGGACGAGGCCGGTGTTGCCGTGCTCGGTGACCGGTTCCCGGAAGCGGCGAGCCTCCAGGGCGCCGCGCAGCGCCCGGTCGGCGCCCTCCTCGGCGTAGCAGGCGTCGATCAGCACGAGCAGCCGCTCGACGTCGGTGTCCTCCCACAGTTGGGCGACCAGGTCTTCCGTGGGCAGCGCGGTGCCGCGCAGGTTGCGGGCGTCGCTGTCGTGCAGGAGCAGATAGTGGCGCCCGCTGTGTTCGGCGGTGACGCCGTGGGTGGCGAGGTAGAGGACGACGTAGTCCTCTGGGCTGCGCTCCGGTGCGGTGGCGAACGTCCGCAGAGCGTCGGCCAGTCGGGCCCGGGTCGGATTGGCGCCGAGGTCGACGCCCCGCAGGTAGCCGAGTTCGCCGAGGAACAGGTCCTCTATCCGCCTTACGTCGTCGGCGAGTTCGGGACGCTCCGCCTCTGGGTGCGCCCGTACCTCGGTGACAGCGGCGGTGATCAGAAAACGGCGTGCGATGCGGGCGTCCTGCGCGGACTCCGCCCCCCGCGCCTCAGCCGAGTGCGGGACCGTGTGCATCGGCCACCGCACCTCCCGCTTCCGGGGTGTTGAGGTAGCGCGTGGCGTCGTGGGCCCGGGCGCCGTTGTGGACGACATGGCAGCGCACCCGGGCGCCGAACAACGGACGGAGGTCCTTCACCAG
The DNA here is from genome assembly GCF_042735715.1 of Streptomyces sp. NPDC059582. NCBI lineage: Bacteria > Bacillati > Actinomycetota > Actinomycetes > Kitasatosporales > Streptomycetaceae > Streptomyces > Streptomyces sp. NPDC059582. The sequence continues at coordinate 38,256 of NZ_JBHWCC010000019.1, forward strand.
AGCGACGACGTCACCTTCGTCGGCGATGTTCGTCCACCGGTCGACGCTGCCCGGCCAGTCGCCGGGTGCGCCGCCCTCTCCCGTCCGCAGCCGGTCGAAGACCAGGTTGCGGATGCCCAGCGGCGAGCCCAGCGTCAGCAGTGCGCGCACCCGCCAGCCGGGGTGCGCGCACAGCGCCTCGTAGGCCACGACGCTGCCCAGGGAGTGCCCGACGATCACCTGGGTGCGGTCGGTCACCACGTCGGCGACCCGCCGCTGCACGGCGTCCCGCAGACCCGAGTCGTACAGGTACGCGCGGACCTGCTTCAGGTCGAGGACCAGGCCGCGCAGGGCGATGCCGGTGAAGAACCGGGAGCGGCTGAGGGCGTTGAGGGCGCGCTGCACCGTGTGGGGGGTACGGGCCAAGGTGCGGGCGTCGGGCGGGAGGACGGCGGGGTCGGTGCGCCCCGCCTCCGCCCACAGGGCGAGGAGGAGGTCCGTCTCGAATCCCGGCATGACGTCGGAGGCATCCAGGGGCGGGTCCTGCACGGCAAGGGTGCGGCCGGGTGGCCGGAACAGGTCGCCGTAGAAGACGCAGCGGACGTCGTCCGCGTCCAGTGCGGCGGCGGTGCCCCCGGCGCGGGTCAGCCCGTCGGCGAGCGCCGGGTACCAGGAGGCGTGCAGTTCCCGCTCTCCCGTGTACTGCTGGCCGATCCCGTGGACGCAGACCACCCGAGCCATAGCGTGTCCCCCCATGCACGACCCAAGGATCCGATCACTCTAGCAACGGGCGCCCGAAATGACCCCCGTCAGTCCAGCACCCGCACCAGATAAGCCCGGAGCATCTCCCGCGCCTCGCGGATGATCTTCTCGTCGCCCGCCGGGTCCACCCGGAAGGCGAGGTGGACCAGGGTGTCGGCGGTCTCCACGGCCACCAGGAAGGTGCGGCGCAGATCGTCGTCGGGGGTGCGGCCGAGGTAGCCGGAGAGCAGGTCTGTCAGGCGGTCGGCGACGCGGTGGTTGGGTTCGGCGTGGCGGGCGCCGACCGGTATCTGGTTGCCGAAGTCGACGAGGGAGAAGCCGGGCGCGGTGCGCTTCATGGCCAGGTACTCGTCGAGTACGGCGTCCATGGCCGCGCGCCAGTCCCCCGGTTCGGCCGCCTTCAGCCGCTCGGTGATCCGCTCGGAGTACCGCTCGAGGTTGCGCTGGGCGAGGGCGTCGACCATCTGCCGCTTGTTGCCGAAGAAGCGGTAGACGGAGCCGATGGGGACGCCGGCGCGCACGGCGACGGCACGGGTGCTCAGGTCGTCGTAGCCGACCTCGTCGAGGAGGTCGGCGCAGGCGTCGAGGATCCTGGTCAGCCGTTCGGCGCTGCGCCGCTGCACGGGGGCACGGCGGAGCGATGTCGCGTGGGGCACGGGCTTCATGATGCCTCTCCGCCGCGGTCCGGTGAACCTCGCCCCCCGGTACGCGGGCCACCGCCCTCCGCACTCACCGTGGCGGACCCGCTCGCCTGGGGCGCCGGTCCGGGTGCCGACGCGGTGATGTCCGCCGTGCTCTCGACCGGCTCGCCGTCGACGGACCAGACGGTGTCGTCGTCGGCGCAGAGGCGGGCGGTGACCTGGTGGGTGCCGTGCGGGAGGTAGCCGGCCGCGAGGCGGTGGCGGGGACCGCGCAGGACGGCGACGGGCCGCCGGTCCACGAGCAGCAGGGCGACGCCGCGGCCGGGGACGGCTCTCGGCCGCGTTCCGGCCGGCGAGAAGCGGAAGTCGCGCACGGTCAGGCGGACGTCCCAGCCGCCGCCGTCGTCGGGTTCCACCTCGATGGCGACCCGGGGAGCGCCCTTCTTCTCCACCTCACGGTAATGCCGCCCTCCCTCGTCCGTGTCGTCGAGGAGTCTGCCCGCCGGCGCGGCCGACTCACCCCTGTTCTGGCTCTTCTGCTCCTGCGCACCGCCGGTGCCGCAGCCCGCCGGCCCGACCGGCAGCAGCACACAGACCGCGAGCGCGCCGAGAAGGCTGCGCGTCCACGACATGCCCGGGAGCGTAGAACAACGGTCCGCTTCCCGGATCCCCCTGAAGTCGGGTTCCCGTCGTCCGTGGCCCGTCCTGACGACTACGTCCGCAGATCCCCTTGCGCACACGAAAACGCAATCCTACGGTGATGCATAGGAATGAGGCTGCGAGGGAGCGATCATGAGCGGGGACGCACGGAAGACCGCCGAAGGGCTGTCCTATCTCACCGGATTCGGCAACGAGCACAGCTCGCAAGCCGTACCGGGCGCACTGCCGGAGGGCCGCAACTCGCCCCAGCGCGCACCCCTGGGCCTGTACGCGGAACAGCTCAGCGGCACGGCGTTCACCGAGCCCAGGGCCCACAACCGCCGCTCGTGGCTGTACCGGATCCACCCCTCGGCCGCCCACCCGGCGTTCACCCGGACCGACAACGGCGCGCTGCGCACCGGCCCCTTCACCGAGACCCCGCCCGACCCCAACCGGCTGCGCTGGGACCCGCTGCCGGAGCCCACGGCCGGGACCGACTTCCTGGCGGGCCTGTGGACCCTGGGCGGCAACGGCGACGCGACCCAGCGCGCCGGCATGGCCGTGCACCTGTATCACGCCAGTTCCTCCATGGACCGCGTCTTCAGCGATGCCGACGGCGAACTGCTGATCGTCCCGGAGCACGGCGGACTGCTGCTGCACACGGAGTTCGGCATGCTGCACGCGGAGCCCGGACACATGGCGCTGATCCCGCGCGGTGTCCGCTTCCGGGTGGAGCTGCTCGACGCCTCCGCCCGTGGCTACGTCTGCGAGAACTACGGCGCCCCCTTCCGCCTCCCCGACCTGGGTCCCATCGGCGCCAACGGGCTCGCCAACGCACGTGACTTCCGCGCGCCGACCGCCGCGTACGAGGACGTCGAGGGGCCCGTGGAGGTGGTGAACAAGTTCTGCGGCAACCTCTGGACCGCGACCTACGACCACTCCCCGCTCGACGTCGTCGCCTGGCACGGCAACCACGTTCCCTACGTCTACGACCTGCGCCGCTTCAACGTGATCGGCACGATCTCGTACGACCACCCGGACCCGTCGATCTTCACGGTGCTGACGTCGCCGTCGGACACCCCGGGCCTGGCGGGCGTCGACTTCGTGGTCTTCGCGCCGCGCTGGCTGGTGGGCGAGGACACCTTCCGGCCGCCGTACTTCCACCGGAACGTGATGAGCGAGTACATGGGGCTGATCGAGGGCGCCTACGACGCGAAGACGGCCGGGAAGGGGGGCTTCGTGCCGGGCGGCGGCTCGCTGCACAACATGATGTCGGCGCACGGTCCGGACCGGGAGACGTTCGACCGGGCGAGCGCCGCCGAGCTGCGGCCGCAGAAGATCGACGACGGGCTGGCGTTCATGTTCGAGACCCGCTGGCCGGTGACCCTCACCGAGCGCGCGGCGCGGGCGGAACACCTCCAGCAGCGCTACGACGACGTCTGGCAGGGCCTCGAACGCCACTTCCGCCCGTTGCACTGACCGTTCCCGACAGGTACGGATAGGCCCGTGACCCCCTTCGCTCCGGACTCGATCGTCCTGAACCGCAAGCTGCCTCTGTGGTACCAGGTGTCGCAGTCGCTCCGCGCCTCGATACTCGGCCGCTCACCCCGGGACCCGCTGCGTCTGCCCACCGAGGAGCAGTTGGCGGGGCACTACGGGGTGAGCGTGCTGACCATGCGGCAGGCGCTGAAGGAGCTGGAGGACGAGGGCCTCATCTCGCGTCATCGCCGGCGCGGCACGTTCATCGAGCCCGACGCCCGGCGGAGCACGCCGGTGCGGCTGCTGGGCTCGGTGGACGCGATCGTGGCCCAGCAGTCCGGGATGACGACCGAGCTGCTGGAGCATGGCCGGGCGCCGCTGCCGACCGAGGTCGCCGAGCACTTCCCGGATCTCGCGGAGACGGCCACGTACCACCGGCTGCGCAGCGACGAGGCGACCGGCGAGCCGACCAACCACGCCCGCAACTACGTCCGTCCCGAACTGGCCGAGCGCATCGACCTGGCGGACCTGGTCCGCTGGCCGATGACGAAGGTGCTGCGGGACGTGGTGGGCGCGGACATCAGCCGCATCACGGACACGGTGGAGGCCCGGCTCGCCGACCCGGAGACGGCGAAACTGCTCCAAGTCCCGCTGCTGAGCCCGATCCTGCACTACACCGGCGTCACCTACGACACGGCCGGCCGGGCGCTGGACGTGGCGGTCATCCACTACCGGGGCGACCGCTTCTCCTTCACGGTGACCCTCGACGCCACCTGACCCGCCCCGCGCCGACCCGTCGTACGATGCCCAGCGTGACGCCCGACGACGCTCCGCCGCTGGCGGACCTCATGCCGTGGTCCGTCGCACCGCCGCGGCTCGGCCGGGGGTGGCCGACGGCCCCTGACCCGGCGTCCCTGAAAGCGCGCTGGGACGCCCTCATGAAGGCCGAGGGCCCCGACCGGGAGGCCCTGTTCGAGCCGACGCGCTCGCGCACCCCGCACTCGGCGGTGGGCCGGCTGCCCGGGCAGACCAGCGGCACCGAGAGGCTGGCCCGCGCCTGTGGCCCCTGCCCGGAGCCGGTACGGGTGCTGCACGCGCCCTTCGACGAGCAGTGGCTGATCCCCGACCACCGCCTGGTCGACGCGGCCCGGCCGGAGCTGTGGCGGGTGGCCGGCGCGCACCAGGTCTTCCTGGTGGAGACCCCGGAGACCCCGGAGGCCCCGGGGCCCCGGCTGCTCGCCACCTCGCTCCTGCCCCTGCTGCGCCCGGGCCGGGTCCGCCCGCTGTACCGCCGCCCGGACGGCACCGAGCCGAACCTGGCCCCCGGCCTGCTGGAGCACCTCGGCGACCGGCTCGGCCTCTCCCCCGCCCCGGCGGACTTCCTGGCCTGGACCCTGGCGGCGGTACGCCCCGACCTCACCGTCCCCCTCACCGAGGACCCCGGACTCTGGGCCCGGGGCGTCGAACTGGGCGGCCGCGTCCTGTGGCTGATGCGCCGCGACGGCGACCGCCCCAAGCTCCCCGGCGGCCGCCGCCCCTACGTTCGTGCCCCCCTCCCCGCCCGGCCCCTGACCATCCACTACGACCGCGACGAGGAGACCCTGCACCTCGACGAGGGCCGCGTCTCACCGGTGCCGCCACAGGCGTGGGACTTCGAGGCGGCCGGCGTCCGCGTCCTGGAGGAGTGGTTCACGGCCCGGACGGCCGAGGGCGAGCCGGGAACCCTGGCGGCGATCCGGCCGGCCGCCTGGCAGCAGGCGTGGACGTCGGAACTGCTGGAACTGATCACGGTGCTCACGCTGCTCGCGGAACTGGGCCCGCAGCGCGCCGAGCTGACCATGACGGCGCCGGTCACGGCGGCGGAGCTGCGCAGGGCGGGGGTGTTCCCGGTACCGGAGCCCGCCCGTCGTCCCGCGACGGTCCTCGACCACCACGAGGAGGGCCCCGAGGGGCAGTTCGCCCTCATCTGACCGCGGGGTCGGCGTTCCCGCGGCCGCCGCTCACCCCTGTCCGGGCGGCGCGAAGCCGTCCAGCACGCGGCCCAACGCCCGCTCGAACACCGCCGCCAGGTCGATCGGCCCCGCGTCCTCCGTGAACGCGGCCGCCATCCGCGGATACGCCCCGCTCGCGACCTGTCCCCCGAGGTAGGCGATCCGTACCGCGTTCTCCCGCTCCTCCGACCACGGCAGCGAGCGCGCCCGCTCGGCGGTGGCGATCTCGTTCGAGACATAGACCGTCACGACCGCGTTCAGCATCGCGACCAGCTCCATCTTCGTGCCGTAGGACGCCTCCAGCGGGTCCAGGCAGGCCAGACAGTGTTCGAGGTAGCGCAGGGCGTTCGGGCTGAAGCCGTACACCGGTGACATCAGCCGGGGCAGCCAGGGGTGGCGGTGCATCAGCGTCCGGGTCTGGTGGGCGACCCGGAGCATGTCGGCCCGCCAGTCACCGCTCGGCTCCCACCGCTCGTGCTCGCCGCTGACCACGTCCACCATCAGCTCGTGCAGGTCCTCCTTGCGGGGGACGTAGTTGTACAGCGACATGGTCCCGCAGCCCAGCTCCGTCGCCACATGCCGCATGGACACCGCGTCGAGCCCCTCGGCGTCGGCGATGCGCACCGCGGCCGCCGCGACGTCGGCCCGGCTGTAGGCCGGTCTGGGCCCTCGGCCCGTCCGCTCGGGGCGCGCCCAGATCACTTCGGGTACGGCCGCTCGGCCCGCCATCGATCATCACCTCGGCCACCATCGTAGTTACGTACACCGTACGTAGTGCGCTATGGTCGGGCCATGACTACTACGTACGCTGTACTTAGTGAGGGTCTGAAGAAGCGGTTCGGTGCCGTTCCCGCCGTGCGCGGGCTGGACCTGGCCGTGCCGCGGGGCACGGTGTGCGGTGTCCTGGGCCCGAACGGGGCGGGCAAGACGACGGCCGTACGGCTGCTCACCACGCTGCTGCGGCCGGACGCGGGGTCGGCCAGGGTCGCCGGGCACGACCTCGTCCGGGAGGCCGCGGCCGTACGGCGCGGGATCGGGGTCGCGGGGCAGTACGCGTCGGTCGACGGGGATCTCACCGGGCGCCAGAACCTGCGGCTGTTCGCGCGTCTGCACCGGGTGCGCGGGCCGGCCGAGCGGGCCGGGGAGCTCCTCGACCGCTTCGGGCTGGCCGAGGCCGCCGACCGGCCGGCGTCCGGCTACTCGGGCGGGATGCGGCGCCGCCTGGACCTGGCGGCGAGCCTGATCCGCCGTCCGGAGGTGCTCTTCCTGGACGAGCCGACCACGGGGCTCGACCCGGCCGGCCGGAACCGGATCTGGGACGCCGTGCGCGAGCTCAAGGCGGACGGCACGACCGTGCTGCTGACCACGCAGTATCTGGAGGAGGCCGATCAACTCGCCGACGAGATCGCCCTGATGCGGCGGGGCCGGGTCGCGCACACCGGTTCGCCCGCCCACCTGAAGGCGGTCGTCGGCACCTGCGCGGAGGTGGTCGTCGCGGACGCGGACGCCATGGCGACGGCCGCCGGTGTCCTGGACCGGCTCACCGGCTCCGAGCCCGTCCTCGACCACGTGCGCCGCACCGTGGGCGCCGTCACCCGGGACCCCACGCTCACGCTGCCCCGCCTCGTGCGCGAACTCGACGCGGCCGGCGTGCCGTTGCTGGACGCGACCCTGCGACCTCCGACCCTCGACGACGCCTTCCTGAGCCTGACCGACGAGAGCGACGAGACCGACGAGACCGACGACACCCAGGAAGGCGGTGCGGCCGACCGGGCCGCCGACCGGGCCGCCACGAAGGAGCACGCGGTATGAGCACCCTGGCGTACGACGGGACCGCGATGCTGGGCCGGCAACTCCAGCGCGTCCGGAACAACCCGGCTCTGGTGATCCTCACCCAGACGATGCCGATCACCATGCTGCTGTTCTTCGGCTACGTGTTCGGCAGCGCGCTCGCGATGCCCGGCGCGCAGTACCGTTCCTTCCTCGTGCCGGGTCTGCTGGTGGCCACCGCCGCCAACGGGATCATGACCGGCATGTTCCAGGCCGCCCAGGACTGCCACCGGGGCGTGACGGACCGCTTCCGCTCCCTGCCGATGAGCAGGGCCGCCGTGCCGCTCGGGCAGGCGGCGGCCGACCTCGTCGTCACGGCCGTCGGGACGGTGCCGTTCCTGCTGGTCGGGCTCGCGGTGGGCTGGCGGGTCGAGGGGTCGCCGGCCGGAGCGGCTGGCGCGCTGGGCCTGTTGCTGCTGTTCCGGTTCGCGTGCACCTGGGTCGGGATCTTCCTGGGGCTGCTGAGCCGCAGCGAGGAGGCGGCGGGCCAGCTGGGCAGCGCCACGTTCATGCTGCCGCTGCTGTCCAACGCCTACATCCCCACCGACAACCTGCCCGGCCTGCTGCGCACGCTCGCCGAATGGAACCCGATCAGCGCGGTGACGACGGCCCTGCGGGACCTGTTCGGCAACGCCCCCGTGCCCGCGGGCGCCGCCTGGCCGGTGGCGCACCCCGTCGCCGGTTCCCTGGCCTGGTGCGCCGTCCTGATCGCCCTGTTCGCACCGGCCGCCGTGCACCGGTACACACACCCCCGCGCATGACAAAGGCGTCATGCGCGGGACATGATCCGGCACATGACGCCACTTCCCGCGCCCCTGGAGGGCATCACCGTCGTCGCCGTCGAACAGGCCGTCGCGGCGCCCTTCGCCACCCGGCAGCTCGCCGATCTGGGCGCCCGCGTGATCAAGGTGGAACGGATCGACGGCGGCGACTTCGCCCGTGGCTACGACACCGCCGCCGGCGGCCTCGCCTCACATTTCGTGTGGTGCAACCGCGGCAAGGAGTCGATCGCCCTGGACCTGAAGGACGCACGGGGCCTCGACGTCGTACGGCGGCTGGTCGCGGAGGCCGACGTGTTCGTGCAGAACCTCGCGCAGGGCGCCGCCGCCCGGCTCGGCCTGGACGCGGCCACCCTGTGCGCGGCCCATCCCCGGCTGGTCGCCGTCGACATCTCGGGCTACGGGGCGTCCGGCCCGTACGCGGACAAACGGGCGTACGACATGCTCGTGCAGTGCGAGGCCGGGCTGGTGTCGGTGACGGGGACACCGGAGCAGCCGGTGAAGGCGGGAATCCCGGCGGCCGACATCGCGGCCGCGATGTACGCGTTCTCCGGGGTGCTGGCGGCGCTCGTGCGGCGGGGCACCACGGGGCGTGGCGGCCCGGTGGAGGTGTCGATGCTGGAGGCGCTCACGGAGTGGATGGGACATCCGCTGCATCATGCGATGCACGGGGGCACTCCCCCGGCGCGCACGGGACTCGCGCACGCCGTCATCGCGCCGTACGACGCCTATCCGACGGCCGACGGCGGGCGGGTGCTGCTGTCGGTGCAGAACGACCGGGAGTGGCGACGGCTGGCCGAACGGGTCCTCGGGCAGCCCGATCTGGGCGCGGACCCGGCCTACGCGACGAACGCGGCCCGGGTCGCGAACCGGGAACGTACGGACGCGCACGTGACGAAGGCGCTGGGCGCGCTGGACGCCGACGAGGCGGTCGCCCGACTGGAGGACGCGGGCATCGCGTGCGCACGCCTGAGGGACCTGTACGAGGTGGCCGAGCATCCGCAGCTGGCGGCTCGGGACCGGTGGCGGGTGACGGGGACGCCGGTCGGGCCGCTGCGGGCACTGTTGCCGCCGATCACGCTGCCGGGCGGAGCGGAGGCAAGGATGGGGGACGTACCCGCGCTCGGGGAGCACACCGGGGCACTGCTGCACGCCGTGGGGATGACGGACGAGCAGATCGCAGCCCTGCGCCGGGACGGTGTGGCGGCCTGAGCGCGGGCCTCAGTTCCCGCCGAAGAGCGAGCGGCGCAGCCGGCGCAGCGGCGCGAAGAGCGAGACGCGACGCACGCGCGCAACCCTGCTGGTGGTGTCGGGGTGGGTGTCACGTGCCGTCAGCTCGCGCATCAGCGAGGTCGCCTCGACCGTCTCCCGCTGCGGTATGGCGGGGCCCGCCAGCACCGAGAGATGGCGGTCGAGACGCGAACTGGTCGCGCTGCTCCCGCAGGTGATCGCAGGGACCCTGGCCCTGCTGCGCACTGTTATCTGTTCCATGTCACTCCCCACCCGTACGAGTCCACCCGGCCCGGGCAGAGTAACCCTATCGCTCCCTCGGGGCACTCGTGTATCGCGGTCACAGGATTCACCTTCCCCATAAGGGGGTTGACGATTACTCTCCGAATCCGAGCGATTTCAGGGCGAGTTGGACAACCGGCTGGCTGGTGGGCCGGACCGAGCCCCCGCCGGGCTCGACGGTCACAGCGAGTGACGTGGCGGAGCGGTCGAGACCGGACGTGACCAAGGGCGTGTCGCCGTCGAAGAGACCGAGGGAGCGCGGCTGCGCGTCGGGGCGCATGAGCCACAGCTGGCGCACCCGCCCCTTCGACAGGCCGTCATATCCGCTCAAGGTGACGACCGCTCGTCCCTCCTCGGCGGAAGCGATCACTCCGATACTTCGCCCCTGCGCGTCCCGGTCGGTGGTCGCACGGGCGTCCGGAGCCGCCAGAACGTGGGCGATCTCACGCGACTGGGCACGCTCCGCGTTCAGCTGGTCCTGGGCGCGGTCGGCCTGGACCGCGAAGAGCGAGGCGACGACGAGGGCCGCGGCGGCCGTCGCCGTGGCGAACGGGACGAACAGGGGGCGCGGACGAGGCGCGCGCATCCGCGCGGGTGGCGGCTGCGCGCCCCAGACGTGCGGCGGCAACTGGGCCGCGTGCTCCCGTTCCGCGGCGGGCAGCTGCGGAGTCGTCCGTACGGCGGCCAGCACTCGTTCGCGCATCGCGGGCGGCGGCGAGGCGGCGGTGGACCAGGCGAGTTTCACGGCGTCCTCGGTCAGGGCGCGGACCTCGGCGGTGCACTGGTCGCACCCCGCGAGGTGCCGCGCGAAACGCAGCCGCTCGGCGGACTCCAGCGCGTCGAGGGCGTAGGGGGCGGCGAGCGAGTGCGGATCCTCGCGTCGGAACAGGCGGTCGAGGACGCTCATGCGACACCTCCCAGGCATTTGCGCAGCTGGGTGAGTCCGTCGCGCATACGTGTCTTGACCGTGCCCAGCGGCAGGGAAAGCCGCTCGGCCACCTCACGGTAGGTGTATCCGTCGTAGTAGGCGAGAGTGACGGACTGGCGTTGCAGCGCCGTCAACCGGTCCAGGCAGGTGCGCACCCACTCGCGCTCCAAGCCCGCCTCGACCTCCTCGGTGACCTGGTCGAAGGCGGGGTGGTGGGCACGTCGCGCCTCACGCTGCTCGCGTTCCCCGGCCGCCCGGACACTGCGCACCCGGTCGACGGCGCGGCGGTGGGCGAGCGTGAGGATCCAGGAGAGGGCGCTGCCCCGGCCGGGATCGAAGCGGGCTGCGGAGCGCCACAGTTCGAGCAGTACCTCCTGGGACACCTCCTCCGACTGCGCCGGATCCCGCACCACGCGTCGTACGAGCCCGAACACCGGCCCGGACACCAGTCCGTACAATTTCTCGAATGCCTTCTGGTCGCCACCAGCCACGAGCACCAGAAGCTCGTCCGCCTCCACCCGGTCCCCCTCTCCCCGGCCGCAGCCGGCCCGCCCCATCACACCAGGCATTCGCAACGAACGCACCTCCGGATGGGGTTACGGATCAGCGGGCCGAAAACGCGGGTGGAACAGCGAGAAAAGAATTTTCCCGAGAGACCAATCCGATCGGGGGCATCGCGCCGTATACCCGTCCGTCAGGCAAGTTGGCACTGAGGACGGACGGCATGACACCTATCTCCAGGAGCGGTACGGGACGCCGAAGCGTTGCGGCCCTCATATGTGGTGCGCTGGCCGCCGGGGGGCTCACAGCCGCCGGTGTGGCCATACTGGAACCTGGGGCGGCCTCCGCCTCCAGCCACCGCGAAGCCCCGCTGATCTCGGGGACACCCCAGTACGACAACACGGACGTGTACGCCTTCGTGAGCCCGGACAAGCCGGACACGACGACCATCGTCGCAAACTGGATCCCCTTCGAGGAACCGGCCGGCGGACCGAACTTCTACACGTTCGCGGACGACGCCCAGTACGACATCCACATCGACAACAACGGTGACGCGCAGGGCGAGCTGCTCTTCCGCTACACCTTCAAGACCCACACCAAGAACAAGAACACGTTCCTCTACAACACGGGCGCGGTCGACAGCCTCGACGACCCCGACCTCAACATCACCCAGACGTACGACATCGACCTGATCCGGCTGAAGAACCAGCACCAGGTGTCGAAGACGAAGATCGCGGACGACGTCCCGGTCGCGCCGTCGAACGTCGGCAAGGCGTCGATGCCGGACTACGGCAAGCTGCGCCACCAGGCCATCCACAAGCTCGCCAGCGGCGCGCAGACGTTCGCGGGGCAGGCGGACGACCCGTTCTTCCTGGACCTGCGCGTCTTCGACCTGCTGTACGGCGGGAACCTCTCCGAGGTCGGCCGGGACACCCTCAAGGGCTACAACGTCAACTCCATCGCCCTCCAGGTCCCGAACGACATGATCACCGAGTCGGCCCACCAGCCGATCGTGGGCGTCTGGTCGACGACCCAGCGCAGGACCGCGGGCGGCTACTACACGCAGGTCTCGCGGCTGGGCAACCCGCTCGTCAACGAGGTCGTCAACCCGCAGAAGGACAAGGACAAGTTCAACGCCTCCTCACCGTGGGAGGACGCGCAGTTCCTGAAGAACGTCACCAACCCCGAACTGCCGAAGCTCATCGAGGCGATCTACAAGATCAAGGCGCCGGCCGAGCCGCGCAACGACCTGGTCGACGTCTTCTTGAAGGGCGTGAAGGGCCTCAACCAGCCGCCGCACGTGAAGCCGGCCGAGGAACTGCGCCTGAACACCTCGATCAAGCCGACCGCCAGCCCGAAGCGGCTGGGCGTGCTGGACGGTGACAACGCGGGCTTCCCGAACGGCCGTCGGCTCACCGACGACGTGATCGACGCCTCCCTCCAGGTCGTCGAGGGCGAACTGGTCGGCTCCAAGAACGACCTGGGCGACGCCGTCGACGCCAACGACCAGAAGTTCGGCCACTCCTTCCCGTACCTGGCCAACCCGACCTCGGGCTCGCGCGGCGCGCTCGCCAAGGGCACGGCCAGCGGCACGGACGTCCGCAGCCAGCTCGGCGACGCCCTCCAGCCGGCCGGTGCCGCGGGCAGCGGCGCCGACACCACGCTGATCGCCGCCTCGGCGGCCTCGGGCGCGGCCGGTGTCCTGCTGATCGGCCTGGGCCTGGCCTGGTGGCGCCGGCGCATGCAGCGGCCGTACTAGGGCGCACCGCACCCCCACAGACCGGCGCGGCCCGCACATCCACAATCCCCCACGGTGCGGGCCGCGCCGCCCCGCACGACGATCCGAGGAGAGGGCATGGCCCCGCGTACGAACGACAACGCACCACGGAGCGAGGCCGCCTCGCCCTCCGCCTCACCGGCGCCGGACGGCACGGGGACCGGCACCGGCACCACCGACACGGGAAGCGACGTCACCGGCACGGGAACCGGCACCACCGGCACCACCGGCACCACCGGCACCGGCACCGCTCAGGTCACCGGCACCACCGATGTCACCGACCTCACCAGCACCTCCCCCGCCGACCCCCGCCTCACCGCCGTGCGGCGTGTCGCCGCCGCCGGGCGGCGCTGGCGGGTCGGTCGACTCGCGGGTTGTGCGGCCCTGTTGGCCGTGGCGTTGACCGCAGGGGCGGTGGCGGTCGGGGCGGTCCGGGACGGGCGCGGTGTCGCCGTCGCCGCGGCGCCCGCCGCCGTCTCGCCCGCCCTGCTGGGCAGCGCGGACCTGGACGCGAGCATCACCGCGCTCCAGGCCCATCTGCGGAGCCAGCCGAAGGACTTCGGCGGCTGGGCGACGCTCGGACTGGCGTACGTCGAGCAGGCGCGCACCAAGGGCGACCCCTCCCGCTACCCGCAGGCCGAGCAGGCGTTGAAGCGCTCGCTCGACCTGTCGCCCGACAACGACCCCGCCCTGGCCGGACGCGCCGCCCTCGCCGCCGCCCGGCACGACTTCGCGAACGCATTGAAGTACGCCGACCGGGCGCTGAAGCAGAACCCCTACAGCGAACGCGCCCTCTGCTCGCGCGTCGACGCTCTCGTCGAGCTCGGCCGGTACGAGGACGCGCAGAAGGCGGCCGACATCGCCGACGCCCGGCACCCTGGCGTCCCGGTCTTCACGCGCTACGCGTACGTGCACGAACTGCGCGGCGACGTGGCCACGGCCCGCCGGGTCCTGGAACAGGCCCTGGACACCGCCGCCTCCCCCGGCGACGTGGCCTACGTCTCCACCCAGCTCGCCCAACTGGCCTGGAATCAGGGCGAGTACAAGAGCGCGCTGGACCACTACGCCCGCGCCCTCGGCGCCGACGAGAACTACCTCCCCGCCCTCGAGGGCCGCGCCCGCGCCCGGTCCGCGAGCGGCGACCGGTCCGGAGCGCTCGAGGCAATGGAGGACGTCGTGTCCCGCTACCCGCTGCCCGGCCCCCTCGTCGAACTCGGCGAACTGTACGAGTCCCGCGGCGCAGACGGCGACCGGGCCAGGGCCTACGACCAGTACGCCCTCGTGGACGCCTGGACCGCCCTCGCCCGCGCCAACGGCGTCAACGCCGACCTCGACACCGCGCTCGCCGCCGCCGACCACGGCGACGCGAAGTCCGCGCTGCGCGCCGCCCGCGCGGAGTGGGACCGCCGGCACACCGTGCACACCGCGGACGCCCTCGCCTGGGCCCTGCACGTCGACGGCCGGGACACGGAAGCACTCCCCTACGCCCGCCGGGCCACCGCCACCGGCTACCGCAACGCCTCGTTCCTCTACCACCGCGGCGTGATCGAGCGGGCCACCGGCCACCCGGAGGACGCCCGCACCCACCTGGCCGCCGCCCTGAAGCTGAACCCGGGCTTCTCGCCCCTCGGCGCCCGAGCGGCCAGGACCGCGCTGAAGTCCCTGGAGGCGGCCCGGTGAAACCCCGTCGTCTGCTCGCCTCCGGCGCCGCCGTCCTCACGGCGGCCTGCGCGCTGGCGCTCGTCCCCGCCGCGGCCGCGAGCGCCCACCCCCTCGGCAACTTCACGGTCAACCGCTACGACGGTCTCGTCGCCGCCCCCGACCGGCTCCGCGTCGACCACGTCGAGGACCTCGCCGAGATCCCGGCCACCCAGGCCAAGCCGGACCTCCGGCGGCTGGGCACGGCGCAGTGGGCGCGGCAGCGGTGCGAGAAGGCCGCCGAGGGCAGCGAGGTCACCGTCGACGGACGTGCCGTCGCCCTCGCCGTCGACACCAGCCGTGCCCGGCTCCGGCCCGGCCAGGCGGGACTCGACACCCTGCGCGTCGAGTGCCGGCTGACCGCACCGCTGCCCGCGGGCGAGCCGGTATCCCTCCGCTTCCACAGCGCGGGCGCGTCCACCGGCCCCGGCTGGCGGGAGATCACCGCGCGCGGCGACCGTACGACGCTCACCGCGACGGACGTGCCGAAGGACTCGATCTCACACGAACTGACGAGCTACCCGCAGGAGTTGCTCTCCTCCCCGGCCGACACCGCGGACGCGTCCCTGAAGCTGCGGCCCGGCGGCCCGGCCCTGGTCGAGGACGGCGGCCGGGACGCTCCCGCCGCCTCCGTACTGCCCCGCGGCGCCGACCGCTGGACCCAGGCCCTGGACGATCTGGTCGCCCGCCACGACCTCACCCTCGGCTTCGCCGCGCTGGCCCTGCTCATCGCGATCGCCCTGGGCGCGCTGCACGCGCTCGCCCCGGGCCACGGCAAGACCATCATGGCCGCGACGGCGGCGGCACGCGGCGGAAAGGCCCGCCTCAAGGACGTCCTGCCGCTCGCCGCGTCCGTGACCGTCACCCACACCCTGGGCGTGGTCGCCCTGGGCCTGCTGGTGACGGCCGGTTCGGCCGCGGCGCCCTCGGTGATCGCCTGGCTGGGCGTGGCGAGCGGTGCGCTGGTACTGCTGGCGGGGGTGAGTCTCGTACGACGGGCATGGCGCAGCCGAAGCCATGGACACGGGCACGAACACGGCCACGAACACGGCCACGAACAGGGGCCCGAACACGGCCACGGCCATGAGCACGGCCACTCGCACACTCCCGTGACCGAGGAGGCCAGGGAGCGTCCACTCGCCCTCGTCGGCGCTCGCGCCCAGGCCACATCGACAGCCGCAGCACCGTCGGAGTCCCACCCGCACGAACACGACCACGGGCACGGACGTGACCAGGACCACGGACATGACCACGACCACGACCACGGACATGGGCACAGCCACGGACATGGGCACAGCCACAGCCGCGGTCTCGAACACACCCACAACGGCTTCACCCACACCCACCCCACCGCCCCCACCCTGCGCGGCACGATCCTCCTCGGCTTCGCCGGTGGGCTCGTGCCCAGTCCGTCGGCCGTCGTCGTGCTCGTGGGCGCCGCCGCGCTGGGCCAGGCCTGGTTCGGGCTGCTGCTCGTCGGCGCGTACGGCGCCGGGCTCGCCCTCACGCTCGCCGCGGCCGGGTTCGCCGTCGTCAGGCTGGGTAGCGGTATGACCCGGGTACTCGACCGAGGCCCCCGCTGGAGCGCCCACCCGTTCGTCACCGCCGTCCGCCGGACCACACCCCTGTGGTCGGCCCTGGTCGTCGTGGCCCTCGGGACCGGACTGGTGCTCAAGGGGGCGGCATCCGTACTCGGCTGAGCTACTTTTGTGGAGGTATTCGCCTGGATGCGGAGGGGGCCACCGGTGTCCGAAGAACCGGGCAGTGAACGGTTGATCGCGGGTCGCTACCGACTGCTGTCGCCACTCGGCGAGGGCGGCATGGGGACCGTGTGGCGGGCCCGCGACGAGGTGCTGCACCGCGAGGTCGCCGTCAAGGAGGTGCGTGCCCCGGCCGGACTGCCGAGGTCCGAGGTGGAGCGGATGTACGCCCGGCTGGAGCGCGAGGCGTGGGCGGCCGCCCGGGTCGCCAACCGCAACGTGGTGACGGTGTACGACGTGGCCACGCAGGACGGCCGGCCCTGGATCGTGATGGAGCTGGTCCGCGGCGTCTCGCTCGCCGAACTCCTGGACGCCGAGGGCCCGATCACCCCGCAGCGCGCCGCTCAGATCGGCGCCGAGGTGCTGGCCGCGCTGCGCGCCGCGCACGAGGCGGGGGTGCTGCACCGGGACGTGAAGCCGGCCAACGTGCTGTTGTCGAACGACGGCCGGGTGGTGCTCACCGACTTCGGCATCGCCATGGTCGAGGGCAGCTCCGCGCTGACCATGACCGGCGAGGTGATCGGCTCGCCCGAGTTCCTGCCGCCGGAACGGGCGCTCGGGCGCACCCCGGGGCCCGAGTCGGACCTGTGGTCGCTCGGCGTGCTGCTGTACGCGGCGGTCGAGGGCAACTCCCCCTTCCGCCAGGCCACTCCGCTGAACACCCTGCGCGCGATCGTCGAGGACGAGCTGCCGCCGTCGTACCGGGCCGGCCCGCTCACCCCCGTCATCGAGGGGCTGCTGCGCAAGGACCCGGCCGAGCGGCTGTCCGCCGGGCAGGCCGAGCGGGATCTGCGGCTGATCGGCGCGGGGGGCGATCCGCGCGCGGACACCGTACGCTCGCCGTCGTATCCGCCGACGGTCGCGGGCCGCCCGCAGGGGTCGCGCCAGGAACCGCCGACGCCACCGTGGCCCGGGCCCGCGGCCACGCCGGAGCCCGCGTCCGCAGCGACGGCCACCGCGAACCGGCCGGGCGGCAACCGCCGCGCCGCCGTCGTGCTGATCGCGGGGCTGGCCGCCCTCGCGCTGGCCATCGCCGGCCTGACGTACGCGCTGCTGAACGGCGACGGCGACAAGGGGAACAAGGGGGGCGGCGCCACCACCGAGAGCGGCAGCGGGATCTCGCCCTCCGCGAGCGAGCAGAGCTCCCCGGACGACACACCGTCCCCGTCGGCCCACAGCAGCGGTCCCACGACGCCCGCACCGCAGACGGTCGACGTCACC
The DNA here is from genome assembly GCF_042735715.1 of Streptomyces sp. NPDC059582. Taxonomy (NCBI): domain Bacteria; kingdom Bacillati; phylum Actinomycetota; class Actinomycetes; order Kitasatosporales; family Streptomycetaceae; genus Streptomyces; species Streptomyces sp. NPDC059582. The sequence goes on from NZ_JBHWCC010000019.1 coordinate 55,753, forward strand.
CTCACGGGCGCGCACACGCACTACGAGGGCAGCTGTCCGCCGCCGGACGCGGACGCGCCCGCGTTCACGGCGACGATCAGGGTGGGCAGGCTGCCGGCGGAGGTCACGTACCGCTGGGTCTCGAAGAACGGCCAGGTCTCGGACCCGGGCTGGAAGACGCTGTCGTTCGCCGCGGACGGCGGGCGGTCCCGGCAGGACAAGGTGATCGTGACGACGTACTCGGAGACCGGCACGTTCACGAACGAGATCAGCGTCGAGGTGCGCGATCCGGTGAACGAGACGTCCGACGCTGTGCCGTTCTCGGTGACGTGCGTGAAGGAGACCCCGTCGGACGAGGCCTCCCCCTCGCTCTCCGCCACTCCGTGAGAGATCAGGCCGCGTTCGTCAGCACCGGCAGATAGCCGCCCGAATGTCCGGCGGCGGTCGGGTGGTAGGACACGCCGATGTCCAGCCAGTTGAGACTGTGCAGCCAGGAGCTGCCGGAGCAGATCTCGTGGCCGGTGAACGTGGAACGGACGTCGCCGAACGTGAAGCCGTGGGCAGCGGCGCGTTGCGCGACGGCGGCGTCGAGGTAGTCGGCCGCGGCGTTGATCGCGGCGCGCTTGGTGTCGGAGAGGCCGACGCAGGTCGCGCCGATCCTGTAGAAGCGGGGGTAGCCGATCACGACCACATGAGCGTTCGGGGCCTTGGCGCTGATCGCGTTGTAGACGGTGTCGAGTTTGCCGGGCAGCGTCGAGTCGACGTAGGCCCTGGCGGTGTTGATGCGGGAGATGCAGCCACTGTCGGAGGAGAGCACACAGGTCGTCATGACGTCGGCGAATCCCGCGTCGTTGCCGCCGATGGTGATCGAGACCAGGCCGGTCGAGGTGCTGAGCCCGCCGAGCTGACTCGCCAGAACTTCGTCCGTCCTGGCGCCCGAGCAGGCGGCGAAGGTGAACGACGACGGGGCGTGGGCGGCGTTCCAGAGGTAGGGGTACGCCTTCGTGCTGCGGTCGCAGTCGCCGCTGGAGCTGATGTAACTGCCGGCGCCGACCCCGGACGAGTAGGAGTCGCCCAGGGCCACGTATCCGGTTGCTGCGGCGTTCTCGGACGCCTGCGCCATACCTGTCCCGGTGAGGGCGATGCCGCCGGCGAGGAGGAGTGAGCTGACGAATGCCGTGATTCGGGAACGTCTCATGGAACCTCCCTTTAGCAGGATCTCTGCCTCAACTTTCGTAGCAACTACGCGTGTTGACAGGAAGTGTCCATGCCAAGATTTCTTCGCCCCGGCCGCATCCGGCGCCCCGGCCGCACCGCCTGCCCCCGTCCCGGACGAGAACCGCGGTGAACGACTTCCGCATCTTGACGACGCCCTTCCGGCTGCGCGACATTGAAGCCCGGCATCCGGCGCTTCGGGGGGCAAAGTCGCCAATGCAGAACATAGGTATCAAGACAGCTTCGACAGCATCGACGGAGGACACCGAACAGCCGCGGTCAGGACCGGGGAGGGACCTGTCACCGCTGCTCGCGGGCGCCGCCACGGCCGTCGGGGCGATCGGTGCGCTGCTCGCGCTCACCGACTCGGACTCGGCCCTGCGCGGCCCGTTCACCCTGTTCTTCCTGCTCGTGGCCCCGGCGACCGCCATCGCGGCCGCCCTGCGGGGGCTGGATCCTTTCGGTCGCGTGCTCGCCTCGGTTGCGGGCGCGATCGTTCTGGACATGCTGGTGGCCCAGGGCATGCTCGCTGTGCACCGCTGGTCGGTATCCGGCGGGATCACGGCGGTGACCGTGCTCAGCGCCCTGGCTCTCCTGCTGGTTCCGGTGCGGCGACGGCGCGGCCGTACGGCGAGAAGACAGGGCTCCTGACGTGGACATCAGCGTGTACCGCCCGGGCGAGCTGAGCGCCGCCCACCGGGCGGCGTGGACGGCGATGCAGTCCAAGGCCCATCTGCACGACGCGCCCGGTCTCGCGAACCCGTTCCTGTCGCCCGAGTTCACGCTCGCCACGGGCCGGGTCAGACGCGGCGTGCGGATCGCGGTCGTCCTGGAGGACGGGGAGCCGGCCGCGTACTTCCCGTTCCGGAGAACCGCCGCCGGTGTCGGCAGAGCCGTCGGCCTCGGTGTCTCCGACGCCCAGGGCCTGGTGCACCGGCCCGGGTTCACCTGGGACGCCCGCGAGCTGTTACGGGCCTGCGGACTGTCGTTATGGGAGTTCGACCATCTGGTGGAAGGCCAGCAGCCGTTCGAGGCGGGAGCCTCCGGCACCTTCCCGTCCCCGGTCATGGATGTCGACCAGGGCTACGAGACCTATCTGGACGGGCTGCGCGACCGGTCGCCGAAGTTCACCCGCACCACGCTCGCCAAGGAGCGCAGGCTCGGCCGGGACGCCAAGGACGTGCGCTACGTCCATGACGAGCGCGATCCGGCCGCGCTGCACGCCCTGATGGCGTGGAAGTCCGCGCAGTACCGGAGGACCGGACGCAGCGACCGCTTCGCGCACGAGTGGATCAGCCGGCTCGTACGGCAGTTGTTCCACAGCCGCTCCGAGCCGTTCGCCGGCATCCTGTCGGTGCTGTACGCGGACGGCAGGCCGGTCGCCGCCCACTTCGGACTGCGCACCGAGCGCGTACTGGCCTGCTGGTTCCCGGCGTACGACCCGGCGTTCGCGAAGTACTCCCCGGGCCTGATCCTGCATCTGCGCATGGCCGAGGCGGCCGCCGCGGACGGCATCGCGTACCTCGATCTGGGCCGGGGCCAGAAGGGCTACAAGGACTCCCTGAAGACACGCGAAGTCGCCGTGTCCGAAGGGTGGGTGACACGTCGTCACCCGGTGGCGGTCGGACACCGGGCACGCCGTGCCCCGGTACGGGCGCTGCGCAACGCGGTACTGGCCCGTCCGGAACTGTTCGAACCGGCGGACCGCCTGCTCAAACGGGTGGGTCATTTCCGTTCGAGCCGATGAGCAACACCGAACAAAGTAGTGTAACGACCAAACCAACAAAAAGGTGAGCCTCGTTCCAGGTCTTGCCATACAGGTTCAATCATCAATACCGTCGTACATCTCACCCGCATCGGTCCGTCGGCACACGGCTCAGGGGAGGGACCACAGGGCCGCGGCGAACCGGGGCGGGGCGCGGTAGGGGGGTGCCGTGCTCGGTGAGCGCATCTGTCGCCGAGTCGTGCCGCGCGACCGGCCGTCGTACTCCGGCGGGCCGGCCAGCTTTGCCAGCTCATCCGCGTGCACGGAGAGCCATTCCGCCGTGCCGTGGATGAGAAACCCCCCTTTCGAACCGGACACATAGCCGGGCCGCCCAGGGGCGGGCGGTCCACCGGACGAGAGGGACCAGACCCATGAGCTCAGTTCTGCGCCCGCCCACTTCGGGGCAGGATCCGATGACGGCCGGGCACTACCGGCCGATCTCCTCTCACCTGGCCATCGCGCCACCGGTGAGCGTGGTGATACCCGCCATGAACGAGGCGGAGAACCTTCCGTACGTCTTCAAGACCCTTCCGGACTGGATCCACGAAGTGGTCCTGGTGGACGGCAACTCCACCGACGACACCGTCGAGGTCGCCCGCGATCTGTGGCCCGGGGTCCGGGTCGTCGCACAGGACGGCAAGGGCAAGGGGGACGCCCTGATCACCGGGTTCGAGGCGTGCACCGGCGACATCATCGTGATGGTCGACGCGGACGGCTCGGCCGACGGCAACGAGATCGTGTCGTACGTCTCCGCCCTCGTCTCGGGCGCGGACTTCGCCAAGGGCTCCCGCTTCGCCAACGGCGGCGGCACCGACGACATGACCTTCATCCGCAAGCTCGGCAACTGGGCGCTGTGCACGGTCGTCAACCGCAAGTTCGGCGCCCGTTACACCGACCTCTGCTACGGCTACAACGCGTTCTGGCGGCACTGCCTGGACAAGATCGACCTCGACTGCACGGGCTTCGAGGTCGAGACCCTGATGAACATCCGGGTGGTCAAGGCCGGTCTGAAGGTGCAGGAGATCCCGAGCCACGAGTACCTCCGCATCCACGGCACGAGCAATCTGCGGGCCGTGCGGGACGGGTTCCGGGTGCTCAAGGTGATCCTCGGCGAGCGCTCGAACCGGCGTGAGCTGCGCCGGCAGGCCCACCACTCGCCGATGCTCGACTCGGTCCGGGGAGAGGTGTCTTGAGCGGTCCCGACATCTCCGTCGTGATCTGCGTGTACACGGAGGACCGCTGGGAGGACATCCTCGCGGCGGTCGCCTCCGTGCGGGCGCAGTCCCGTCCGGCCCTGGAGACGCTGCTGGTCGTCGACCACAACGCGGCGCTCCTGGACCGCCTGACCAAGGAGTACAAGGAGTACCGGGAAGCCGGCGAGGTGCAGGTCCTCGCCAACGCGGGTCCCCGCGGGCTGTCCGCGGGCCGCAACACCGGCATCGCCGCCTCGCGCGGCGAGGTCGTCGCGTTCCTCGACGACGACGCCGTGGCCGAGCGGGACTGGCTGCGCCGTTTCGCCGAGGGGTACGCCGACCCGCGCGTGATGGCGGTCGGCGGCCGCACGGTGCCGATCTGGGCGTCGGGGCGCAGGCCCGCCTGGTTCCCGGAGGAGTTCGACTGGGTGGTGGGCTGCACGTACCGGGGCCTGCCGCCGGGCCGGGTCCGGGTGCGCAACGTCCTGGGCGGCAACGCCTCGTTCCGTCGTACGGCGTTCGACGCGGCGGGCGGATTCGCGACCGGCATCGGCCGGGACGGCGACCGCCGGCCGCTGGGCTGCGAGGAGACGGAGCTGTGCATCCGCCTCACCCGGGCGAGACCCGACGCGGTGCTGCTCATCGACGACCGCGCCGTGATCCACCACCGGGTGCCCGAGGCGCGCGAGCACTTCGGGTACTTCCGCACGCGTGCCTACGCGGAGGGCCTGTCCAAGGCGCTGGTGGCCCGCAGCGTCGGCGCCGACAAGGGCCTGGAGTCCGAACGGCGGTACGCGACCCGGGTGTTGCCGGCCGGTGTGGTCCGCGGTCTGCGCGACGCGCTGCTGGCCCGGCCGGGCGGCGCGGGCCGGGCCGGCGCGATCGTCGCCGGAGTACTCACGGCGGCCGGCGGGTATGTCGTGGGCCGTGCCCAGACACGCGGGGGCGGGGCCACCTTCTCGGTGGTGCGGATCGAGGCGACCCAGGACGGTCAGGGCAGCCAGGACAGTCAGGGCAGCCGGGTGGGCCAGGGGAGCCAGGGGAGCACGGAGGAAGCACATGACTGAGCCACGCGTGCCCATCCTCATGTACCACGCGGTCGCGGCCGACCCCAACGACGCCACCCGGACGCTGTCGGTCGCCCCCGAGGCGTTCGCCGAACAGCTGGCGCTCGTCGGTGACCTGGGCCTGACCCCGGTCACCACGGCCGACCTGGCCGCTCGCTGGCGGTCCGGCCGGCCGCTGCCCGCGCGCCCGGTCCTGATCACCTTCGACGACGGCTACGAGGGCGTGCACCGGCACGCCCTGCCGGTCCTCGCCAAACATGGCTTCGCGGCCACGCTGTTCGTGTCCACCGGCTGGATCCGGGGCGCGTACGACACCGGCGGCGGCCTGGACACCATGCTCGACTGGGACCAGGTGCGCGACCTCGCGGCGGCGGAGGTCGAGATCGGCGGCCACAGCCACAGCCACCCGCAGCTCGACCAGCTCGACGACGGCTCGCTGCGGCACGAGCTGACCCGCTGCCGGGACATCGTCGCCGACGAACTGGGCGCCCTGCCGGTGTCGTTCGCCTATCCCTACGGCTACTCCAGCCGTCGGGTGCGGCAGGCGGTGCGCGCGCACGGCTTCGCCCAGGCGCTCGCCGTCGGCAACGGACTCGCCCGCCGCCGCCAGGGGCCGTACGCCCTGCAACGCGTCACCGTGCGCCGCAGCACCGGGATCGAGGAGTTCGAGCGGCTCGTCGAGGGCCGCTCGATCGCTCGTGACTTCGCCAGGGACCGTGCCCTGACCAAGGGGTACGCGATGGTCCGCAGAGCCCGCCAGATCCGCCGGAAGGCCAGCCGTTCCCGTGTCTGACACGACGACCACAGCCCAGGAAGCGTCGACCGTGACCGAGGCGCCCGACCGGACGGCGCGTCGACTGCGCCTGCCCGGCCTGGGCGGGTCCTCCGGCGGCGGCAACCAGTTGTTCCGCAACGCCTACGCCCTGATGCTCAACACCGGCATCTCCGCGGTGCTCGGCCTCGGCTTCTGGCTCGCCGCCGCCCGGTACTACTCCGAGTCGGCGGTGGGCCAGGGGTCGGCCGCGATCGCCGCGATGAAGCTGCTCGCGGGCCTGACCGCGGTGACCCTGACGGGCGCGCTGGCCCGCTTCATCCCGGTCGCCGGGCGGGCCACGGGCCGCCTCATCTTCCGTACGTACGCGGGTAGTTCGGCGATCGTGGCGGTGGCCGCGGGCGTCTTCCTGCTGACCCTGGGCATGTGGGGGCCCTCGTACCGCTTCCTGCACGGGCCGATCAACGGGCTCGGCTTCGTCGTGGCGATCGTCGCCTGGAACCTGCTCACGCTCCAGGACGGTGTGCTGACGGGACTGCGCAGCGCGCTGTGGGTGCCGGTCGGCAACACCGTGTTCTCGGCCGTCAAGCTGGGGCTGCTGGTCGCGTTCGCGGTGGCGATCCCCACGACGGGCGTCTTCGTGTCCTGGGTCGCCGCGATCGCCACCTCCGTGGTGCCGCTGGGCTGGCTGGTGTTCCGCCGGCTGGTGCCGCGGCACGTCAAGGCGACCGCGGAGCACGCGAAGCCGCCGACCCTGAAGGAGGTCGGACGGTTCCTCGCCGGGGACTACACCGGTTCGCTGTTCTCCCTCGCCGTGGTCTACCTCGTCCCGGTGATCATCGCCTCGCAGGTCAGCTCCGAGGACAACGCGTACTTCTACATCACCACGACCATAGGCGGCACGGTCAACCTGCTCGCCATCAACATGGGCGCCTCGCTGACCGTCGAGGGCTCGCACGACCCGGCCCGGCTGGCCGCCAACACCCGGGCCGCGCTGAAGCGGATGGCCCGGATCATGCTGCCGGTCTGCGGAGTGCTGTTCGTCGGCGCACCCTGGATCCTGGGCGTCTTCGGCTCGGGCTACGCGGACGCGGCCACCCCGCTGCTGCGCTGGTTCGCCGTCGGCGCGGTGCTGCGGGTCGTGATGGAGACGTACTTCGCGGTGCTGCGTGCCCAGAGCCGCACCGGCGGACTCGCCTGGCTCCAGGGCCTGCTGTGCGTGCTGGTGCTCGGCCTGACGCTGCTGCTCCTGCCGCGCATGGGCCTGGTCGGCGCGGGCGTCGCCGAGATCTCCAGCCTCGCGGTGATCGTGACGCTCGCCGCGCCCCGGCTGTACCGGACGGTCAGGGCCGCGCCAACCGCGGTTGCCGAGACCGCGGCCCCCGACGGGGACCTCGCCGACCTGGGGGCGCGCGAGGTCCCCGCCCCGGGCGCGCCCCGCAGGCGGGGGCCCGCCTGGGCGCTGGACTCCGACACCCTCGCCCTCGGCATCCACGTCGACTTCGACCACCAGGAGCGCCGGCCGGACGTCCGGCCCGGTCCGGGCACGCCGCCCACCGGCACCCCCGTCGTCGACGCCGACCCGCGACCGGCCCGGGAGCCGGAGCGGCCGCCCGGGTCGGAGGCGTCGCTCGGCCCGGCCGACGCCGCGCGCCGCGACGAGGCGGAGGTCGACGCCCCGTTCGGGGCCGACTTCGGCACCGGCCTCGGCGGCCTGGACCGGGACCTCGACGCGGCCCGGGAGAGCGACCGGGAGGCGCAGGAGACCCTCGTACGGCAGGACCCGTCCGGGGACGATCCCGTGCGCGAGGATCCGCTCACGTCCGAGGATCCGCCCGTACGCGGACCCGTCGGGCCGCGTTCCTGGAGCGAGCGGCTGCTGCCCACCCGCCCCGGTCTGGTCCTAGGCTGTCTGCTGACCGCCGCGCTGCTGCTGTACTGGGTGCCCGCGCTGCGCCTCGGCGAGGCCGACCTCGACGAGATGGGCGGGCTCGGACTGATCTCGGTGCTGCCGCTGCCGACGCTGGTCGGCGCCGCGCTGCTGATCGGGGTCTTCGCGTCGCTGCTCTGGCTGGGCCGCGAGCACAAGGGGCTGCTGCTGGTCACGCTGCTCGCGACGGTCGTCTCGCTGCACGCGCTGCCCGCCGTGATCGAGACCGAGCCGCGGTTCGCGACCGCCTGGCAGCACCTCGGCTTCCTCGACTACATCCACCGGACCGGTTCGGCCGTGCCCGACCTGGACGCGCGCTGGAGCTGGCCCGGCTTCTTCGCGGCGGCCACGTTCGTGCTGAAGGCCTGCGGGGTCACCGACTACACCGAGCTGATCCGCTGGTGGCCGCTGGCCATCCAACTCCTCTACCTGGCGCCCATGTTCCTGCTGGTGCGCTCGCTGCGGGCGAGCTGGCGGGCCAAGTGGACCGGCATCTGGATCTTCGTGCTCAGCGGCTGGGTCGGCCAGGACTACTTCTCCCCGCAGGGCTTCACCTACCTGCTCTACCTGGCTTTCGTGGCGATCCTGCTGGTCTGGTTCCGCGCCCCGCGCGTGCTCTGGACGAAGCGGCGGCCCGGCGAGGCGGAGGTCGAGCCGACGAACCGGCGTCAGCAGGCGGTGCTGCTCGGCGTGCTGGTCGGCCTGTTCGCGGCCAGCGTCCCGGCCCATCAGCTCACCCCGTTCGTGATGCTGGGCGTACTGGCGGCGCTGGTCGTGCTCGGCCGCTCCGAGCTGCGCGGGCTGCCGCTGCTGTTCGCCGTGATCGTGGCGGCCTGGGTCGGCTTCATGGCCGAGCCGTACTGGTCCGGCCACTTCGACGACCTGTTCGGCGGGGTCGGCGGGGTCGGCAGCAATGTCTCGACGTCCGTCTCCGGCCGTATCCAGGGCGGCAGTTCCACGCACAAGCTGGTGCTCTACACCCGGGTACTGCTGGCCGGCGGAGTGATGGCGTTCGCCTGCTGGGGCTGGTGGCGGCGGCGCGAGCACAGGTATCGCGAGGTGTCGCTGCTCGTCCTCACCTTCGTGCCGTTCCTGGGCTTCGGCATGCAGTCGTACGGCGGCGAGATGGCGCTGCGCGTCTTCATGTTCGCCCTGCCGGGCGCGGCCCTGCTCGCCGCCCTCGCGCTGTTCCCGCGTACCGGGATCACCGCCGAGGAACGCGACAAGGACCGGGTGAGCCTCGCCCCGATGGCGGCGCTGCTGGCGGGTCTGATCCTCATGGGCGGCTTCCTGGTGGCCCGTTGGGGCAACGAGCCGTTCGAGCGGATCCGGCCAGGCGAGGTCACCGCCATGGACTACGTCTACGCCCATGACGACCCGACCGTACGCCTGCTGTGGCTGAGCAACGACACCGTGGACAACGTGACCCCGGCGTTGCCGTGGGGCGCGAGGGACATGGAGAAGGTGCAGTACGTGCCGACCCTGGCGCCCAGCGACCCGGTTCTGGTGTCGGGCCTGGTCAAGGCGCTGAAGGACGCGGGCCCCCAGTCGTATCTGATGGTCAACCGCAGCCAGGTGGTCTACCTCGAACTGGACGTGGGCTATTCGGCGACCTGGGAACCGCGGCTGCTGGAGAACCTGGACCGGCGGCCGGAGCTGACGAAGGTCCTCGTCAACGACGACGTGACCATGTACGCGCTGCGCGAGCAGCCCACGGGCGGGGTGCCCAAGGCCGACCCGGGCCCGATCGGCCCGCAGATCACCTGGACGCCCTGGTCGGTGGTCGGCGCGCTGGCGGCCCTCGCGCTGATCGTGCTGCTGACCGCGCGCGAGGTGGCCAGGGTCGCGATGCGGCCGAGCGTGCGGCAGCAGCGCTGGTTGCAGAGCGGGTTCTGGTTCACGCTGCCGCTGCTGGCGGTGCTGTTCGCCTCGCTGGTGCAACGGTTCCTGACGATGAAGTGAGCGACGTACGGGGTGCGGCGGCTCAGCGGCCGAGCCACTTCACCCCGTACGCCTGCATCGCGAACCGCTTGCCGTCGACCTGCGCGCTGATCGGCCGGTCGAGGGTGTTGACCACCAGGACGACCCGGTCGGTGGCGAGGACCCGGACGTTGGGCAGGTCGTCCGTGGCGACGGACACCGTCGCGTACCGCGTGCCGGGCGGGAAGGCCGCGCCGAACCGCGAGATCAGGTCGTACATGGGCATCTTCCCGCCGCCGTCCGACGCCTCCGTCGGCCTCCACAGGCAGCCCGGGCACGCGGTGCCCTTCTCCTTCTCCGGGTTCCAGTAGAAGCCGGAGGAGGCGCCGCCCTTGGCCATCGCGATCATTCCGGCGGCCTGCACGGCGACCCGGCGGGTCTCGGACCAGCCCTTGCGGTCGTCGTTGCCGTCCGCGGGTTCGACGTAGTACTCCGCCCACCACAGGGGCAGGTCGCCGGTCTGCCGCCGCACCCACTCGCCGACGGCGGTCAGTTTCTCGGTGGCGCCGAACTCGTCGGGCAGCAGTTCGTCGTCCCTGGTGTAGCTGGAGCCGTCGACGACGACGAAGTCCGCGCCGGCCTTGTGCTCGTTCCAGTAGGCGAACGCGTCGAGGACACGCTGGTCCATGGCGCCCCACGGCCCCTTGAACGTCGTCGAGGCCTCTTCCGCGCGCGGGTCCACACTGTCCATCACCAGGTACGGGCCGCCGACCATGATGTCCTTGTCGACCTTCTTCAGGGCCTGGTAGACGAGGTTGTACATCCGGGTGTACCCCTCGTAGTCCCAGCGGCCCTCGGCGTCGTTCCAGAAGCCCTTGAACTCGTTCCAGACGATGAAGTGACGTATGTCCGGATAGCGCTTGGCGACGGTCGCGGCGAGCGCGGCGAAGTCCGCGTAGTGCTTGGACTGCGGCGCCGTCTCCAGGGCGGACTGGCTCCAGTCGGTGCTGTCGGCGCCGGCCTTGCCGCCCTTCATCCAGTCCGGTGAGCAGCACAGGGTGATGACCGGGGTGCCGCCCGACGCGCGGACGAAGTCGACACGGCGGTCCAGCGCCCCGAAGTCATAACGCCCCTTGACCGGTTCCGGGTTGTCGGCGCCCCAGCCCATGATGGCCTGGTTCTGCGGCAGGCCCCCGTCCTTCGACAGCAGCCCCTCGACCCGCCGGGTGGCGGCGCCGCCACCCTGGTCGGCGCTGAACTGGGTGTGCGTGAAGCCCCAGCCCACGTCGGGCTCCACCCGGCCCTTCGGGCCGGCGGGGGTGCCGTGGACCTTGTCGCCGTCGGGCGTGGTGCCCACGGTGCTGCCACCACCCCCGGGCAGCGTGTTGATCAGGGTCACGATCAGAGCGAGTGCGGCCACGCCCACGCCGAGCAGCGCGGTGAGCCGCCACCGCAGTGCCCCCGAATTCCACCCATGACGTCCCATCAAGGGCAACAGTAACGGCGGGAACGGCCGTTCGGGCAGGTGTCGTGAATGCACAGCCTCGTAACAGGAGGCACGACGGGACAGGAGGAGGCGGGACAGGAGGAGGCGGGAACACCGAGGGGAGACCGACGGCGCGCGGACGGCGCGGGGACCGGGCGGATCCGGGGAGGTACGCAGAAAGGGATACACCGGAAGTGGGGAACACGGCCGACACTTCGCGCGCACTGCGGAAACCGGGTGCAACGGACGCCCTCGTGCCGGATCATGGCGGCATGTCCGCGAACCCGCACGACGCACTGCCGATCCGGCTCAACGTCGACGACTCCGACTCCCCGTCCGACGTCGTCGACGCGCTGTTCCTCGGCCGCTTCGCGACGGGCGAGCAGCCGTTCTCGCACGCGTCGAACATCGACCGCGTACGGTCCGGGGCGTCCCTGCTGCCGCCGGACGCCCGGGTGCTGCGCATCGCCCGCGACGACGACCGCAGCGCGACCCTGGCCGAGGGCGACGGCTGGACGCTCCTCGTCTCCCGCTGGAGCCGGGGCGCCGACGTCACGGTCACGGCGACCAGCGCCGAGCTCGCGGCGAAGGTCCTCGACCAGGCGACGGACGGCGCGACGGACGAGCCGGAACCACAGCCGGAGAACGTCACGATGGGCTTCTGGTACGTGTCCCCCAGACGGGGCCCGCACCGCACCACCCGGCAGATCTCGGCGGGTACGTGGGACGAGGTGCGGGCCAACTACACGGCCCCGGTGGCCGACGCGATGAACCGCCTGATGAAGACGACCCCGGAGGACATCGCCGGCCGGCTGCTCCTGCTGCACGGCCCGCCCGGCACCGGCAAGACCTCGGCGCTGCGCACGCTGGCCCGTTCCTGGCGGGACTGGTGCCAGGTGGACTGCGTCCTGGACCCGGAGCGGCTCTTCAGCGACGTCGGCTATCTGATGGACATCGCGATCGGCGAGGAGGACTCGGCGGGCAAGGGCCGTTGGCGGCTGCTGCTCCTGGAGGACTGCGACGAGCTGATCCGCGGCGAGGCCAAGCACACGGCCGGCCAGGCCCTGTCCCGGCTGCTGAACCTGACCGACGGCCTGCTCGGCCAGGGCCGCAACGTCCTGGTCGGCGTCACGACCAACGAGGACCTGGAACGCCTGCACCCGGCCGTCGTCCGCCCCGGCCGCTGCCTGGCCCGCATCGAGGTCGGCAGACTGACCCGCGCGGAGGCGGTGGACTGGCTGGGCGCGGAGGAAGGGGTCGGCCGGGAGGGGGCGACGCTGGCGGAGCTGTACGCGCTGCGCCGGGGGACGTCACCGGCGTCGGTGCCGGAGCCGCGGGGCGGGGCCGACGAGGGAGGGCTCTACCTCTAGCGGTCGGCGACCCCTGCGGTCGGCGGCCTCCGCGGTCGGCGTCTCCGGTGGCCGGCCGCTCCAGTGGCGGGCGATCCCACGGTCGCCTCCGACGCCCTGGGTGATTTCATGGATGTATGACCGTGTTCGTGGGCACGTCGGGCTGGCAGTACCGGGACTGGCGCGAGGTGTTCTACCCGGCCGGCGTGCCGGTACGGCTGTGGCTGGAGGAGTACGCGACGCGGTTCGTCACGGTGGAGGTCAACAACGCCTTCTACCGGCTGCCGAGCCGCGAGACCTTCGAGGGCTGGCGCGACCGGCTGCCGACGGATTTCGTGGTGTCGGTCAAGGCGAGCCGCTATCTGACCCACATCAAGCGGCTACGGGACCCCGAGGAGCCGGTCGCCCGGCTGATGAGCCACGCGGCCGGTCTGGGTGACCGCCTCGGCCCGGTCCTCCTCCAGCTGCCGCCGACCCTGCGCGTGGATCCGGAGCTGCTGGACGGCTGCCTCGCCTGCTTCCCGGAGGGCACGCGGATCGCGGTCGAGCCCCGCCACGACTCGTGGTGGACGCCCGAGGTGCGCGAGGTGCTGGAGTCCCGGGGCGCGGCCCTGTGCTGGGCCGACGCGGGGTCGCGGCCGGTCACCCCGTTGTGGCGCACCACCGACTGGGGCTACGTCCGCTTCCACCACGGTCGCGCCCGGCCCTGGCCGCGCTACGGCCGCCGCTCCCTGTCGACGTGGGCCCGGCGCATCGCCGACACCTGGTGCGAGAACGGGGACGTGTACGCGTACTTCAACAACGACCCCGGCGGGGCGGCCGTCGTGGACGCGGGGGTGTTCGCCCGGGCGGCGCGCACGGCGGGACTCGCCCCGACCCGCACCCCGACACGCACCCCGCGGGACCTGCGACAGACCGCCCACGGCTGAGCCGCCGGACCACAGAACCGCCGAGCCGCCGAGCCACGGGTCCCGAACCCACTGACCGGCTGACCCGCTGTGTCGCCGAGCCGCTGGTCGTCACCCGTCGTAAGCCGCCCGCAGGGCGTGCCGTACCGCGGCCAGCGCGTCCGCCTCCGTGAGTCCGAGGCGCCTGGCCCGCTCCACGTACGTCTGCGCGGCAGCCGCCAGCTCCCGTTCCGCGGCCGCCCCGGCCGCCGCGACATACGTGCCGTGCCGCCCCCGCGTCTCGATCACGCCGTCCGCCTCCAGCGCCCGGTACGCCTTGGCCACCGTGTTCACCGCGAGGCCCAGCGACTCGGCCAGCCCGCGCACGGTCGGCAGCCGGTAGCCCACCGGCAGCGCCCCCGACCGCGCCTGCGCGGAGATCTGCGTCCGTACCTGCTCGTACGGCGGAGCGCCGTCATCGATGTCGATCTTCAAGGTCACGGGACGATTGTCGCGCACCCGCCGCCGCCGCGCCCGAAAATGAGAGGCGCCCCGGCGGCGGCCACCGTAGCGTGCGGCGGCATGACTGTGATCGTGCGCGAGCTGCGTCCCGATGTCCGCCCGGATGTCGAGGCCTTCGCCCATGTCCGCCACCGGGCCCTTCCGTTCGTGCTGTGGACCCCGGACGCCGTCCGCCACCGGCTCCTGCACACCCACCCGGACGCCCACTACCGCTCCCTCGTCGCCGAGGAGGACGGCGAGGTGATCGGCACGGCCCAGCTCGGCCTGGCCCACGAGAGCCCCGAGCCGGGCCAGGGCTACCTCAACGTCTATGTGCACCCGGACCGGATGCGCCGCGGCGCCGGCGGGCTCCTCGTCCGCACCGCCGAGGAGTACCTGGCCACCCGGGGAGCGACCCGGCTGTTCTCCTGGGTCCTCGACGAACCCGCCCACCGCGCCTTCGCCGAGCGGCACGGCTACCGCGCCAGCCGCAGCGCGCACTTCCTCCGCCTTGATCTGGCGAACGGCACGCTGCCGCCGCTCCAGGACCCGCCGCCCGGCGTCGAACTGCGCACGGCCGCCGACTTCGCGGACGACCCGCGCCCGCTGTTCGAACTGGACGCGGAGACGGCGTCGGACGAACCGAGCGACATCGACAGCGAGTTCACGGACTACGCGGCCTGGGTCGAGGAGCACTGGGAACACCCGCTCCTCGACCGCGACATGACCGTCGTCGTGGTCGTCGACGGTCGCCCCGCCGCCTTCAGCGTGGCCCACACGGACGGTGCCGCCCGCTATTCCACCGCCATGACCGGCACCGCCCGCGACTTCCGTGGCCGGGGCCTCGCCAAGCTCGCCAAGAACGCCTCCCTGCACCGCGCCCGCGCGGCCGGTTGCACCGAGGCGTTCACCGGCAACGACGACGGGAACGGCCCGATGCTCGCCATCAACAAATGGTTCGGGTACGAGATCTGCGCGACGGAGGTGCGGTATGTCCGCGACCTCGGCTGACCCGGGCCGCCCGGTCGACGTCGTCCTGGTCAAGGCCGGCCGGACGAAGATCCGTTACCCCGCGGAGCTGCTCCGGGACGACGGCACCCGGATCGTCGTGCGCGCGCCCTTCGCGGGCGAGGCCGTACGTGACTTCGGTTTCGTGCGCTTCGAGCCGGGCGACGTCTTCACGGAGTACTACTGGCGGGACCGGTGGTACGCGGTGATGGAGGTGCGTGACCCCTCGGGCACGCTCAAGGGCTGGTACTGCGACATCGCCCGCCCCGCGACCTTCTCCGGCACCGAACTCGTCGTGGAGGACCTCGACCTGGACCTGTGGCGCTCCGCCGACGGCAGTGACGTACGACGGCTGGACGAGGACGAGTTCGAGGAGAGCGGCCTCGCGGAGCGGGACCCGCAGGCCGCGTCCGCCGCCGTGGCCGCCCTCGACCACCTGGAACGGCTGGCCCGCGAGGGCGGCTTCGACGAACTGCTCGGCTAGGGCGATCACCCGTCGCCGGGCAGACATCACCGGGCACCCGTCGTCGAGTTCCCGTCGTCAGGTGCCTGTCCTCGAGTTCACGTCGCCGAGCTCCCGTCGTCCGGTCCCCGTCGTCCGGTCCCCGTCGTCCGGCTCAGGTCGTCGCCACCAGCGCGTACCGCTCGTCCGTCACGTCCTTTCCCCAGAGCAGCGCGTCGTCCGACAGCCGCTCCAGGCGCACCTCGTCGGCCAGCGGGGTCACCAGGGCCGTGAGCCGGGAGGCGGGTATGCCGACCGGTGCGAGCGTGCCCCACACGCCCTCGACCAGCACGAGCCGGCCTCCGGGGCGCAGCAGGTCCCGCCAGTGCCGCAGGGCTCGGCCGGGGTCGGGCAGCACCCACAGCAGGTGCCGGACGAGTACGGCGTCGAAGCGCTGCTCGCCGACCGGTGGTGCCGCCGCGTCACCGACCAGGAACACGGCGTCACGTCCGGCGAGCTTCTCGCGGGCGTGACCGACCATGGCCACGGACCGGTCGACTCCGGTCACGTGGTGTCCCTGTTCGGCCGCGAGGAGCGACAGACTGCCGGTCCCGCAGCCGAGGTCGAGCACGTCGCCCGGCCGGCCGGGCAGCCAGGCGCTCAGCCGCCGGGCCCAGGCGTCCCGCACCCGGGGGTCGCGCAGGCCGTGGTCCGGCTCGTCGTCGAACGTGGCGGCCTGCGCGTCCCAGTCCACGTCTGCCGAGGTCGGAGCGGTGTCGTCGGCGGTCTTGCCGTTCGTCCTGTCAGCTGTCCCGTCCGTCATGCCCCAAGCGTGACACCTGCCACTGACAATCGATTCGTGACTCCGGCCACTGACAGACGGCCGCCGATGAGGAACTCTCCCCGAAAGGGTCTACCTCCGTGACAACACGGAACACGGTAGACACTCGAAGGAGGCAGCCATGCGCCGCGTGACAGTGCAGAAGCCCCTGAGAAAGTCGGACAGCCGCCGGGTCCGCGAGGACGCCGAGCAGCGCCCCACCGGACGGCCGGAGATCCGCAAGGACATCGCACGGACCTGGTGGCCGGACGGCTGACCGGACCGGCCCCCGCGTCGGTCAGACCAGTCGCCTGCGGTAGTGGACGCGGTCGTAGGGCCCGTCGACGCGGTGTTCCACGACCTCGTATCCGTACTTCGGGTAGATCTCGCGGTTCTCCCACATCATCGCGTTCGTGTAGAGCCTGATCTCGGGCAGGCCGAGCGCACGCGCGTGTGCGTCCACGAACTCCAGCAGCCGCCGTCCCACCCCCGTGCCGTGCGCGTCCGGGTGGACGGCGATGCTGTCGAGGAAGAGATGGTCCTCGTACGCCTCCAGCACGACGAGGCCGATCACCGCACCGGTCCCGGGCTCCGTGGTGACGAACACGCGCCCCGCGGCCACGTTCGCCGCGTGATCCGCCGTCATGGGCTGCGGCACCACGCCGATGCGCTCGATGTAGGGGTGGTACGCGGCGTCGGTGACGGCCCGCACGGCCGGCACGTCGGCGGTGACGGCCGGCCGGATCCGGTCCTGTGTCATGCCGTCCACGGTACCTACCTGATCTCAGCCTGAGCACTCCCTTAAGACGGTCCTAAGGATCTCCTTCGAACGCCTCCGACAGGCGATTTCACGGTTTCTCGGGGCTAACTTGCTGAGCATCCCCCCACGGGATCCTGCCCGCCCGGAGGACCGCTCGAGGAGTTCCTGCATGCCCGCTCGCCGCAAGCTCGCCCTCGCCGCCGCGCTGGGCACGGCCCCGCTCGCCCTGACCGCGCTCGCCGCCGCGCCCGCGTCGGCGCACGGCTCGATGGGCGACCCCGTGAGCCGGGTCGCGCAGTGCTATGCGGAGGGCCCCGAGAGCCCGAAGTCGGCCGCCTGCAGGGCGGCGGTCGCGGCCGGTGGCACGCAGGCGCTCTACGACTGGAACGGCGTCCGGATCGGCGACGCGAACGGGCGGCACCGGACGCTCGTCCCGGACGGCAAGCTGTGCAGCGCGAACAACGAGGAGTTCAAGGGGCTCGACCTGGCCCGCGCCGACTGGCCGGCGACCGGCGTGCGCAGCGGCGCGTACACCTTCAAGTACCGCGTGACCGCCCCGCACAAGGGCACGTTCAAGGTCTACCTCACCCAGGCCGGCTACGACCCTACGAAGCCGCCGGCCTGGTCGGACCTGGATCTCCAGCACCCGGTGGCGACGGCCACGGACCCGGTCGCGACGAACGGCTTCTACACGTTCTCCGGCGCGCTCCCCGAGCGCTCGGGCAGGCACCTGCTGTACGCGGCCTGGCAGCGCTCGGACAGCCCGGAGGCGTTCTACTCCTGCTCGGACGTCACCTTCGGCGGCGGTTCCGGCGGTTCCGGCGGTTCCGGTGACTCTGCGGGCAGCGGCTCCGCGGGCAGCGGCTCCTTCTCGGCCCCGGCCGCCTCCGCGCCCTCCGACCAGCAGATCGAGGACGGTGCCGACAAGTCGACGGTCGAGCACCACGGCCATGGGGACGACGACGCCGGTACGTCGGCGGAACCGACCGCGGCGGCGACCACCGGGACGAACGCGGGAACGGACACGGGGACGAGCGCGACGCCGGCCGCCGAGGCGCAGACGGCGGACGCCGAGGAGGCGAGCGCCGACGCGCCGAAGGCCGCCGGTGCCACCGAGGACCTGGCCGAGACCGGCGCCGACTCCGGTACCCGGTATCTCGCCGTCGGCGGCGCGGCCGTGCTGGCCCTCGGGGCGGCGACCTTGTTCGCCTCGGTGCGGCGGCGTGCGGTGAGCGGTGGCCGGCACGGCCGCTGATCAGAACTCCGGGGCCTGACCGGCGGCTCAGGCCGGACAGGCCCCGGCGGAGCGATCGGGCGTCAGCTGAAGACGGACGCGCAGGTGGTCTGGGTGGCGTGGGCCGGGTCCAGGGCGTTCGCCACCTCGTGGAAGGCGATCCGGTCGGTCAGTCCGATGAGCGCGTGCTCGGACAGGTCGAGCGAACACAGGTCCTGGATCAGGACGTTCTTGACGTCCGACCCGCTCAGGAACTGGGTCCGGTACGGCGTGACGACCTCGTCGTACCTGGTGGCGATGACCGTGTAGTGAACGCCGGGCACGGTGTCGCCGCCCTGGTTGAGTTTGGTCATGAAGTCGGACCCGACGACCTGCTGGGCGAGTGCGGGGGTGGCCAGGTTGAGCAGGTCCTCGGCACCGGGGAAGTACGGCAGCAGTTTGGTGAACCCGCTGAGCGTGGTGCCGTGGTTGTTGGGCGCGATGCCGACCAGGGCGTTCACCTTGGCGGCTCCGCCGAGGAACTTCAGGTAGTAGCGGGGCATCATCCCGCCCTGCGAGTGGCCGACGAGGTCGGCCTTGGCGGCGCCGGTCGCGGTGAGCACCTTGTCGACGAAGGCGGACAGCTGCTCGGCCGACTTGTCGATGGGCCCGAGGGCGTGGAAGAAGGGGACGCCCGGCAACTGGCCGTAGTCGAGGGAGAAGACGCAGTAGTTGCGGTCCTCCAGGTACGGGGCGAGGGACAGCCAGTTGTCGACGGAGTTGGCGAGGGTGCCGTGGACCAGGACGACGGGGCGGGGGTGGGCGGCGGACGGCTTGCAGGAGTAGTCGTTCCAGCCGCTGGTGGGCGCGGTGGACGCGTGGGCGGCGGTGGCGGGGACGGCGGCGACCGCAGCGGTCAGCAGGAGCGCGACCAGCGGTCTGAGCGCTCGTTTCCAGGGCAGCATCGTGTGATCTCCTTGCGGCTCAAGGGGAAGTGCGACGGCCTTACGCCCTGTGATCCGGATCACGAGGATGCTGTTCATTCGTCAAGTTACGGGCGAGTAGCTGACGTGTGAAGTTACGCGTCAGTAAAAACTTCCAGTGGTAGTCAGCCGGGTCGGGCGGGACGGTACGGACAAAGCATCACCAGGCGGGCCTGATGGGACCGTAGGGCGCGATACGTGCCAAGTGGTCACGCAACACACCCACTTCACCCTCACCGATCAACTCGGCCCACCCCGCCACGGCTTCGGCCGCCGCCTCCTCCGCCGCGCGGGTGCGGGCCCGCCCTCGCTCGGTCAGCGCCATGAGCCGGGCCGCGCGTCCTCGGGGCGCGACCGCCGCTCGGCGTATCCCTTGCGCACGGTCTCGTCGACGAGCCGGCCGGCCGCCTGCTTCGTCACCCCGAGCTGGGCGGCGAGGCCGGTGACGGTCGCGCCGTCCGGGCGAGCCGCGCGAAGGCGAAGCCGTATGCGGGCCGCCTCTCGAACCCGCGGGCGGCGGCACCGTCGTTGCTGCGCCTGGTCGGATCGCCCGCGGCGGCGAGCAGGACGGTGATCACCGACCCTCGGGCGACGCTCGCCGTCGAGAACCCGGCCGACCGGACCGCGGTCTCCTGGGTCACCACCTCCATCGGGCTGGAGGCGGAACTCGCCGACGGTACGCGGATCGCCCCCGTGGACACGCCGAGCCCTACGCGGCCAGCGTCCCCGGCATCACCGCCCGCGGCCCGAACTTCGCCCGCGCGCGGTCCGCGACCTCCTCGATGCGCCGCACCTTCTCGTCGACGGGGTCGAAGGTGAGCTGGTAGGAGGCCTGTTCGGCGGGACCGAGCCCCTCCGCGCGCAGGGTGACCGCACGGACCCGGGCCCGCTGGAGACCGAGCCCCTCGTACATGTCGTACGCCGTCCTCGTCAGCGCGGCGGAGTGCGCGGTCGACTCCTTCAGGGTGCGGCTGCGGGTCGTCGAGGAGCGGTCGGCGTAGCGCACGGTGAGGGCGAGGGCGCGGCAGACCTCGTCCTGGGCGCGCAGCCGGGCGCCCAGTTCCCCGGCGGCCGAGAGCAGGGCGCGGCGGTGCCGGTCCGGGTCCAGTTCGTCGCGGGTGAAGGGGCGTTCGGCGGCGAGGGAGCGCGCGACGGCGTTCGGCACCACCCGGCCGCGGTCGACGCCGTTCGCCTTCTCGCGCAGCGCGCGGCCGGCCTTGGCGCCCACCAGGCGCTGGAGCGTGGACAGGGGGGCGGCGGCGACCCGGCCCAGGGTGTCGAGGCCGTACTCGCACAGGGTGCGGGCGGTCGCGGCACCGACGCCGGGCAGCGCGGCGACGGGCCGCTCGGCGAGGAACTCCGCGACGGCCGCCGGATCGCCGGGGACCACGCACGTCACCCCGACAGCGGCCTCGGCCAGCGCCATCCGGGCCAGCATCGGTCCCGGCCCGGCGCCGATCACACAGTCGACGCCGTAGTGGGCGAGGGCACGGACCCGGATCACCGATGCCAGTTCGACGGCATCGCGCCCGAAGTACCGTTCGGCGCCCCGCAGATCGACGAGCGCCCCGTCCGGGGGCAGCGCCTCGACGACGGGTGTGAACTCCTCCAGCAGCCCGAGCAGCCCCGGCAGGGCGGCCTCGTACATCGGCGGCAGCTGGAAACGTACGCAGAGAATGGTCATCCCGCACTCCCCGGACTCTGGTGCCACAACTTCCTTCCACCCGCCGGGCCTTCGCCCGCGGGACGCAGATCGGCCCAGGGGTGCATCTCGTACCCCGTGGACATACGGATCGTCCGGCCCGGCGCCGGACCGGCCCCCGCCTCCGCCGCCTCCGCCCCCGGAAGCACGGGGGCGGCCAGCCGCGCCGCCACCACGTCGAGGCCGCCCTCGGCGCGCAGTTCGACCAGTTCGGCGAGGTTCCAGGCGGCGGCGCCCACCACGCTGAGGCTGCGCGGGCCGCGCCGCTGCACCACTCCGCGCACCAGCAGCAGCCAGGAGTGGAAGACGGTGTGGGCGCAGGCGTCGTGGGAGTCGTCGAAGAAGGCGAGGTCGACCAGGCCCGTGCCGTCGTCCAGAGTGGTGAAGATGACCCGCTTGCCGGACCGGATCGGCGGGGTCTGGGTCGCCACCTTGGCCCCCGCGACCAGGACCGTCTCACCGTGCCGCGCCTCACGCAGCCGTCGCGCCGACACCACGCCCAGCTCGTCGAGGAACGCGCGGTGGTCGTCCATCAGGTTGCGCGAGGCGTCCATGGACAGCACACCCAGCTCGGCACTGAGCCGCTCCGCGGCGGACAGGTCGGGCAGCCCGGCCGGAGCCGTCTTCCGCCCTCCCGCCAACGGGAGCTGACCGCCCCCCGCACCCCGTCCGCCGCCCGCGCCCCGGCCGCCCCGGTGCAGCTCGGTCAGGTGCAGTTGCAGGTCACGGCGGTTGGCGCCGAACGCGTCCAGCGCGCCGACCTGGGCCAGCCGCCCGGCCAGCGGCCGGCTCGGCCGGCCCCGCTCCCAGAAGTCGAGCAGCGAGGCGTACGGCTGTCCGTCCGCGATCCGGGCCGCCTCGGCCTCGCTGATGCCGTGCACATCGGAGAGGGCCAGCCGGAGCCCCCATTCCGGAGATCCCACTGATTCAGACACCAGTTCGATACGGTGAGCGACCGCCGACCGGTTCACGTCCAGCGGCAGGATCGGCACCCCGCGCCGCCGCGCGTCCGCCAGCAGCAGCCGCTTGGGGTACATCCCGGGGTCGTGCGTGAGCAGCCCGGCGTAGAAGGCGGCCGGGTGGTGCGCCTTCAGCCACGCCGACTGGTACGTCGGTACGGCGAAGGCGACGGCGTGCGCCTTGCAGAAGCCGTAGCTGCCGAAGGCCTCGACGATCCCCCAGGTCCGCTGAATCGTTTCTGCGTCGTATCCGTTCGCCGCCGCGTGCTGCGCGAACCAGAACCGGATCCGCCCCTGCGACTCCGGATCGGACAGCCCCCGCCGCACCCGGTCCGCCTCGCCGCGTCCGCACCCGGTCATGATGTCGACGATGTCGATGATCTGCTCGTGGAAGACGACGACCCCGTACGTGTCCTTCAGCGGCTCCTCCAGGTCCGGGTGCGGATACCGGATCGGCGCCCGCCCGTGCCGCGCCTCGATGAACGGCCGCACCATGTCGGCGGCGACCGGACCGGGACGGAAGAGCGAGATGTCGACGACCAGGTCGTGGAAGGTGGCCGGCTGGAGCCGCCCGACCAGGTCCCGTTGTCCCGGCGACTCGATCTGGAAGCAGCCCAGCGTCTCGGCGGAGCGGATGAGCCGATACGTCGCCGGGTCGCCCGGCGCCACGGAGTCCAGGTCGAGCCGCTCCCCCGTCGCCCGCTCCACCTCCGCCACCGCGTGCGCCATCGCCGACTGCATCCGCACCCCGAGCACGTCGAGCTTGAGCAGCCCGAGATCCTCGACGTCGTCCTTGTCGAACTGGGACATGGGGAACCCCTCGCCGCTGGTCGGCATGACCGGCGTACGGGCCAGGAGGGAGGCGTCGGACAGGAGCACTCCGCACGGGTGCATGGCGACTCCGCGCGGGAGGGCGTCGAGGGCCTCCACCAGCTCCCACAGCCTTCCGTACTTCCGCTCCTCCCCCGCCAGCTGCCTGAGCTCGGGCAGTTCAGCCAGCGCCGCGCGGGCGTCTCGGGCGCGGATGTGCGGGAAGGACTTGGCGATGCGGTCGATCTCGGCGGGGTCCATGGACAGGGCGGCCCCGACGTCCCGGACGGCGTGCCGCACCCGGTACGTCTCCGGCATGGCGACCGTCGCGACCCGCTCGGCGCCGAAGCGGCCGATGATCGCGCGGTAGACCTCCAGGCGGCGCGCGGACTCCACGTCGATGTCGATGTCGGGCAGCACCGGCCGCCGCTTGGACAGGAAGCGCTCCATCAGCAGCCCGTGCTCGACGGGATCGGCGTGCGCGATGCCGAGGAGGTGGTTGACGAGCGAGCCCGCGCCGGAGCCGCGCGCGGCGACCCGTATCCCCATGTCCCGCACGTCGTCCACGACCTGAGCGACCGTCAGGAAGTAGGAGGCGAAACCGTGGTGCGCGATGATGTCCAGCTCCTGGTGCATCCGCTCCCAGTAGGCGTGCCGGGTGTCGTAGCCGCGCAGCACCATCCCGGCCGCCGCCCGGGAGGCGAGCGTCCGCTGGGCGGTGCGGCGGCCGGCGCCGACGAGGTGCGGCTCGGGGAAGTGGACGGTGCCGATGCCGAGGTCGTCCTCGGGGTCCACCAGGCACTCGGCGGCGGTGGCCCGGGTCTGCTCCAGCAGCCGGTGGGCGGTGTCGCGCCGGTAGCCCGCGGCCTCCACGATCCGTTCCGCCACGCCCAGCATGGCGTCGGCGTCCTTGAGCCAGGCCTCGCCGGAGTCCAGCTCCTTGGCGGGGTCGATCGGGACCAGCCGACGGGCGGCGTCCAGGACGTCGGCGACCGGGCCCTGGCCGGGGTCGGCGTACCGGACGGCGTTGCTGAGCACGGGACGTACACGCTGCTCGGCGGCGAAGCCGACGGTACGGGCGGCCAGCCGCAGGGAGCCGGGACCGGTGCCCTGACGGCCGTGCCAGACGGCCTCCAGACGCAGGGCGTCGCCGTAGATCTCGCGCCAGGGGACGAGCAGCCGGGCCGCGCGGTCCGGGCGTCCCGCGGCGAGCGCGCGGCCGACGTCGGAGGCGGGGCCGAGCAGCACGGTCAGGCCGTCGCCGTGGTTGTCGGACCGGGGCAGCAGCGGTGTCCCCTCGCCGGCCTGCGCCGCCGTGACCAGCCGGCAGAGATCGGCCCAGCCGGCCGCGCCGTCCCGGGCCAGGAAGGTGACCCTGGGTGTCGACTCGTCGATGAAGGCACCCCCGCGTACCGGGGTGCGGCGCCTTTCCGGCCGCCCGGACCCGCCCTCCCGTACCGGCCCGGACTCCTCGACCGCCAGATCCACGCCGAACAGCGGACGGACGCCCGCCTTCGCGCAGGCCTTGGCGAAGCGGACCGCGCCGGCGAGGGTGTCACGGTCGGTGAGGGCGAGGGCGTCCATGCCCCGCTCGGAGGCGCGCTCGGTCAGCCGCTCCGGGTGCGAGGCGCCGTAGCGCAGGGAGAACCCGGAGACGGTGCGCAGATGCGTGAATCCCGGCACGCGCACCTCCCGCACTCGTGAGCCCGACCAGCTCTCGAACATTAGTTCCCAACTGCCTCACCCCCACCATACCCCCATTCTCGAACATGTGTACGACGTAAACCGGATCCCCTCTCACCTGCGCAAACGTCGGGCGGGACCACCGGCCGCGCCGCCCGGACATCCGGACACGCGGAAGTCCCGCCCCTCGCGCGCGGGGCGGGACTTCCGTGGAACGGGGTGCTCGGTGCCGTCAGCCGATCTGCGCGCCGAAGGTCGACAGCGCCTCGGTGACCGGCTGGAAGAAGGTCTCGCCGCCCGCGGTGCAGTCGCCGCTGCCGCCGGAGGTGAGACCGATCGCCGCGTCGCCGTCGAAGAGCGCGCCGCCGCTGTCGCCGGGCTCGGCGCAGACGTCGGTCTGGATCAAGCCGTTGACGATGTCGCCGTTGCCGTAGTTGACGGTGGCGTCCAGGCCGGTGACCGTGCCGGAGTGCACCTGGGTCGTCGAGCCGCTGCGGGTCACCTTCTCGCCGACCGTGGCGTCGGCCGCCTTGCTGATGGCCTGCGCGGAGCCGTTGTAGAGGTCGACCTCGCTCGGGTGGTCCACCTCCGCGGTGTACTTGACCAGGCCGAAGTCGTTGTCCGGGAAGCTGGACTGCTCGTTCTGGCCGATCGTGGTGCCGCTGGAGTCCGTCCAGCTGGAGATGGCCTCCGTGCAGTGGCCCGCGGTGATGAAGTACGGCTGGCCGCCCTTGACCACGTTGAAGCCGAGCGAGCAGCGGCCGCCGGACCCGGTGATCGCGTCACCACCGGCGATGAAGGGCTTGAACTCCCCCTTGCTGCGCTTGAGTTCGGCCACCGAGCCGAGCTTGTCGACGACCTTGCCGAGCTTGGTCCACTCGGCGTCGGAGACGGTGCGGTCGGCGGTGACGACGACCTGGTTGGTGCGCGGGTCGGTCACCCAGGAGGTGCCGGGGATGGTCGCGTCGTCCTTGAGGGCCGTACGGGCGCTCTTGAGCTCGGCGAGGGAGTTCTCGACGATTCTGGCCTTGGCGCCGGCCGCCTCGACCGTCTCGGCGGCGGTCTTGTCGAGCACGTTCACCACGAGACTGCGGGTGTTCGCGTCGTAGTACGTTCCCGCCGCGTCGGTGCCGAGGTCCTTGCCGAGCGTCGAGGCGAGGTTTCCGGCCGCCACGGCCGACAGGAGCCGGGGCGTGGAGGCCTTGGCGGGCTCGCTGGCGTTCGCACTCTGGAAGGTGACTCCCGCGACGACCAGCGCGGCGATGCCCGCGCCTGCCACGGCCGCACGGCGCCTGGGTATACGTCGGTGCTTCAACTCACGTCCTCCTGTGGGGGGTCGGTCCGAGGGGTTATGGGGACCCGACGGACCGGAAGGCTGGTTGACGGGCGCTAACTCTTCCGAACCTCACAGGGGGCACACAAGGTCGACTTCAGGACGCGCGCACGGAAACCCCCGCGCGCCCCCATCACGCTGCCCGCCCCGGTCACCCCAGGCCGATTCGCACTGCAAACACTACGTGCGAGTAACTCATCAGCAGCCAGTGAGGTCTAGGCCTGTCTTGAATTCGACCCTTCGGTGTCCGCATTCAAGCGGGGCGCGGTCGACGGAAGTTGCTCCTGCACCGATTGCTGGACCGGTTGCGGCTCCGGTTGCGGCTCCGGTTGCGGAGTGACGGACTGCGGCTGCGGCTGCGGGGAAGGCTGCTGAGCGACGGGCTGCGGCTGCGCCTGCCGAGTCACGGGCTGCGGCTGCGGAGCCGGCTGCTGTGCCCTCTCCAGGAAGCGCAGCAGCTCCACCGGGAACGGCAGGACGAGCGTGGAGTTCTTCTCGGCGGCGACCGCCACCACCGTCTCCAGCAGCCGCAGTTGCAGCGCGGCGGGTGTGTCCGCCATCTGCTGCGCGGCCTCGGCGAGCTTCTTCGACGCCTGGAGCTCGGCGTCGGCGTTGATGACCCGGGCCCGCCGCTCCCGGTCGGCCTCGGCCTGCCGGGCCATGGACCGCTTCATGGTCTCGGGCAGGGACACGTCCTTGATCTCGACCCGGTCGATCGAGACACCCCACTCCACGGCGGGGCTGTCGATCATCAGCTCCAGACCCTGGTTGAGTTTCTCCCGGTTGGACAGCAGATCGTCCAGTTCGCTCTTGCCGATGATGGACCGCAGCGAGGTCTGCGCCATCTGCGCGACCGCGAACCGGTAGTCCTCGACCCGGACGACCGCCTCAGCCGGCCCGATCACCTTGAAGTAGACGACGGCGTCCACGCGCACGCTCACGTTGTCCCGGGTGATGCCCTCCTGGCCCGGCACCGGCATCGTGACGATCTGCATGTTGACCTTGCGGAGCTTGTCCACGAACGGCACGACCATCGTGAACCCGGGTCCGCGCACCTCCGGCCGGAGTCTGCCGAGCCGGAACACGACGCCCCGCTCGTACTGCTTGACGACCCGCGCGGCCGCCATCACGTACACCACTCCGGCGGACGCGAGCGTCGCTCCCGCCGCCACCAGCACCTCGACCATCACGGCCCCCAGGGTCCGACGTGGGCGTCTCGCACAGGGGAGTACCGCCTGCCGTGCGCCACTTCGACGGTAACTCCGGCACACGGACGAGGGCGAGCCCCCGCACGACAGTTGCGTGCGGGGGCTCGCCCGGTCACGCGCTGCGGACCGGACGGATCGTCAGCCGACGCTGACGCCGTAGTAGTTCAGCGCCTCGACGACCGGCTGGAAGAACGTCGTGCCGCCGGAGCTGCAGTTGCCGCTGCCGCCGGAGGTCAGACCGTAGGCCACGGAGCCCGCGTAGAGCGGACCGCCGCTGTCGCCGCCCTCGGCGCAGACCGTGGTCTGGATCATCTGGTAGACGACGTCGCCGCCACCGTAGTTGACCGTCGCGTTCAGTGCGGTGACCCGGCCGCTGTGCGTACCGGTGGTGGAGCCACGACGGTAGACGGTCGTGCCCACGCTCGGCGTGGCCGCGCTGCTGATGGTCTGGCTGCCGACCGCGCTCGGGTGCGAGGCCGAGCCGGTGTAGCGCACCAGCGCGAAGTCGTTGGTCGGGAAGCTGTAGCTGACGTTCGTGCCCAGCACCGTGCTCTGGCCGGAGTTGGAGTACCAGGTGGAGGCGACCTCGCCGCAGTGGCCGGCGGTCAGGAAGTAGTAGGTGCTCCCGCTGTGCACGTTGAAGCCGAGCGAACAGCGGTAGCCGCCGCCGTAGATGGCGTCGCCACCGGTGATCAGCCGCTTGAACTGGCCCGGGGTGTGCTTGATGGTGAGCGCGGAGGCGTTGGCGCCCGCGTCCTTCTTGATCTGCGCGATCTCGGTGTCGGAGACCGTGCTGTCGACGGTGACGACCACACGGTTCGTCTTGGCGTCGACGGCCCAGGCGGTGCCCGCGATGTCGGACTTGAGCACGGACTGGTTGACACTGCCGAGCTGGTTCGCGCTGAACGTCTGTACGTCACTCGCGTTCGCGGTGGGGACGGCGAACGCGGCCGCGGCCACGAATCCGGTCGCCACGGCGATCAGCCGGGTCCGTCTCGCGAGTCCGCTTCGAGGGGTGGTGCGCTTGATCCTCACTTTTCGTTCCCTCCCAGGGGAATTCGGGGGCCCGCGTGGGGTCGAGGCCCGTGAGGCGCAGCCAGGGGGGCCGCCCGGATTTCGAACGTTCCGTGTCCCTGACAAGCGCTGTGGGGGAGTATTCGGCCGCGCGGCCAAGAGGCGCAAGGGCGCCTTTCGGCCGTGCAGCCTTCAACTTACCGACCGACCCTGGGAGTTGTGCAGACCGTCACGCGAGGGTGCGCTCCCCCGCGGCGACGGCGACGTCCAGCCTGTTCCCGGGCGGCGGGAAGGGGCAGACGAAGTGGTCCGCGAAGGCGCACGGGGGCAGCAGCGCGCGGTTGAGGTCGACCGTCGTACGGCCCTCGGCGTCCGGTGCGGCCGGGCGCAGGAACCGGAAGCGGTAACTGCTCTCCCCGCTGGTGGCGTCGGCGAAGACCGCCCACAGCGAGCCGTCGTCCTCGACCGACACCTGGAGGGTGTGGTCCCGCCCGTCGAGGGTGAAGGCCAGTTCGCCACCGAGGCCTAGTCCGCGCTCGCGCCCGTCCGCGTTCTCGACGCGGACGACGCGGTCCTCGCCGTACGGCGTGAAGCGCCCCGGCACCGACCAGCGCGGGTCGTACGGGGTGGCCTCGATGCCGCGGAACCGGCGTCGGGTCCCGGCGTCGGGGTCGAAGTCGCGTACCCCCCAGGCCCCCTCGCGGACCAGGACGACCAGCCTGCGCGCGCCCAGCGCGACCCTGGCCGCGGCCGCCTGGCCGAGGTCGGCGGCCAGCCGTGCCTCGCCGTCGAGCGGCTTCCCGTCCACGGTCAGCCCGTCCGCCTCGGCCGCGGTGAGCACCACCACGTCACCGTCGGCCACCCAACTCCCCGGGATGTCCGGAAGTCGACCCTCCGGATAGTCGTCCAGCCAGTGGGTGCCGGCCAGCGCCAGCGACCCGTAGGGCGCCGAGACCGATGTGGTGCGGTGCTCGTGCCACTGCTTCCAGTCGCCGGATGCGTCCGTCGTCATGTGTGTCAACCCTTTCGTACCGGGTCGGGCAACCCGAGGTGTGAGCGCGGAGCGCGGCCCCGGTATTCCGTACGCGGGGCGCGGGGCCAGTCCCAGGTGCTCCCGGAGGGTGCTGCCCGGGTAGAAGGTACGGAACAGGCCGCGGTGCTGGAGCAGCGCCACCGTGCCGTTGACCAGCCGTTCCAGGTCGCGGCGCGGTGCGGCGGGGGTGAGGTGGAAGCCGTCGACCGCGCCGTCGCGGTGCCAGGCGGCGATCAGTTCCGCGAGGTCGACGGGGCCGCCGCGGTAGAGCGGGCCCCGCGTGGTCTGCCGGGGGCCGCCTCCGCCGTGGCCGGGCCGGGCCGCGTGCTCGCCGTCGCCGAGGTCGACGAGCAGGCTCGCCAGGACCCGCAGACCGTCGGGGTCGCGGCCCGACTCGGCGGCCTTCCGGCGCAGTTCGTCCCGTACGGCCCCGGCCTGGGCCGGGGTCGCGGCCCGTACCAGGGCGACATCGGCGTACCGGGCCGCGGAGTTCAGGGCGGAGTCGTCGACGGCGTCGACCACGCGCACGGGGTGGCCCCGCGGGGCCCGCGGCACGGTCGCGGGACTCCCGCCGTCCCCCGGCGGTCCCGTCACGTCGGCGAGGTCAGCGCGCTCCAGCCGCCACGCCTCGTCGGGTGCGGCGGGTTCACGGGCGAAGTCGTGGACCTGGGCCGCCGTCGTCGGAGCCTCGGTCCGCCAGCCGGCCCGGCCACGGCCCACCCGGTCGAGGGTGGCGCCGGCCGCCCCGGCCTCGAAGGGCTCGGGGTGCGTGATCGTGACGGTGAGGACGAGGCCGATGCGGCGGGTGGCGACGGCCACGCGGGACAGCACGGCGAGCGCGTCGGGCCCGAGGCGCCCACCGAAGCCGTCCAGCGTCACGAAGTCGAGGCCACCGCGCTCGGCGAGCCGCGCCAGCTCGACCTGGGTCCCGGTGTCGTGCGCCGTCGGCCGGCCGAGGGAGGCGGCCAGGTGCGGCATCCCCCGGCCGCGCGACGCGGTCACGCGGGCAGCCCATTTCCGTGGGGAGTCACCGTGCTCACAGCACCTTGGAGAGAAACGCCCGCGTCCGCTCGTGGCGGGGACGGTCCAGTACGTCGCCGGGGGCGCCCTGCTCGACGACGCGTCCGTCGTCCATGAACACGACCCGGTCGGCGACCTCGCGCGCGAAGCCGATCTCGTGGGTGACGACGATCATCGTGGTGCCCTGGTGGGCCAGGTCCCGGATGACGTCGAGGACCTCGCCGACCAGTTCGGGGTCGAGCGCGGAGGTCGGTTCGTCGAACAGCAGCAGCTTCGGCTCCAGTGCGAGCGCCCGCGCGATGGCGACCCGCTGCTGCTGTCCGCCGGAGAGCTGCCGGGGATAGGCGTCGGCCTTGTCGGCGAGCCCCACCCGCTCCAGCAGCCGGCGCGCGGTCTCCACCGCCGCCGCGCGCGGCCGCCGCAGCGCGGAGACCGGCGCCTCGATGACGTTGTCCACCACGGTGAGGTGCGGGAACAGGTTGAAGTTCTGGAAGACGAAGCCGATCCGGGTGCGCTGCCGCAGCACCTCGCGCTCGGGCAGCTCGTGCAGTGTGCCGCCGGAGCGCCGGTAACCGATGAGGGCGCCGTCCACGCTGACCGTGCCCCGGTCCACCTTCTCGAGGTGGTTGATGGTGCGCAGCAGCGTCGACTTGCCGGAGCCGGAGGGCCCGAGGACCACGGTGACCTCTCCGGTGCGCACGGCGAGGTCGATGCCCTTGAGCACCTCCAGCGGGCCGAAGCTCTTGTGCACGGACCTGATGTCGACCATGACGCTCATCGCGTGAATCCCTCGGGTGTCGGATGGGGTGCGGTGGACCGGGCCTGACTACGCGGCGGCACGACGGGCCGGGTCCCGCAGGAAGGCCAGCGCGGCCCGTGCGACGGCGTCGTTCTGCCGGAACGCGGGTCCGCCGGTGCGCGGCCGGGTGAACGCGCCGGGGGTCCGGCCGTCGGTGAAGGGGCCGAGCGCGAAACGCCGGGGGTGCGGCCGGCCCGCCCGGTCCAGCACCCTCGCGTCCACGGGGTCCACGCGCAGCAGCCCGTCGGGCGTCCCGGCGGCCCCGTCGGCGTGCAGCGCGCGCAGCAGCGGATCGCCGGCGCGCCCGAGGGTGGGCTCGGGCAGCCGCGCCTCGACCAGCGCGCGGGCCTCGACCGAGTGGCCCGGCACGGTGGCGCCGGACGCCCGGAACAGCCCGTCCTCGGCCCGGACCGTCATGTCCGCACCGACGAACCTCAGGATCCTGGCCCGGGACAGGGATCGCATCTGCCGCAGCCGGGGTCCGGGCGGCCCGGAGGCGAGGTAGCTGAAGAAGCCGTGCCACCAGGGGCCGATGTCGCCGAGCCGCACCAGCTGCCCGTAGACGGACAGCAGCCCGAGGAAGACGGACAGGTCGGCGCTGTGCGCCGGGTTGTGACGCCGTCCCAGGTCCGCGTCGATGTAGTCGCGCAGCGCTTCCTGGAGGTCCTCGTGCGTCGCGTACCGCGTACCGGCCAGCGGACGGTCGAGCGCGCCGAGATCGAGCCGGTCACGCGGGTCGGGCACGGCGGACGCCACGAGCGCCTCGCGGGCCGCGGCGTCGGCGGCCGCGTACTTCTCCTCGAAGTCGCTCCAGGCGACGGCCGTCCGCTCGGGGTGGGCCGTGAACAGCCGGTGGTAGTGCGCGAAGCCCAGCTCCTTCCCGACCAGCGGCCAGACGTCACGCCGGAAGTCGAAGCGGTCCGGCCGGGCGAGCAGCTCGTCGATCTCGGCGGGCCCCAGGAACCTTGGCAGCGGCGGCCTTTCACCGCCGAGGTCGTAGCCGATCTTCGAGTGGTACGGCACTCCGCGCCGCGATCCGACGTGCAGCACCGGCTCCCGGCCCGACGGTACATAGGTGTCCCCCTCGTACCGCCCGCCGCGCCCCTCGGTGAGCAGCACCATCAGGTCGACGAAGGCCAGTCCGAAGCCGCGCACGAGGACGTGCTCGCCGGGACGGAGCACGGACAGGTCGCTGTCGGCCGTGAAGTCCGGCGGCAGGTGCACGAGCCCGTGCTCTTCGGCGTACGACGCCAACACGCGCTGTTCGCCGTCGAGTTCGGCGTCGAGGTGGCCCAGGGCGAGCACGACGAGGTCGGCGGTGAGCGGCCGGGCGAGCCCCTCCAGCCACACCCGTTGGCGTCCCTCGCGCGGTCCGCCGATCCGCAGGGCCCGCCGCCGGTGGTGGCGGACGGTGATCTCCGGAGGCAACGCGGCGACGGCCCGGTCGTGGACCCAGCTCAGATACGCGCCTTGGAGCCGCCGGTCCGCGAAGGTGCGGCCGTCGATACCGGCCCACTCGTGCAGCGTGGGCCCCTCGCGCACGGGCCCGGCCATGGTCACCGTGTCGTCGGTGTACATGGTGACGTCCTCGGCGTGCGAGTTCATCCACAGCAGCGGCGACTGCTCCTGCCGCCAGATGCGTCCGGCGCCGGGCCGATGCGGGTCGACGAGATGGATGTCGAGGCCCGAACCGGCGTACAGCTCGGGGGCGTTGGCGGCGATCCGTTCGATGAGACCGGTCCCCCGCGGCCCGGCCCCGACGATCACCAGCGAGGGCCTGGCCGACGACGACGCCCCGGACGCGGTCATCGGGTGCGCTCCGCACCGCGCGCGTAGTGCCGCTCGACGTAGTACTGGCCGACGCTGAGCACCGAGGTGACCACGGTGTACCAGATCGTGGCCACCATCAGCAGCGGGATGACCTGGTAGGTGCGGTGGTAGACGAGCTGCACCGAGAAGAGCAGGTCCTGTACGGCGATGACGCTGACGATGGAGGTGCCCTTGAGGGTGCCGATCAGCATGTTCCCGGCCGGCGGCACGATGGAGCGCATCGCCTGCGGGAGCACGATCCGCCACCAGCGGCGCCACCTGCTCAGCCCGAGCGCCTGCGCCGCCTCGATCTGGCCGCGGTCGACGGAGAGGATGCCGCCGCGCACGACCTCGGCGGCGTAGGCGGCCTCGTGCAGGGTGAGGCCGATGACGGCGACGGTGACCGGGCCGAGCAGGTCGACGGTCCGCACGCCGAGGATCCGCGGGTACAGCGCCCCGATGTTGAACCAGAGCAGCAGCTGCACCAGGATCGGGATCGACCGGAACAGCCATACGTAGCCCCAACTCACCGCTCTGAGGACGGGGTTGGCGGACAGCCGGGCCGCGGCGAGCAGCGTGCCCAGCGCGAACCCGAGCGCCATCACGACCGCGGTCAGCCACAGCGTGAGCCACAGCCCGCGCAGTACCGCGGCCGAGGTGAAGTGGTCGGCGACGACGTCCCACTGGAACGCCTCGTTGCGCAGAACGGAGGTGACGGCCGCCCCCAGCAGGCCGAGGACGACGACTGCGGCCGTCCACTGTCCGAGACGGCGCTGCGGGACGATCCGCGGGGTGTCCGCGTGCTCCGGTGTGCCGGGTGCGGAGGAGGCTTTGGCGAGGGTGTCGGAAGACATGGGGAAGGCTCCGTGACGTAGGTCGAACACGGGTGGATGCCTTCACACGGAAGCGCCCTGCGGCGCGGTACGGCCGAGCCCCTCAGCAGGACCGTTCCCCGAGAGTACGGGGGCGTTTCCCCTCACTGTCAAGGTTGTCCACACTGTGAGCCTTGCGTCTCAGGGCAGTTGACGCGAAACCGGGGACCTGTTCCACTTGGCCCATGCATCCGCAGCAGTGGCTGGTCACCCGCTCCCACATCGACTTCGGTCGTGTGTGGTCCTGTTCCTGTTGAGCTGACCCACTGCGCGCCGTGACTCCCGCGGGCGCCTCCTAGCGTTCTCCCCCTTCGCGTTCTGCCTTCTCGCGTTCTGCCTTCTCGCGTTCTTCCTCTTCGCGTTCTCCCCCTTCGTTCTCTGCCTTCTCGCCTTCACACGCGCACCCTCCCCTCGCCCCGCGCCTCTTCCGTCGCCGTCCGCTTCGCCCTGCCCTCAGGAGACCGCACACCATGCGCCGTGCGTCCACACGTACCCGTACAGCCCTCTTCGCGCCTTTCCTCCCCGTCGCCTGCGCGACCCTGCTCCTCACCGCCTGCGGCTCGGGCGCCGGCCCCGGCAACTCCTCCGGCACGACCGCGCGGGCCGCGGTGGACTCCGGCGCCATCCCCACCACGGACGTCGTCTCCGGCGTCCACGAGGACGACACGGCCGCCGGGCTGCTGCCGTCCGGAGTGACCAGCCTGACCGTCGCCGTCGCCGTGGGCGGCACCCCGCCCGGCACCACCTACCTGGACGACGGCAGGACCCTGGTCGGCCAGGACATCGACTTCGCCAACGCCGTGGCCAAGGTCCTCGGCATCGGGCTCAAGACGGAACAGGCCGGTTTCGAGGCGATCCTGCCCGCCCTCGACAGCGGCAAGTACGACTTCGGCGTCGGCAACTTCGGGGTGACCGACGAGCGGCGCGGGTCGATCGACTTCGTCACCTACATCAACGACGGCCAGGGCTTCGCCACCCGCGCGGACAGCAAGCCGACCGAGGTGACCGACCTGAGGCAGCTGTGCGGCCTGAACATCGCCACCGGCGCCGGCACCACCTTCGAGACCACGCTGGAGAAGAACGCGCACGTCTGCGCCGACGCCGGCAAGAAGGCGTACCACGTGCAGACCTACAGCGATCCCAGCGCGATCTGGTCCTCCGTCCAACAGGGCCGCAGCGACGTCGTGATGTCCACCATCAACGGCCTCCGCTACGCCGTCGCCCACCAGCCGGGCCTGAAGTTCCTCAACGAGTACCACCGCCTGGACGTCGGCTTCGCCTTCAAGAAGGGCACGAAGCTGGCGCCGGCCTTCCAGGCCGCGGTCGACAAGCTCATCGCGGACGGCACCTACACCAAGATCCTCAAGAAGTGGGGCACGACGGGTTCGGCCATCACGAAGTCGGAGATCTCACCCCCGGAGCTGAAGGACTAGAAACCCCGCAGGGTTCTGCCGGCCCGACCGACGAGCCCGGACGCTGCGGTCACCCGATCACGTTTTCCCGTCACCCAGCCAAAACATCACACTCCGCAGTCGCAGCACGAGCAGCAATCGCAGCAGTCGCAGGCATCGCAGCAGGAGCAGTCGCAGTTTCCGCAGCCACTGCACCAGCCTTCACGGCGCTTGCGCGACCACGGCCCCTCGTAGGTGTCGGCACAGCACACCTTGCAGGTGCAGCACAGCCCGATCGCGACCGCGCACCCGGCCCAGAAACCCCGCTTCCCGGGCCGCGGCGGCTCACCGCCGAAGGGGTTGCCGCCGAAGGGATTGCCCGGCCCCGGCCCTTGCGGCGCGTACGGTCCCTGCGGCGCGTACGGCCCTTGCGGCGCATAGGGCCCTTGCGGGTGGTGCGGATCGTGCGGCCCCTGCGGGTTGTAGGGCCCTCCCTGCCGGGCCGGCCCGAACGCCCCCTCCGGCGCATGCCCGCAGGACTCCGTCCCGAACGCGCGGTCCACCGAGCGGCGCAGCTCGTGCGCGAGCAGCAGATGGGCCAGTCTGCCGTCGGTGAACTCCACCTCGCGCAGGGCGAGTCGGATGCCGTGCAGCGCGTCGTCCGCGAGCCGCCGGGCCTCGGTGAGCGGGGTGCCGGTCGCGGTGAGCGGGTTCCAGGCACCCGACGCGGCGTCAGTTTCCCTGTCCTCCACGGCGTCCAGCAGATGTGCGAGCCGCCCGAACAGTCGTCCGGCCTCGGCGAGCGGCCCGGCGTTGCCCGGCCGCCCCGCCAGCACCGCGGTGTGCGCGAAGGCCGCCGCGGTGGCGGTCTCGGTGGGTTCGGTGACCGCCAGGATCGGCGTCCCCGGTCCCGCGAGGGTCTCCAGACCGAGCTGCCGGTCCACCGCGTCGAGGAGCACGGCGGTGTCGAACCCGACGGCGGACCCGCTCCGGGCACCCGCGCGTCCCCAGCCGGCGGCGACCCGGCGGGCGGCGAGCGCCACCGGCCGCCGGGCCAGCAACCCGTCCCCGTCGGCGACGTGGTCGCGCACCTTGGCCGCGGCGAGCACCAGCGAGACGGCGGCCGCGAGCCGGGCCCCCTCGCCGTTCGCGACGGAGGCGGTGCGCATCCCGCGCAGCGGGCAGGGCCCCGCCGTACGGCGCCCGATGGCGCTCCCGGCCCGCTCGGGGCCTTCGGGGGGCCCGGCCTGAGCCTCCGTCAGAATCGAGATGAGCAGACCGTCGTAGTTGGTCACAATCCGCGCGAACTGGCCATGATCCGAGCGCAGCGCGAGGCAGAGCCCACACAGATGCGCCATCCACTGGGCCTTGAGTCCCTCACCGAGACGGTGACTGCATGGCCTGACGATTCCGAACACGACAACCCCCCGTGGGTGCGTACGGCGTTGAGCTGCCGCATCGTATCGGCCCCTCCGTTCACCCGTACGCACCGACCGTCACCCATACGCCGTGAAGAATCATATTTCACTCACAGTCAGCAGTCGCATACAGCACGACCCTTGGGGCACCCGGGCTCTCGACGGATCGGCTGTGCACCAGTACCGTCACAAACCCCCCGTGCGGCGTCTATCCACTTGGCGCGACATCCGCATCATGGACGACCATAGAGATGCGGAAGCAAGCAAGACCGCTGTGAGAGGAGGCGTCCATGGGATCGGTGCGCAAGGCGAGTGCCTGGCTTGGCCTCGTCGACGACAACGATGACGAGCGTTACTACGACGATGACTACTCCGAGGGGACCGACTCCGGGGACGCCTGGGTCACCGACCCCCGGGTCAAGGTGGCCACGGACACGGCCGAGGAGAAGGGCCGCCGGATCGGCACGGTCACCCCGGACAGCTTCCGGGACGCCCGCGCCATCGGCGAGATGTTCCGGGAGGGCGTCCCGGTCATCATGAACCTCACGGCCATGGAGGCCGGGGACGCCAAGCGCGTCGTCGACTTCGCGGCCGGTCTGATCTTCGGACTGCGCGGCTCGATCGAGCGTGTGTCCACCCGGGTGTTCCTGCTGACCCCCGCCGACACGGAGATCGTGAACGGCGAGCCGGCCGCGCACCGTTCGGACGGCTTCTTCAACCAGAGCTGAGGCAGGGCCGCTCACCGGCCCTGCCCCGGCGGGGTCTACCGGAAGGCGTCGAGCCCGGTGAGCGCCTTGCCCAGCACGAGCTGGTGCATCTCGACGGTTCCCTCGTACGTCAGCACCGACTCGAGATTGGTCGCGTGCCGCATCACGGGGTACTCCAGGGAGATCCCGTTGGCACCGAGGATCGTCCGCGCCGTACGGCAGATCTCGATGGCCTCCCGTACGTTGTTCAACTTGCCGAAGCTGACCTGCTCGGGACGGAGCCGGCCGGCGTCCATGCGCCGCCCGAGGTGGTGGGCGAGCAGAATCCCCTTGTGCAGTTCGACGGCCATGTCGGCGAGCTTGGCCTGGGTCAGCTGGAACCCCCCGATGGGACGCCCGAACTGCTCCCGTGTCCGCGCGTACTCGACGGCGGACTCGAACGAGGCGCGCGCCGCCCCCATCGCGCCCCAGACGATGCCGTAGCGGGCATGGGAGAGACAGCTGAGGGGTCCGCGCAGCCCGACGACCTCGGGCAGCACGGCGTCGGCGGGGAGCCGCACGTCGTCGAGCACGAGTTCACTGGTGACGGAGGCACGCAGGGACCACTTGTGCTTGATCTCCGGGGCGGAGAACCCGGCGCTGTCGGTGGGCACGACGAACCCGCGGATCCCGTCGTCGGTCTGCGCCCACACCACGGCGACCCCGGCGACCGACCCGTTGGTGATCCACATCTTCCGCCCGTTGAGCACCCAGTCGGTGCCGTCGCGCTTGGCATACGTGCGCATGCCGGCCGGGTCGGAGCCGTGGTCGGGCTCGGTGAGCCCGAAGCATCCGATGACGTCGCCGGCGGCCATGGCGGGCAGCCAGCGCTGCTTCTGGTCCTCGCTGCCGAAGCGGTGGATCGCGTACATGGCCAGCGAGCCCTGCACGGAGACGAGGGACCGGATGCCGGAGTCGGCGGCCTCCAGCTCCAGACAGGCGAGCCCGTACTGCACGGCGGTGGCGCCCGCGCAGCCGTACCCGGTGAGGGACATCCCCAGCGCGCCGATTCCGCCGAGTTCCCGGGCGAGCTCGCGGATGCCGGGCAGCTCGCCCTGCTCGTACCACTCGGCGACGTAGGGCAGGACGCGGTCCGCGGCCCAGCTGCGCACGGTGTCCCGGACGGCCAGGTCCTCGGGGTCGAGCAGGTCGTCGATGCCGAGCGGGTCGGCGGGGTCGAACGGGGGCAACTTCGAGGACGCGGACATGGGAACCCTCCGACAACTGAAACTAGCACCGCTAGTCACGACTCGACCGCCGCAGACGTTACGACGCAGTGTCCCCCACGTCCACCCCGCATTTCGCACCCACGCGCCACGCACCACCGCCGACGCCGGCCGCGGACCACGACCGCGGACCACAACTGCCGGCCAGGAGGTACATCGACGGCAACCGCCTTGGCCACCGCCGCGAACCGCGGGCGGCCGTCGGCGGATCACCCCCGCGGGCGACGTTCACCCCTCGGTCGGTGGTGACAGGCGGTGCGTGGGCGGGCCGTGCCGGTCAGGCCGAGACGCGGGACTCCGCGACTTCCCTGGGCGCCGGTACCGTCACCGCCGCCGCCGTGTCCGTGTCCGTGTCCTCCCCGCACTGCATGACCCGCGGCAGCCGCAACGCCATCACGGCCCCCAGCAGCAGCAGCCCCGCGCTCACGAGCAACGTCACGTGCAGCCCGTGCACGAAGGAGTCCCGGGCCGCCCGGCGCAGGGCCGCGCCCGCCGAGCCCCCCAACCGCCCGGCCACGTCGTAGGCCTCCCCCAGCGAGTGCCCCGCCGACGCCGACGCGGACGCCGGGACACCCGGCACGGACGCCAGCCCTGGCGTGTACGCCGCGTTCATCACACTGCCGAGCAGCGCGATCCCGATCCCTGCCCCCAACTGGTACGACGTCTCGCCGATCGCCGAGGCCCCGCCCGCCTGCGCCGGCGGCGCCTCGCTCAGCATGGACTCGTACGCACCGAACAGGGTCGCCTCCAGGCCGAAGCCGAGCAGCAGGAACCCGACCAGCAGCAGCCCCGCGTTGTCCGATTCGCCCATCGCCGTCAGCGCCGTCACCGCGACCGCGGTGAGACAGAACCCGGCGCACACCATCCGTCGCGGCCCGAACCGCCGCAGCAGCCGCGCCCCCGCGAGCCCGGCCGCCATCGCCGCGAACGTCAGCGGCAGCAGCCGTAGTCCCGTCTCCAACGGCGAGAGCCCCAGCACCAGCTGGAGGTACTGCGCGGCGATCAGTTCGAGGCCGACCAGCGCCAGCATGGCCAGCACGATGCAGCCCACCGACGTACTGAACGCGGGCCGCGCGAACATCCGCAGGTCCACCAGGGGATGCGTACGGCGCCGTTGACGCCGTACGAACAGAACGATCAGCGCGGCGCCCGCCAGCAGCGGCAGCAGGGTGAGCACACTCACCACCGGCTCCCCGCCGCCGAGCCGCTTCACGCCCAGCACCACACCGAACAGTCCGGCCGCGGCCATCAGCGCGCCCACGACGTCCCAGGGCCCGTGCCCGTCGCCCGTCGACTCGGGCAGCAGCAGCCGCCCGACCGGCAGACTCACCAGCATCAGCGGGATGTTGACCAGGAAGACCGAGCCCCACCAGAAGTGCTCCAGCAGGAAGCCGCCGAGCAGCGGCCCGACCGCCGCCCCGACCGCGGCCACCGCGCTCCACACCCCGATCGCCATCGCGCGCTCACGCCGTTCGGGGAAGACCTGCCGGAGGATGGAGAGCGTCGCGGGCATGATCATCGCGCCGCCGACGCCCAGCAGCGCCCGCGCGACGATCAGCATGTGCGCGTCCTGGGCCAGCGCCGCGAGACCCGAGGCGAGGCCGAACAGCGTGTAGCCGAGGAGGAGGATCCGCCTGCGGCCCACCTTGTCGCCCAGCGTGCCGAAGAGGATCAGCAGCGAGGCACAGACGAGGGGGTAGGTGTCGACGATCCAGAGCAGCTCCATGCCGCTCGGTCTGAGGTCCTCGGTGACGGCGGGTACCGCTACGTGCAGTACGGTCGCGTCGACGGCGACGAGGAGCAGGCTCACGCACAGGACGACGAGTACGACCCAGCGGTTGGCACCGGCCCCGGCCGCCCGACGGCGCAGCGCAGCGGCGGCCGTGGTCGTCCCGGACATGTACGTACCTCCAAGGTGATCCCTCGCGGTGCGGCGGGCTCACGGGGTGGGGGACTCCCCCGCGTCTCGGCCGGAGCGGAGCGAGCGGTCTCCGGCCCGCACTGATCGCCTGCGAGTGACTCGTCAGCGTACGCGAGTTCGTTCGCACGCCGAGTGGCGGACCTCTCACACCCGACACGGAACCCGTGTGGCGTACGCCACTGCCCTCACCCCCTCCCACGCCCCGGCGAGCCGTCCGGTTCCTGAGACGGTCGATAATCGAGCCCGTGATCGATCCAGAGACGCGCGCGGCACCCCCGCGCTCCGCCGCCCCGCGCCGGGCGGCTCCGGCTCTCCTCGGGTACGCGGCCGTGCGCGCCCTGGGCCTGCTCGTGCTGGCCCTGTGGAGCGGCGCGAGCGGCAAGAGCGCGTACTCGCTGCTGACCGCCCGGTGGGACTCGCTGTGGTACACGCGGGTCGCCGAACTCGGCTACGGCTACGAGGTACGCCTGGCGAACGGGGACGTTCACTCCAACCTCGCCTTCTTCCCGCTGCTGCCCTGGCTGGAGCGGCTGCTGCACGCGGCCACCCCGCTGTCGTACGCCGGCGCCGGCTTCACCGTCAGCCTGCTCGCCTCACTGGCCGCGGCCTGGGGGATCTTCGCGGTGACGGACTTCGTGTACGGGCGCCGGGCCGGGGTGTGCGCCGTACTGCTGTGGGCCGTGCTGCCGGTGGGGATCGTGCAGTCGATGGCGTACAGCGAGTCGCTGTTCACCGCGCTCGCCGCCTGGTCGCTGTACGCGGTGCTGACCGGACGCTGGCTCACCGCCGGGGCGCTGGCCGCGCTGGCCGGGCTGACCCGGCCGGTCGGGCTCGCCGTGGTCGCCGCGGTGTGGACGGCGGGGATCGTCTCGTTCGTGCGAACGCGGAGCGAGGCGTCCACGCACGGCGCATATATAGAGGAGCACGCCCCCTCTTTCACCCGTCGCGCCCTCGCGATGTCCCTCGCACCCCTGGGCGCCGCCGGCTACGTCCTGTGGGTCGGCCACCGCACCGGCAGGGGACCGCTCGGCTACCTCGACGTCCAGGCGGGCTGGCGCAACGGCTTCGACGGCGGCTGGGCCTTCGCCCGCTTCGTCGCCGACAAGTTCACGTCGTTCCCGTCGGCCCTGGCCGGGGTCGGGCTGATCGTCGGGGTGGGCCTGGTGATCTGGCTGTACGTCATCGGCGTACGGCAGCGTCAGCCGCTTCCGCTGCTGGTGTACA
Source organism: Streptomyces sp. NPDC059582 (assembly GCF_042735715.1). Lineage (NCBI taxonomy): Bacteria > Bacillati > Actinomycetota > Actinomycetes > Kitasatosporales > Streptomycetaceae > Streptomyces > Streptomyces sp. NPDC059582. The sequence continues at coordinate 97,211 of NZ_JBHWCC010000019.1, forward strand.
CGGGTGTCGTCACCGCGCTCGCCCTGTGCGCGTCGAGCTACTTCGGCTCGAAACCGCGGCTGCTGCTGCCCGCCTTCCCGCTGCTGCTGCCCCTCGCCCTGGCCCTGGCGCGGCTGCGTACGTCGAGAGCGGCGCTGGTGGTGGGCGGTGTCGCGGTGCTGTCGGCCGCGTACGGGGCGTTCTGGCTGAACGGCTCCGGTCCGCCATGATCAACACCTGACGGTGGGTGAGCACCCGGAGAATTCCACCCAAGGATTCGGTGAACGAATTCATAAGTGACATAAAACTGCCCCCCGGAATGATCAAAAGAATTGCAGGGTGCGCCAGTTCGACATTGAGGAATCCCAGGAAATAAACATCCTCCTGAGAGGAATCCCACATCACATCGTCATCACAAACACGCTGAATCGACCGGGGACAGAGCTCACTCGCTGTAACGTCGATTGGGTGCGTACCGAACGAAACCTCACCCGTCTGGACCGGGTGTTCACCAGGCTGGACCGTGAGCCGGAACGACCGGCCCACATCGATGTGCCGAAAATGAGTCGGCACCGGGTCGTGCTGTTCGGCGCGACCCTGGCCTTCTACCTGGCGATCGTGTGGGCCGTGGTCATCACCTCGTGGCTGGTCCGGCTCGACTGGCAGGTCATGTTCTTCCGGCCCTACCAGCAGTGGCCGGAGATCCACGCCTTCCTCGACTACTACGTCGTCCTCGGCCAGCGCGGCCCGACGGCCGTGATGGTCGCGGCCTGGCTGGGCTGGCGCTCCTGGCGGCAGCACACGCTGCGTCCGCTGCTGACCCTGGGCACCTCACTGCTGCTGCTGAACATCACGGTCGGCACAGCCAAGTTGGGCATGGGCCGCCTCGGACCTCACTACGCGACCACCATCGGCTCGAACGAGATGGGCCTGGGCGGCGATATATTTCCCAGCGGTCACACCGCCAACGCCGTGGTGACCTGGGGGATTCTGGCGTATCTGGCCTCCACGCCAAGAGCGCGCCGCTGGCTGTCCGCCCTCTCCGCGGTGACCTCGCTCGGCGTCGGCCTCACCACCGTCTACCTCGGTACGCACTGGCTGAGCGACGTGGTCCTCGGCTGGGCCGCGGGTCTGCTGATCCTGCTGGCGCTGCCGTGGTTCGAGCCGCTGGTCGCCCTGGCCGAGACCGTGCTGTTCGACCTGCGCGACCGCTGGCGCGCCCGTCGCGCCGGTACGACCTCGGTGCCGGTGCCCGCTCCGGCCGGCCCGATCGGCGCTCCGGTGCTGCTCAAGCCGCGCGCGTCCGCGCATGACGACGCCGCGGCGGCCCACGAGTCGACCGCGCCCCGCCCGCCGCGGGCCTCCCTGCACCTGGCCCCCGGACCGCACACCGCCCGCTCCGAGCGCACTCCGGTCACCCCGGTGGGCAGCCGCCGCCCGCCGCCGCACCCGGACCGGCTGCCGCGCGGCACGGCCGCTTCGGCGGCCCGCCCGACGGGCAGCTGACCGCGACGCACGGCGGGGCCGCCGGTACGCACAACCCGGCCCCGCACGGCGCACGACGAAGGCCCCGGCTCCTGTGTCCCAGGAGCCGGGGCCTTCGTCCCGGAGCGCGCCTCAGCCCTTCCAGGCCCGCGTCACCCGGCCGTCCTCGACCTCGAAGTTCAGCCGCCCCACGCGGTATTCCATGGTGATGATCGACCCCGGCGGCAGCGAGCGCACCGTCGTCCACCCGCGCTCGCGGGCGAGCCGTTCGGCCCGCCCGTCCTCGAGGCCGACGTACCCGTCCGGACTGTCCTGGGGCTCCGCTGGCGGAGTGGGAATCGGTGACATACCGCCACGCTAGGCCGTGGGCGGCGCTCCTGGAAGCCGGACCGGCGGCGTGAATCACTCTGGTCACACTTCTGTCACAGGATCACGACATGCGTTTCGGTCGAACTGCATCACACGAAAGAGCGGTTGCGTACGCCTTCTGCGGGTATTCGAACGTAATTTCCGCGTGTCGGTCGGAGTCGGTGAATTGGACAGCGAAAAGTACCGGGAGAACCGTCCCTGGAGTGAAGTTCTCCTGTGATTCCGCGCGGGCCGCGACAGCTGACGCCACATAAGTAATGCACGGCTTCACCACAGAACCCCCTTAGGCCCTCTGTCGGGTCGGTGGCGGCGCGAGCATCATGGCGTGGGCCCGTGGACACCGGTGCGGTACGGGCTTCGGCTGACCCGGGGAGCGACGAGCGAAGGGGCGAGCGAACGATGGGGACGGAGACCGTTCAGGCTGGGGCACGGCCCACGCGGGCCAAGCGGCGAGGGCGACTGGTCGTCGACTGGCTGACCACCACCGACCACAAGAAGATCGGCCACCTGTACCTGATCACGTCGTTCGGGTTCTTCCTGGTCGGCGGGGTCATGGCGCTGCTGATGCGGGCCGAACTGGCCCGGCCGGGACTCCAGATCGTCGACAGCGACCAGTACAACCAGCTGTTCACCCTGCACGGCACGATCATGCTGCTGCTCTTCGCGACACCGAGCTTCGCGGGCTTCGCCAACGAGCTGATGCCCTTGCAGATCGGCGCCCCCGACGTCGCCTTCCCCCGGCTGAACATGCTGTCGTACTGGCTGTTCCTGTTCGGCGGTCTGATCGTGCTCGGCTCGCTGCTGCTGCCCGAGGGCCCGGCCGCGTTCGGCTGGTTCGCCTACGCGCCGCTCAACAGCGCGGAGCACTCACCCGGGCTCGGCCCCGATCTGTGGATCATGGGCCTGGCGCTGGCCGGCTTCGGAACGATCCTGGGCGCGGTCAACTTCATCACCACCATCATCGGGATGCGCGCCCCCGGCATGACCATGTTCCGGATGCCGATCTTCACCTGGAACACGCTGTTCACGTCGATCCTGATCCTGATGGCGTTCCCGGTGCTGGCGGCGGCGCTGCTGGTGCTGGAGGCGGACCGGCGGTTCGGCGCGCAGGTGTTCGACGCAGCCAGCGGCGGCGCGCTGCTGTGGCAGCACCTGTTCTGGTTCTTCGGGCATCCCGAGGTGTACATCATCGCGCTGCCGTTCTTCGGGATCATCACGGAGATCCTCCCGGTCTTCAGCCGGAAGCCGGTGTTCGGCTATCTGACGCTGGTCGGCGCGACGATGGCGATCACGGGCCTGTCGGTGGTGGTGTGGGCGCACCACATGTTCGCGACCGGCGCGGTGCTGCTGCCGTTCTTCTCCTTCATGTCGTTCCTGATCGCGGTGCCGACGGGTGTGAAGTTCTTCAACTGGACCGGGACCATGCTCAAGGGCTCGGTGTCCTTCGAGACGCCGATGCTGTGGGCGGTGGGATTCCTGGTGACGTTCCTGTTCGGCGGGCTGACCGGGGTGATCCTGGCGTCCCCGCCGATGGACTTCCACGTCACGGACTCGTACTTCGTCGTCGCGCACTTCCACTACGTCGTCTTCGGCACGGTCGTCTTCGCGATCTTCGCCGGGTTCTCCTTCTGGTGGCCCAAGTTCACCGGGAAGATGCTCGACGAGCGGCTCGGGAAGATCCACTTCTGGACGCTCTTCGTGGGCTTCCACACCACGTTCCTGGTGCAGCACTGGCTGGGCGCGGAGGGAATGCCGCGCCGGTACGCCGACTACCTCGCCGCCGACGGCTTCACGGCCCTGAACACCGTCTCGACCATCGGCGCCTTCCTGCTCGGCCTGTCCACGCTGCCCTTCCTCTACAACGTCTGGAAGACCGCCAGGTACGGCGAGAAGGTCGAGGTCGACGACCCCTGGGGGTTCGGCCGTTCCCTGGAGTGGGCGACCTCCTGTCCCCCGCCCCGGCACAACTTCACGACGCTGCCCCGGATCCGCTCGGAGTCCCCGGCGTTCGACCTGCACCACCCGGAGTTCGCGGCCCCGGTCCCGCTGCCCGGGCCAGAGCGGCGTCCAGCCGGTCCCGGGCCGTCCTGATCGCCGCGATGAGCTCGACGGGCTCCAGCACCTCGAACGCGAAGCCCGTCATCATGACGTGAACGACCATCACGTCCAGGCTCGCGGCCCCGGTCCGCAGGATGCAGGCGTCGTCGCCGTCCGGCTCCAGCGTTCCGGCGGAGGGCGAGACCCGCTCGGCGGCCTCGTGCAGCGGCACCAGCAGCCGGACGACGGCGTGCGAGGCGTACGCGCGCGTGGAGACCCCCCGGGAGACATAGGCGGCGAGATCCTGGGCGGGCGGCTCACGGGGCGTGAAGTGCGGCCCGTGCGGCGGCCTGGGCGTGACGCGGTCGGCGCGGAACGTACGCCAGTCCTCCCGGTCGAGGTCCCAGGCGACCAGGTACCAGCGGCGCTCGGTGCACACCAGGCGGTGCGGTTCGACGCTGCGGCGGGTGGCCGAGCCGTCGTGCCCGCGGTAGTCGAAGCGCAGCCGTTCGGCGTCCCGGCAGAGGTGGGCCAGCTCGGTCAGCACGGCCGGGTCCACGGCGGAGGGCTGCGGGCCGCGCAGCATGGGCACGGTGTAGGCGTTGAGGGCCCCCACCCGGCGGCGCAGCCGGTGCGGCAGGACCTGCTCCAGTTTGGCGAGGGCGCGTACGGAGGTCTCGCCGATGCCCTCGATGCCCTGCCCGGCTGCCGTGCGCAGACCCACGGCGACGGCCACCGCCTCGTCGTCGTCGAGCAGCAGCGGCGGCAGTTCGGCGCCCGCGCCCAGCTGGTAGCCCCCGCCGGTGCCGCGGCTGGCGTTGACCGGGTAGCCGAGTTCGCGCAGCCGGTCCACGTCGCGCCGCACCGTGCGCGCGGTGACGCCGAGCCGGTCGGCCAGCTCGGCCCCGGACCACTCGCGGTGGGCCTGGAGGAGCGAGAGCAGGCGCAGCAGTCGTGCGGAGGTCTCCAGCATGGTCGCAGTGTGTCGCACGGGACGTACGGCGGGCAGCGGCCGGACGGTGGCAACGGCGGGGCCCCGCCCGGTCGGTGGACCGGGCGGGGCCGTGGGCCGGGGCGCGCGGTCGCTCAGAGGTCGAGACGCTGCCCGGGCACGATCATGTCGGGATCACCGCCGATGACGGCCTTGTTGGCGGCGTAGATCCGCTGCCAGGTGGTCCCGTGCCGGGCGGCGACGCCGCTGAGCGTGTCGCCCTCGCGGACGGTGTAGTCGCCACGGGAGGCGCCGCGGGTCGGGTGCTGCGTCGCACGGGTCGGCGTCTTCGACGCCCCGGACGACGTGGGGGGCGTCGACGGCTTCGGCTTGGCCGGCGCCGACTTGGTGGAGGCGGAGCCGCTCGCGGGGGCCGCTGGGGCGCTCCCGGCCGCTCCGGCGCGCGCCGAGCAGGTGGGCCAGGCGCCCCAGCCCTGGGCGCTCTGGACCTTCGTGGCCACGGCGATCTGCTGCGACCTGGTGGCCCGGTCGGCGGTGGGCGCGTAGGCGCCGCCGCCGTAGGCGCGCCACGTGCCGGCGGAGAACTGGAGTCCTCCGTAGTAGCCGTTGCCGGTGTTGATGTGCCAGTTGCCGCCGCTCTCGCACCGGGCGATGCGGTCCCACACCCCGCCGTCCGCCGCCGTGGCGTCGCCGGCCGCGGCGAGCAGTCCGAGCGGGGCGAGCAGCGCCGCCCCGGCGAGGACCGCCGTCCTACGGGTCTTACGGGTGATGTCGCTGGTGGTATCGGCACATTCGGACATGTGGATCCCTCTCGAACAACCCGGGGTCCCCCTAGGTCGGTTCGCGACGCCGCGTACGGACGCGGTCGTCGCGCTCCACCCGTCCGCCGGACGGTGGTGCTGCGCCCTGGCTTGGCGCGGCCGGCGGACTTCCCGAGCGGTGCTCTGTGCACACGGCGGAGGAATGTAGAGAGCGGAGCGACTCGGTATCAACCAACTCCCTGTCGTCCCAGGCCAGTTCATCGTTACCGCCGGTATCGGCGAAATCCGGCCACCCACTTAATTCCCTGATTTCCACATTTGTCGACCAACGACCCAGACGGTCTGTGACTCACTTCACTGAACGAACTCCCTTGCTTTTCACCACTCTTGACGATGAGTGTCCGATTCCGCACCGGACGTGACCCTGTGCGGTGGATGGTTCGATTCCGTTCGCCCGACAGCGTGACCCCCGCCACAGATCGCCCGTTGTCTTCTGCATGAGCCCGGGACCCACCCGGACCACGGGCCGGGAGCCACCCGGTCCCGCCACGCACCGCATCCCGAGGGAGCCACCGTGCCGCGCATGCTCGACGTCAGCGACGAGGTACGCGCCGAGATCGGCGACGAAGAAGCCGACCGGCTGCTCGCCGGAGAGAACGCCCCGGGCAGTTACGACTGCACGTCCTGCCGCACCCCGGGCGACTCCGAGCACGAGCGCACCAGCACCGTCCTGTTCATCGGGGACGAGACCGCCGTACTCGCCTTCGCCCACTCCGGCTGCCTGCCCTCGCAGGTCGTCCAGGTCACCGAGGAGCAGTTGCAGGGCGCGGTCCGTTCCATCGGCGGCACCGCCGGCGGCGACCCGCACCAGGCCATGCCCGAGCAGGCGGTGCTCGGCGTGACCAGCGGACTCGTGCTGATCGCCGGAGAGTTGCACCCCGCGCTCGTCGTGGAGCCGACCGCGCCCATCGTGCGGCCCGGCTCCACCGCCATCGGCGACGACTTCCTGCCGCTGCTCATCGAGCAGGGCTTCATGCCGCTCAGCGAGATCTCCGAGGTACCGCCCGTGCTGCACGGCTGGTCGGTGCTGCTCGCCGCGGGCCAACTGCACGCCGTGCTGCAACCGGGCACGGGCGGCGGGCAGCCGGTCGCCTGGTGGCAGGCGCACCAGCCGCTCCAGGTCACGGACAGCTGGCGGGCGGCGGCGAACAAGCACCAGCAAGTGCTCATGTTCGCCGCACCGGTCGGTTCGATCGGGCGCCAGCCCCGGGAGGACCTGCTGCGGGGCGCGCTCGACAAGGCGGCCGCCAACGGCAAGCTGGTCGCGTCCGCACTGCCCCTCGCGGGGACCTGAGCACCCTTGCTCCAGGGACAGTTGACCTGCTGAATCAGCAGCTCAGCCGCATCCCCTGGGCGGCGGGGTCGTTTGGACATACGTGCACGCATACGACGTTCCCCGCCGCCAGGCCTTCCAGTCGGTCCCTCCCTCAGGTTCTCCGCTCCGTTCGGGCAGGGAGGTGCCTCCGCCGCGACCGGCTCAGGAACCTCATGGCGGGCCATCGGCCACGCCGATCTACGACGCGCTCTACGCCGAGTACGTCAAGTCCTTCCGCACCCTGCCGGGCGACCGCAGCGGTGAGGAAGAACTGGGCTTCACCGCCTTCGGGAACATCCCGCACAGCACGGGCTCGTTCGGCGGCCACCGTTCGGGGACGTTCAGCAGTTCCTACAGCGCCTACAGCGCGGGGGCGAGCGTCGCGCGGCACAGCGGCGGACAGCAGCCCTCGTGGCAGCGCGTCGGACACCTCGGCCAGCTCGGCCAGCAGCACCACGGCACGGGGATGCAGCACGTCCCGGCGGCGTTGCCGCCCGGCCCGCGCAGAGGCCTCTGAGCGGACCCGGAAGGACCGGACACGTGAAGGGCGCCCCCGGATTCCCGGGGCCGCCCTTCACGTCGTCCGTACTACTTCCGCTTCGCGCCGCGCTTCTCGCGCACCCGCACGGAGATGTGGATCGGCGTGCCCTCGAAGCCGAACTCCTCGCGCAGCCGGCGCTCGATGAAGCGTCGGTAGCCCGCCTCGATGAAGCCGGAGGCGAAGAGCACGAACCGCGGCGGCTTGGTGCCCGCCTGGGTGCCGAAGAGGATGCGCGGCTGCTTGCCGCCGCGGACCGGGTGCGGGTGGGCGGCGACCAGCTCACCGAGGAAGGCGTTCAGACGGCCCGTGGGGACCCGGGTCTCCCAGCCCGCCAGCGCCGTCTCGATCCCCGGCACCAGCTTCTCCATGTGCCGGCCGGTGCGCGCGGAGACATTGACCCGCGGCGCCCAGGCGACCTGGGCGAGCTCGGTCTCGATCTCCCGCTCCAGGTAGTAGCGGCGCTCCTCGTCGAGCGTGTCCCACTTGTTGAAGGCCAGGACGATCGCGCGGCCCGCGTCCACGGCCATCGTGACGATCCGCTGGTCCTGGACGGAGATGTTCTCCGACGCGTCGATCAGGATGACGGCGACCTCGGCCTTCTCCACGGCGGCGGCCGTGCGCAGCGAGGCGTAGTAGTCGGCGCCCTGCTGGAGGTGGACGCGCTTGCGGATGCCCGCCGTGTCGACGAACTTCCAGGTGATACCGCCGAGTTCGATGAGCTCGTCGACCGGGTCACGGGTGGTGCCCGCGATCTCGTTCACCACGACGCGCTCCTCGCCCGCCACCTTGTTCAGCAGCGAGGACTTGCCGACGTTCGGACGGCCGATGAGGGCGATGCGGCGCGGGCCGCCGACGGCACCCCCGAAGGTCTGCGCGGGCGCCTCGGGCAGCGCCTCCAGGACGGCGTCCAGCATGTCGCCGGTGCCCCGGCCGTGCAGCGCCGAGACGGGGTGCGGTTCGCCGAGTCCCAGGGACCACAGGTACGAGGCGTCGGCCTCGCCGCTCTGGCCGTCCACCTTGTTGGCGCACAGCACCACGGGCTTGCCGGCCTTGCGCAGCAGTCGTACGACCGCCTCGTCCGTGTCGGTCGCGCCGACCTTGGCGTCCACCACGAACACGACGGCGTCGGCCGCCTCGATCGCGTACTCGGCCTGGGCGGCGACGGAGGCGTCGATCCCGAGGACGTCCTGCTCCCAGCCGCCGGTGTCGACGACCTTGAAGCGGCGGCCCGCCCACTCGGCCTCGTAGGTGACACGGTCACGGGTGACGCCGGGCTTGTCCTCGACGACGGCCTCGCGGCGGCCGATGATGCGGTTCACCAGCGTCGACTTGCCGACGTTGGGGCGGCCGACGACGGCGAGCACGGGCAGCGGGCCGTGACCCGCCTCCTCGATGGCTCCCTCGACATCCTCGGGGTCGAAGCCCTCGACCGCGGCGAGCTCCATGAACTCCGCGTACTCCGCGTCGCCAAGTGCTCCGTGGTCGTGCTCCTCGCCCGAGCCCTCGGAGTGGATCTGGTCGTTCATGAAGTCCGTACCTCGTTCATCGTGGTGATCGGTGGACCGCCCGTATCGGGTGATCCACTACTCAAGTGTCTCTCAGCGCCCGGTCAGGCGCCTGGCGTTGTCCAGGTGCGCGGCGAGCTGCTTCTGGATGCGCTCGGTCGCCTCGTCCAGCGCCGTGCGGGTGCGCCGCCCGCTGCCGTCGCCCGCCTGGAAGGGGTCGCCGAAGACGACGTCGACGCGAGTGCGCAGCGGAGGCAGCGCCTTGGTCAGCCGGCTGCTCTTCCCGGAGCTTCCCAGGACCGCGACCGGGACGATCGGCGCCCCGCTGCGTACGGCGAAGTACGCGAGCCCCGCGCGCAGCGAGGCGAAGTCGCCCTCGCCCCGGGTGCCCTCCGGGAAGATACCGAGGACACCGCCGTGGTCGAGGATGTCCAGCGCCTGGGTGATCGCCGTGCGGTCGGCGCTCTGCCGGTCGACCTTCACCTGCCCGATGCCGAGCAGGAACGGGTCGAGCGGGCCGATGAACGCCTCCTTCTTGATCAGGAAGTGCGTCGGCCGGGGTGCCACGCCCATGACCATCGGGCCGTCGATGTTGTGGGCGTGGTTGACGGCGAAGATGACCGGGCCGGCCGCCGGCACCTTCCAGGCGCCCAGGACGCGCGGCTTCCACAGCCCGTACATCAGGCCGACGCCGATGCGTCGGCCGATCTCGGCACCCCTGACGGAGGGGATGGAACGGTCGCTCACTTCGCGGCCCGCTTCTCCTCGACGAGGGTGACGACACACTCGATGACCTGCTCGAGCGTGAGATCGGAGGTGTCCACCTCGACCGCGTCGTCCGCCTTGGCGAGCGGGGAGGTCTTACGGCTGGAGTCGGCCGCGTCCCGCTTCAGCAGGGCCTCGCGGGTGGCCTGCACGTCGGCGCTCTGGAGCTCACCGCTGCGGCGGGCGGCGCGGGCCTCCGCCGAGGCGGTGAGGAAGATCTTCAGGTCGGCGTCGGGCAGCACGGTCGTCCCGATGTCGCGGCCCTCGACGACGATCCCGTGCGCCGCGGAGGCGGCCAGGGAGCGCTGGAGTCCGGTGATCCGGGCCCGCACCTCGGGCACCGCGCTGACCGCGCTGACCTTGGAGGTGACCTCCTGGGTGCGGATCGGGCCGGCCACGTCGGTACCGTCGACCGTGATCGTCGGGTTCGCCGGGTCGGTGCCGGAGACGATCTCCGCCTTGCCGGCCGCGTCGGCGATCGCGGCGGGGTCGGTGACGTCGATCCCGTTGCTCACCATCCACCAGGTGATCGCCCGGTACTGGGCGCCGGTGTCCAGGTAGCTCAGCCCGAGCTGGGCGGCCACGGCCTTGGACGTGCTCGACTTGCCCGTGCCGGAGGGGCCGTCGATGGCGACAATCACTGCCGGGACGCTTTCCACAGTGGGGGTACCTTCCTGGACCGGGGTGGTGGGGCGGGGCACGACCGCGCCCCGCACAAGGTTACTGGCTCCCCGGACGCCGTCTTACTGCCGGATGGCCCAGCCCCGCTCGCGCAGCGCCGCCGTCAGAACGGGGGCCGACTTCGGCTCGACCATCAGCTGCACCAGACCGGCCTGCTGCCCGGTCGCGTGCTCGATGCGTACGTCCTCGATGTTGATCCCGGCCCGTCCCGCGTCGGCGAAGATACGGGCCAGCTGGCCGGGCTGGTCGTCGATGAGGACGACCACCGTCTCGTACGCCCGCGGAGCGGACCCGTGCTTGCCGGGGACGCGGACCTGGCCGGCGTTGCCGCGGCGCAGGACGTCCTCGATGCCGGTGGCGCCCACGCGGCGCTTGTCCTCGTCGGAGGACTGCAGGGCGCGCAGCGACCGGACGGTCTCGTCGAGGTCGGCGGAGACGTCCGCGAGGAGGTCCGCGACCGGCCCCGGGTTCGCGGAGAGGATGTCGATCCACATCCGGGGGTCGGACGCGGCGATCCTGGTCACGTCGCGGATGCCCCCGCCGCACAGCCGTACGGCCGCCTCCTCGGCGTTCTCCAGGCGCGCGGCGACCATGCTGGACACCAGGTGGGGCATGTGGGAGACGAGGGCCACGGCGCGGTCGTGCGCGTCGGCGTCCATCACCACCGGCACCGCACGGCAGTGCGAGACCAGCTCCAGGGCGAGGTTCAGCACCTCGGTGTCGGTGTCCCGGGTCGGGGTGAGCACCCAGGGGCGCCCCTCGAAAAGGTCGCCCGTCGCGGCCAGCGGGCCGGACTTCTCGCGCCCCGACATGGGGTGGCTGCCGATGTACGGGGACAGATCGAGGCCGAGCGCCTCCAGCTCGCGGCGCGGGCCGCCCTTGACGCTGGCCACGTCGAGATAGCCGCGGGCCAGGCCCCGGCGCATGGTGTCCGCGAGCACGGCGGCCACGTGGGCCGGCGGTGCGGCGACGATCGCGAGGTCGACGGGCCCTTCGGGCGCTTCGTCCGTGCCGGCCCCGAGGGCCGCGGCCGTGCGGGCCTGCTCCGGGTCGTGGTCGGCGAGGTGGACGACGACCCCGCGCTGGGCGAGGGCGAGGGCGGCGGACGTACCGATGAGTCCGGTACCGATGACGAGCGCGGTCCTCACTGGGCGATGTCCTTGCGCAGGGCCGCGGCGGCACCGAGGTAGACGTGCGCGATGTCGGTCCGGGGCCGGTCGGACTCGACGTGCGCGAGGAGACGGACCACGCGGGGCATGGCGCCCGCGATGTCGAGTTCCTGGGCGCAGATCAGCGGCACGTCGACGATGCCGAGCTTGCGGGCGGCGGCCGCCGGGAAGTCGCTGTGCAGGTCGGGTGTGGCCGTGAACCAGATGCTGATCAGGTCGTCCGTGTCCAGGCCGTTCCGCTCCAGCACGGCGGTCAGCAGGGCACCGACCTGCTCGCTCATGTGGCCGGCTTCGTCCCGCTCCAGTTGGACGGCCCCCCGGACCGCTCGTACCGCCACGGCGCTGCTCCTCGCTGATGTGCTGATGTACGGATCACTCTCGTCCATCCAGCCTAGTCAGACCGGGCGCGAGCGGGGTGCGGCGCCCGCCCGGTGAGACGGCGGGCGCCGCGCCGCGGTCAGTGCTGCATCTGCTGCCTGATGAGCTCCTCCAGGGAGGCGGCCTGGGGCACCTTGCCGCCGGGGGTGAGCCTGTCGACGGCCTTGGGCAGCGCCTTGGCCAGCTCGTCCGCGGCCTGGTCGGGCGTGGTGCCCGTCTGCTGGGCGACGTGCTGGAGGGTCTCGTCGGGCAGCGCCTGCTGGATCTGCGGGCCGGTGACGGGCTCGTTCTGGCCGGTGCCGACCCAGGAGTCCATCTGGCCGGACAGGCCGGACTTGGTGAGCATGTCCATCAGGCCGCCGAGCGGGCTGCCGGAGGAACCGCCCTGACCGGCAGCGGCGCCGCCCTGACCGGCGCCGGCCTGACCGCCGCCGGCCTGGCCGCCGCCGAGGGCCGAGATCAGCGCCCCCAGGATGTTGCCGCCGGAGGAACCGCTCTGGCCACCGCCGAGGAGGCCTCCGAGCAGACTGCCGAGATCGTTACCCGCCATGATGAAGCCTTTCTGAGGTACTGCCGCGCCCAGGTCGAAGGGCCCGGCTCGGACCATGCCAATGTCACCCGAATCGCCCTATTCCGCTACTTGGGGTGAGAACGCCCCCGTGCGCCCCTTTACGCCGGGGCGCGGGTCGGCTCTGATGGCAGGACACCTGCCTCGGGGGAGGCCGCCATGAAGCGCCTGAAGCGTCCTGGACCGCTGTTCACCCTTCTCGCGGGGCTGCTGCTCGGCCTGTTCCTCCTGTCGCTCAACGCGACGACCGGGGCGAGGAACCCGTCGTCGGCGAACCAGCGGGAGGCCCCGGCCCCGGCGGCCGCCGAGACCGGACTATCACCATCACCGACACCGTCGCCCTCGGCCTCACCCAGCCCCTCGCGCACGCCCGTGCCCGACGCCTCCTACGCGGGCCGTACCGACGACGACACGGCGGCCGTCGCCGTGACCGTGCGCGACGGCAGGGCGATCGCGTACTTCTGCGACGGACACGACAAGGAGTCCTGGCTGAAGGGCGACGTCCAGGACGACGGCACCCTGCGGCTCACCGGGGGTCACGGCGCGAGGCTGGACGGCACGCTCGCCGAGAACCGGCGGATCCGCGGCACCGTCGACATCGACGGCGGGCACTACGCCTTCACCGCCGACCGGGCGAGGAAGCCGTCCGGGCTGTACCGGGCGACCGCCACGGTGCGCGGCGCGAGGGTCGACGGCGGCTGGATCGTGCTGCCGGACGGCCGGCAGGTCGGTGTCCTCACCCGCGACGGCGCCCCCGGGGCGGCACCCGCGATCGACCCGGAGACCGGCGCGGTGACGGTCGACGGACAGCAGCTCACGGCCGGTCCCGCAATCCCCTGACCCCTTCGAGCAGGGAGCCGATCATGACCGTAGACCCGAACGCCGCCACCCAGAACTTCCCCTCCCCCGAGCGCGCCCCCGCCCACCGTCGTCCGCACCCGGCCCGCTATCTCGTCCCGGCCCTGGCCGCGGGCTGCGTCGCGGTCGCGCTCGGGGTCTACGGCCGGGTCCACGACCCGGCGGGCACGGCCTTCAACCTCGCGGGATTCAGCAGCACCGGCGCGGTGAAGTCGTGGCTGGCGACGACGGCGGTCTTCTTCGCGCTGGTCCAGCTCGTCTCGGCGCTGGTGATGTACGGCAGGCTGCCGGGCCCCGGCTGGGCACCGGCACTGCACCGGTGGTCGGGCCGGGTGGCGTTTCTGGTGGCGGTCCCGGTCGCGGTGCACTGTTTGTACGCGTTGGGCTATCAGACGTACGAAACAAGGGTTTTGTGGCACTCCGTCCTGGGATGCTTCTTCTTCGGTGTTTTCAGTGCCAAGATGCTGCTGCTCCGCTCGGAGCGGCTTCCCGGCTGGCTGTTGCCGATCGTCGGCGGACTCGTGTTCGTCGTGCTCACGGTCGTCTGGCTGACCTCCGCCTTCTGGTTCTTCGACACCTTCGGAGTGACGACATGATCGATGGCCCGACGCGGCGCACCGTACTCGCGACGGGCGCCGTCGCGTTCGTCGCCGGTTGCAGCAACTACGGTGACAGCAACGACTCCGCCTCCGCCGCCGACGCCTCCTCGACCGTCTCGGCCTCCGCCGCCGCGGACACCGAAACCAAGGTGCTGGCGAAGACCGGTGACATCCCGGTCGGCGGCGGCAAGATCTTCGCGGCCGACGAGGTCGTCGTCACCCAGCCGAAGAAGGGCGAGTTCAAGGCCTTCACGAACATCTGCACCCACCGGCAGTGCCCGGTCGCCAGCGTCTCCGACGGCACGATCAACTGCACCTGCCACGGCAGCAAGTTCCACATCGCCGACGGCTCGGTGGCCCACCCTCCGGCCGCCCATCCGCTGGCCGAGAAGAAGATCACGGTGACCGGCGACTCGATCAGCCTGGCCTGACCGCCACCCGCTCAGGCGTCCCAGAGCGCGCCGAGCGTCACCAGCTCGCCCTGGTACTCGATACGGTCCGCCCACTCGGTGGGCCAGGCGTCTGCCCCCAGATACGCGCCCGCGAAGGCACCGGTCAGACAGGCTATCGAGTCGGAGTCGCCGGAACTGCACGCGGCACGGCGCAACGCGGTCAGCGGTTCGTCGACGAAGAGCAGGAAGCACAACAGCCCGGTCGCCAGGGCCTCCTCGGCGATCCAGCCCTCCCCCGTCGCCAGACACGGGTCGGTCTCGCGGGAACCGGCGCGCACGGCCTCCTGAAGGCGGTCCAGGACCGCCAGGCACTCGTCCCAGCCGCGCGCGACGAAGTGCTCGGGGGTGGGGTCCTGACTGCGCGTCCACAGGTCGCCGAGCCAACGCTCGTGGTAGCGGGTGCGGTGGTCGAGGGCGTACGAGCGCAGCAGCCCGACGAGCCCGGTCGGCTCCGCGCCCTGGGCGAGCAGCCGTACGGCGTGCGCGGTGAGGTCGGACGCGGCGAGCGCCGTCGGATGTCCGTGGGTGAGGGCGGACTGCAACTGGGCCGCTCCCGAACGCTGTTCGTCGCTCAGCCCGGGAACCAGCCCGACGGGGGCGACACGCATGTTGGCGCCACAGCCCTTGGAGCCGATCTGGCTGGCGTCCTGCCAGGGCAGGCCCGGGGTCTTGAGCAGATCGCAGGCGACCAGGCAGGTCCGGCCGGGGGCCCGGTTGTTCTCCGGCGACTGGTACCAGTCCACGAACTCCTCGCGCACCGGCCGCTCCAGCCGCTTCGGCCCGAGCAGCCCCCGGTCCATCGCCGTGCGCAGCCCGCGCCCCAGCGCCAGTGTCATCTGGGTGTCGTCGCTGACGATCGCGGGCCTGACGAGGGGCATCTCGCGCCAGGGGCCGAACTTCGCGAGGATCGACGGTACGTCGTTGAACTCGGTCGGGAAGCCCAGCGCGTCGCCGAGGGCGAGGCCCAGCAGGGCTCCGGTGGCGGCGCGTTTGTGGACCGTGGTCGTGGTGGTCATGCGGGGCGTCCTTCCCTGGGTGTGCGCAGCAGCGGCGGATGGAGGGTGGCGGCGCCACCGGCCCGGTACAGCGCGGCCGGTTTTCCACGGCCGCCGGTCAGCCGGGCGGCACCCGGGACGGGCTCGACGAAGCCGGGCGTGGCGAGCACCTTGCGCCGGAAGTTGGGACGGTCGAGGTCCGTGCCCCAGACCGTCTCGTAGACCCGCTGCAACTCGCCGAGGGTGAACTCCGGCGGGCAGAAGGCGGTGGCGAGGCTGGTGTACTCGAGCTTGGCGCCGACGCGGTCGTGGGCGTCGGCGAGGATCCGGTCGTGGTCGAAGGCGAGCGGCGCGGCGGACTCGTACGGCAGCCAGCGGGCCTGCGCCGCGTCCCCACCGCCGTGCGGCTCGGGGGCGTCCGGGAGCAGTGCGGCGAAGGCGACCGACACGACCCGCATCCGGGGGTCGCGGTCGGGCTCGCTGTAGGTGCGCAGTTGTTCCAGGTGCAGTCCGGAGACGTCCGACAGGCCGGTCTCCTCGGCGAGTTCGCGCCGGGCCGCCGCCTCCGCGGACTCCTGGGGCAGCACGAAGCCGCCGGGCAGCGCCCAGTGTCCGGCGTACGGCTCCTGTCCGCGCTCGACGAGCAGCACGTGCAGAGCGCCGTCGAGGAGGGTGAGCACGGCGAGATCGACGGTGACGGCGAAGGGCTCGAAGGCGTACTTGTCGTACCCCGCAGGCCCTGTAGCCCCCACAGGCCCCGTAACCCCTGCAGGCCCTCCAGGCCCGGTCGGCCCCGCGGTTCCACGGCTGCCCGGTGCCGGCACGGCGACCACCCCCTCTTAATAGTCATGACGACTATAAAAGGGGGTGGTGGTCCGTGACAAGCGGGTGTCGCCCTGGCCGACCTAGAGGTCGACCTCCTTGAGCAGCATGCCGACCTCGGTGTTGGACAGCCGGCGCAGCCAGCCCGACTTCTGGTCGCCCAGGGTGATCGGACCGAAGGAGACCCGCACCAGCTTGTCGACCGGGAAGCCGGCCTCGGCGAGCATGCGGCGCACGATGTGCTTGCGGCCCTCGTGCAGGGTGACCTCGACGAGGTAGTTCTTGCCGGTCTGCTCGACGACCCGGAAGTGGTCCGCGCGCGCGTACCCGTCCTCCAGCTGGATGCCGTCCTTGAGCTGCTTGCCCAGGTCACGCGGGATCGGGCCCACGATGTGCGCGAGGTAGGTCTTCTTCACGCCGTACTTGGGGTGGGTCAGCCGGTGGGCCAGCTCGCCGTGGTTGGTGAGCAGGATGACACCCTCGGTCTCGGTGTCGAGCCGGCCGACGTGGAAGAGCCTGGTCTCCCGGTTGGTGACGTAGTCGCCGAGGCACTGCCGGCCCTCGGGGTCCTCCATGGTGGAGACGACACCGGCGGGCTTGTTCAGCGAGAAGAACTGGTACGACTGGGTCGCGACCGTCAGGCCGTCGACCTTGACCTCGTCGTGCTCCGGGTCGACCCGCTTGCCCTGCTCGAGGACGATCTCGCCGTTGACCTCGACCCGCGCCTGCTCGATCAGTTCCTCGCAGGCGCGCCGGGAGCCGTAGCCCGCGCGCGCGAGGACCTTCTGCAGGCGCTCGCCCTCCTGCTCGGCGCCCGGGAAGGTCTTGGGCGGCCTGACGTCCTTCTTGTCCGCGTACCTCTCCCGGTTGCGCTCCTCGGCCCGCGTCTCGTACTCGCGGGAGCGGGCGGGTTCCGTACGGCCACGGCCGCCGCCCTGCGGGGACTGGGACTGCTTGGGGCCGCCCTTGGCACCGCCGCGCGCCGCGCCGCCGCGTCCGGCCTTGGGGCCGTCCTTGGTCGCGCCGGGGCCCACGTCGTAGCGGCGCTCCTCGGGGCGGGGCTTGCGGGGGCGGCCCTGCCCCTGCTTGTCGTCCCTGCTGTTGCCGGCGCCGCGCTGGTTGCCCCGCCCGCCGCTCTTGCCGCTACCGCTGCCGCTGCTTCGCATCAAATTTCCGTCGTCGTCGTGTGTTCGTCGTCTGCGCCGGGCGCGTCGGGCGCGTCCGGGTCGAACGACGGAACCCCTTCCTGGGTCTCGGCCTCGATCGCCGCCGCCTCCGGGAGGAAGGGCGCGAGCTCCGGGAGCTCGTCCAGGCCTCGCAGGCCCATTCGCTCCAGAAAGTAGTTCGTCGTCACGTACAGGATCGCACCTGTTTCGGGTTCCGCGCCCGCCTCCTCGACGAGACCGCGTTGCAGAAGGGTGCGCATGACCCCGTCGCAGTTGACTCCGCGGACCGCGGAGACCCTGCTGCGGCTGACCGGCTGGCGGTAGGCGACCACCGCCAGGGTCTCCAGCGCGGCCTGGGTGAGCCGCGCCTGCTGGCCGTCCAGGACGAAGCCCTCCACGGCCGCCGCGTACTCGGGCCGGGTGTAGAAGCGCCAGCCGCCCGCGATGAGCCGGAGTTCGAAGCCGCGCCGTTGCACGGTGTACTCGTCGGCCAGCTCACGCAGGGCGTCCCCGATCTGCCGCTTCGGCCGCTGGAGTATCTTCGCGAGGTGCTCCTCGGTCGCGGGCTCGTCCACGACCATGAGGACGGCCTCCAGGGCCGGTTTGAGGTCGAGGCCGGCGACGGCGCTCGGCCCGGCCGCGTGGTCGGTGGTCTCCTGGCTCACGCCTTCTTCTCCTCCTTGGGTACCTCGGGCGGCCGGTCGAACTCGTCGGTGACCGTCGGGGCAACTCCCCCGTCCCCGCCGGTCCAGCGCACCAGGAGGTCCCCGAGGGCGTCCTCCTGCTCCAGGGCGACGGCCTTCTCCCGGTACAGCTCCAGCAGCGCCAGGAACCGCGCCACGACGGTGAGGGTGTCGTCGGTGTCCTCGACGAGCACGCGGAAGCTGGCCTCGCCGAGCTCCCGCAGCCGCGCGACCACGATCCCGGCCTGCTCCTGCACGCTGACCAGCGGCGCGTGGATGTGGTCGACGTACACCTGCGGCTTGGCCCGGGGCTGCATCGCCTTGACCGCGAGCCGGGCGAAGCCCTCCGGGCCGATGCTGATGACCACCTCGGGCAGCAGCTCGGCGTGGTGGGGTTCAAGACCGACGGTACGGGGGTAGCGGCGGGACTCCTGCACCAGCCGGTGGTTGAAGATGTCAGCGATCTGCTTGTAGGCCCGGTACTGCAACAACCGCGCGAAGAGCAGGTCACGGGCCTCCAGCAGGGCCAGGTCGGCCTCGTCCTCCACCTCGGCGGAGGGCAGCAGCCGGGCCGCCTTCAGGTCGAGCAGCGTGGCGGCCACCACCAGGAACTCGGTCGTCTGGTCGAGGTCCCAGTCCGGGCCCATCGCCCGGATGTGCGCCATGAACTCGTCGGTCACCTTCGACAGGGCCACTTCGGTGACGTCGAGCTTGTGCTTGGAGATCAGCTGGAGGAGCAGATCGAAAGGGCCCTCGAAGTTCGCGAGCCGGACCTTGAAGACACCGTCTGCGGCCTCGGGCTCGGGCTTGGGCTCGGGCTCACGAAGAGAGATCTCGGGCGCGGACCCGGATTCACGAGGAGAGACCTCGGGCGCGGACCCGGATTCACGAGGAGAGACCTCGGGCGCGGAATTCGGTCCCGGTTCCGGTTCCGCCACGGCGGTCGCGACCGCCTCGGCCTCGCGCTCCGGCTTCGGCTCCGGTACGACCGTCTCGGGCTCCGGGGCCGGTACGACGGGCTCTGGCTCCGGTACGACCGTCCCGGGCTCCGGAGCCGTCACGGGCGCCGGGACGCCGACCGCGCCCGGACCTCGTCCCAGCGCACGCCGACGGCCGGCGGGAGCGCCGGGCACGGGAGCGTCGTTCGAGGTCATGGCCCCCGCAGGCTACCGCTACCGCCCGCGCAGCCGTCGTACGAGGATGCTCGCGTCCCCGCGGGACTCCAGGTCAGCGAGGACCACGGCGACCGCCTCGCGGACGATCCGCCCGCGGTCGACGGCCAGTCCGTGTTCACCGCGGAGCACGAGACGGGCGTGCTCCAGGTCCATGAGCTCCTCTGCGGACACGTACACCGTGATCTTCTCGTCGTGCCGTTCACGCCCGCTGGGCCGCCGGGCGGGCGACCGCCCCCGCTTGCGCGGCTGCGCGTCGGCAGAACCTTCCTGCGCCGCCCCACGCCGTGCGGTGCGCTCCGCGGCGGCGGCCCGGATCCGGGACTCCCCCGCGTCGACCGAATCGGCGTCGACGGCCACATGCTCGGCGCCCTCGCCGTCGCCGCCCTGGGCGGGCACCGACTGCGGTGCGTCCTCCGCCGGGGCGGCGGCCGTCTGGTCGCTCTCCCCCGCCGGAGCCGGCACCCGGGCCTCGCCGTTGGCCGGGCGCCGTGGAGTGGACGGCTGGAGTGCCGTTCCCCCTGTCGTACGGAACAGTTCGTCGGCCCCCGGCAGACTCACTCGGCGTGACACCGGGCGAGCACCTCCCTGGCGAGCTGGCGATAGGCGGCGGCGCCGACGGAGTTGGAGGCGTACGTCGTGATCGGCTCACCGGCGACCGTGGTCTCCGGGAAGCGGACCGTGCGCCCGATGACCGTGTGGTAGACGTGGTCGTCGAAGGCTTCGACGACGCGCGCGAGCACCTCACGGCTGTGCACGGTGCGCGAGTCGTACATCGTGGCGAGGATCCCGTCGAGCTCCAGTTCCGGGTTGAGCCGTTCCTGGACCTTCTCGATGGTCTCCGTCAGCAGCGCCACACCGCGGAGGGCGAAGAACTCGCACTCGAGCGGCACGATCACCTTGTGCGCGGCCGTCAGGGCGTTGACCGTGAGCAGGCCGAGCGAGGGCTGACAGTCGATCACGATGTAGTCGTAGTCGGGCAGCAGCGGCTTCAGCGCCCGCTGGAGCGTCGACTCGCGCGCGACCTCGCTCACGAGCTGGACCTCGGCGGCCGACAGGTCGATGTTGCTGGGCAGCAGGTCCATGTTCGGGACCGCCGTCTTCAGGAGCACCTCGTCCGCCGACATGCCCCGCTCCATGAGCAGGTTGTAGACGGTGAGGTCGAGCTCCATCGGGTTGACGCCGAGACCGACCGACAGCGCGCCCTGCGGGTCGAAGTCCACGAGCAGCACCCGACGGCCGTACTCCGCGAGGGCGGCACCCAGGTTGATGGTCGACGTCGTCTTGCCGACGCCGCCCTTCTGGTTGCACATCGCGATGATCGTCGCGGGACCGTGGTCGGTCAGCGGGCCCGGGATCGGGAAGTAGGGCAGCGGCCGGCCGGTCGGGCCGACGCGCTCGCGGCGCTGCCGGGCAGCGTCGGGCGCGAGCGTGGCCGCGTACTCGGGGTCGGGCTCGTACTCGGCGTCGGGATCGTAGAAGTGCCCTTGGGGCAGTTCGTCGTAGTCGGCGAAGTGGTTGTGGGGCGCGCCACTTCCGTCGCCGGCCATGGCGTTCACGTGATGGCCATCCATGCTCTGGGGTGCTGGCTGAGTCACCCTCGGGGGCTGGTGACTCTGGTGGGCTGCGAAGGTGCGCACAGCAACAGAGCCGACAGCCTCGAACCCCGCGGGGCCCTGGCCCCGGACAGGCATTCCTGGTTGACCACCCCCGGGAGAAAATGTCGACTCATTCACAAGTCGTCTTACCTCCTTGGTGACCAGGAAACTTCTAGACAGGTCAGCGTGGCACCATGCCGACGGTTGGCGACTCTATGGCGTGTCGGGCGTCCGCAGCAACACAATCCGCCGGACCCGGCAGGATGTGTCGGCAATGAAACATCCCTCTGTCAAGGGCGTACGGCCGTCGCACAGCAGGTTTCACCGGTGTACGAATCGGTTCAAGGGTTACGTTCGAGGCGAGTTGGCCGAGAGCCGCAAAGTGACCATACACACACCCGGCCGGACCTCGTCGGCAAGGTCCGGCCGGGTGTGCTGCGTTGACGATCCGTGTTGACGTATCGCCATTACCGTTTGACGACTTAGCCGAGCAGGACGTCGAGCTCGACGTGCGACAGACCGTGCGCTTCGGCGACCTCGCGGTAAACGACCTGGCCGTCATGGGTGTTGAGACCCCTGGCCAGCGCGGCGTCGCGGCGCAGCGCCTCGACCCAGCCGTTGTCGGCGAGGGACACGATGTAGGGCAGCGTGGCGTTGGTGAGGGCGTTGGTGGAGGTGCTGGGCACCGCGCCCGGCATGTTGGCGACGCAGTAGAAGACCGAGTTGTGGACCTGGAAGGTCGGCTCGGCGTGCGTGGTGGGACGCGAGTCCTCGAAGCAGCCGCCCTGGTCGATCGCGATGTCGACAAGGACACTTCCCGGCTTCATGCGGGAGACCAGCTCGTTGGTGACGAGCTTCGGGGCCTTGGCGCCCGGGATGAGCACCGCGCCGATGACGAGGTCGGCGTCGAGGACGGCCTTCTCCAGCTCGAAGGAGTTGGACATGATGGCCTTGACCTTGGTGCCGAAGATCTTGTCGGCCTCGCGCAGCTTGTTGATGTCGCGGTCCAGCAGGGTCACGTCGAAGCCCATGCCGACGGCGATCTGGACGGCGTTCCAGCCGGAGACGCCACCGCCGATGACGACGGCCTTGGCCGGGGTCACGCCCGGGACGCCGCCCGGCAGCACACCGCGGCCGCCGTTGGCGCGCATCAGGTGGTAGGCGCCGACCTGCGGGGCCAGCCGGCCCGCGACCTCGGACATCGGGGCGAGCAGCGGCAGGCCGCGGCCCGGCAGCTCGACCGTCTCGTACGCGATCGCCGTGGTGCCGGACTCCAGGAGGGCGTCCGTGCACTCCTTCGAGGCGGCGAGGTGCAGGTAGGTGAAGAGCGTCTGGTCCTTGCGGAGGCGGTGGTACTCCTCGGCGATCGGCTCCTTGACCTTCAGCAGCAGGTCGGCGGCGGCCCACACCTCGTCGGCCGTCTCCAGGATCCGGGCACCGGCGGCGACGTACTCGTCGTCCGTGATCGACGAGCCGACGCCGGCGTTGCGCTCGATGACCACCTGGTGGCCGTGGCGCACCAGCTCGTGCACGCCGGCGGGGGTGATGGCCACCCGGAACTCGTTGTTCTTGACCTCGCGGGGGATGCCGACCTTCACGTCGATCACGGTCCTTGGCTCAGAGGGTGTGGGGCAATGCAACACATACCCGTACGCATGAGGGCGCACAGGGATGCACCGCAGGAGAACGTGCGGCAGAGCCAGTTTAATGAAGGTGTTCCCGCTGTCTAGCCTTTCATTGCATCAATCTTCAGTGGATGCACTGCGGATTTCGCAGGCGTTAGCGCCGTGTTCCGATGGCTCCGGCTCTCCGACGCTCTCCGGGAGCTCATCACCCAGCATGCGCTCCGCCGTCCCACGGTGCAGTCGGGCGCCCGCCGGGTCGCCGAGATGCTCCAGGGTGTCGGCCAGTCGCAACTGGAGCGCGGCCTGCAGCCGTACGTCCTCGGCCCGGCGCGCCCACTCCACCGCCTCCTGGCAGGTGCGCAGCGACTCCTCCGGCCGGCCCGCGTACTCCTGGACGCGCGCCAGCTCGCTCAACGCCCGTGCCTGAGCGGCCACATCGCCGTTCTTGCGGTGTCCGGAGACCGCCGCCCGCCAGTGCCGCAACGCCTCGCCGTAGCGGCCCGCGTAGGTGTGCGCGGTGGCGATACGGCCGTACAGCCGGGCGGCGTCGGCGCGTTCGTCCCGGGCCAGGCGCTGGGCCAGGGCCCGGCCGAACCAGTCGGCGGCCCGGTCGTAGTCCGCGAGCTCCAGGTGTGCGCCGCCTACGGATTCCATCGCGCGGCCGGTCGCGTACGGGTCGTTCGCCTCGCGCCCTGCGTCCAGCGCCGCCCGGTAGCGCACCAGCGCCTCCGCCGTACGGCCGGTCTGCGCGTCGACGTCGGCGAGGTTCAGCAGGGCGGCGGCCTTCTCGCGGGGCAGGTCGCGGCGCTCGGCCACGTCGAGCACGAGACGGTGGATGCCGTACAGGTCGGCGGCCGCCGCCTGGGTGCCGAAGTGCGCGACCATGGCCCTGACCAGCTGGGACATCAGACGGCGGGCCAGCGTGTCCAGCTCGCCGTCGGCGACCGCGAGCCGGGCCGAGGCCAGCAGGGCGGACCGGCGGAAGGTCAGCCAGTCGGCGGCGGCACGGGGACCGGGGAAGCGCAGCGCGCGGGGCATGCCCTGGAGCTTCTCGCGCGCCTCGGGGTTGTCCGTCTCCGTGATCGCCCGGCAGGACTGCAACAGCCGTACCGTCCGCTCCAGCATCCGGGCGCGGGCGAGCTGGAGCTCGGCGGGGCGGTCCTGGGCCTCGCTGGCGGCCTGGAGCAGCGGCTGCAGACAGCCGGGGACCTCGTACTGCGGCAGCGGCGAGTCCACGACCCGCAGCAGGCCCAGGGCGACGAAGTCGTCGAGCATGGTGTGGGCGCCGCTCACCGAGCAGCCGGCCAGCGCGGAGGCGGTGTGCGGGTCGACGAGACCGGCCGGGGCGAGGGAGAGCAGTCGCAGTATCCGGGCCGCGGGGGCGGGCAGGGAGGCGTGCACGAGCCGGAAGACACGGCTGAGGGGCGTGCTGTCGCTGCCGTCCGTGTGCAGCTGCTTGGCGAGGTCGGCGACGGCCGCCTTGGGGCGGGCCGCGAGCCAGCCGCCGGCCAGCCGCAGCGCGGCGGGCTGCGCCCGGCACTCCTCGACCAGGCCCTCGGCGGCCCGGGGATCGACCGTGATGCGGACCGAGCCGGTGTGCCGGGTCAGCAGCTCCAGGGCGGACTTCGTGTCGAGTCCGCCGATGGTGCACGGGCGGACGTCCGAGATCCCGGTCAACGGGCCCCCGGCGACGGCGACGACCAGACACTCGGGGGTGTCCGGGAGCAGCGCGTCGACCTGCTCGGCGCCGGCCGCGTCGTCCAGCAGGAGCAGCACCTTGCGGCCCGCCAGGGCGGCCCGCAGGGCCTCGCTGAGGTCGTCCTCGGCGGCACCCGGCGGGGCCGGCCGGTCCAGCGCGGAGAGCAGTTCGCGGGCGGTGCGCTCCACCGGCACGGGCGTGCCGTCCGGCTCGCTGAGCCGGGCGCGCAGCACGCCCCCGTCGTAACGGTCCGCAATCTCCCGTACGAGCTCCTCGGCGAGCGCCGTGCGTCCCGATCCGGGCCTGCCCGCGATGAGGAGCACCCTCGCGCGTGGCGCTTTCCTCCCGGAGAGGGTGTCGAGGCCCGCGCGCTCGATGTCGGCGCGCAGGTCCTTCAACTCCCTTGTACGGCCCAGGAAATGGCTGTCCACCGACGTGCGTCCCGACAGCTGAACGCCGCCTGTGTCCACCGCCTGATCCGTCACGGGCCACACTCCCGTCCCACCACACGCGCAAGCCCGCCGGGTCTCCGGATCGGGCGTTTCCAGAGCCTAGTTCACGCTCTGCGACGATCCTGGCGGAGCAGGGCGGAGGGGTCCCCCGATCGGATCAGGCGATCGTCACACCGGGGGTGGGAGCCGCTGACGCGGAAGGACGTACGGCCGCTGACGCGGAAGGACGTCGGAAGGGGCGCGGGCAGGGCCCGGGAAGGCCGCAGGCGGGCCCCGGGCGAGGGCCGAGCAGGGATCTCACGGGGACCGCACGCCGGGGCCGGACAGGCCCGGACAGGCCCCGGGCGCGACCTCAGGCGTCGAAGGGGCGCGCCGGCCAGGGCGCCTCGGCGGGGCGCAGGGCGTCGAGGCCGTCCCCGGCGCGCGCGGCGACCAGCGAGAGAACGCCGACGACGAGGCAGTTGTTGTGCAGCTCGCCCGCGAGCACACCCCGGACGAGCTCCTCGACCGGCACGCGCGCGTACTCCATGTCGGCCTCCTCGTCCTCCACCGCGAACCGCTGCCCCTCGGCCTCGGACAGGTCACGGGCGAGGAAGATGCGCACGGCCTCGTCGCAGCCGCCGGGCGTGGTGTAGACGTCGGTGAGGACCCGCCAGTCCTCGGCCTTGACGTGCGCCTCCTCGTACAGCTCCCGCTGGGCGGCGTGCAGCGGGTTCTCGCCGGGCACGTCGAGCAGCCCGGCCGGGATCTCCCACAGCTTGTGGCGCACGGGGTGGCGGTACTGCTTGATGACCAGGACCCGGCCCTCCTCGTCGAGGGCGAGGACGGCGACCGAGCCGGGGTGGACCTGGTAGTCACGGTGGACCACCGAGCCGTCGGGCATGACCACGGCGTCGGTGCGGACGGAGGTCTTGTTGCCCACGAAGGGGGTCTCCGTCGCCCGGATCTCCCACTGCTGGGGGGTGTCCTTGATCGTCATGCCCTGTCCTTCCACACGTGCCGGAGCGACCGGCACACCACTGGAGAGACCGGCCCCACGAAAAAACCGGGGTGCCCACCTTTGAAGGTTTGCACCCCGGCCACCGTACAACCGGTGTGTTACTCGGAATTCTGCCGCGCCGCGACCTGACGCTGCACGGCCGCCTTCACCAGGCCCGCGAACAGCGGGTGCGGACGGGTCGGCCGCGAGCGCAGCTCCGGGTGGGCCTGCGTGGCGACCAGGTAGGGGTGGACGTCCCGCGGGTATTCGACGTACTCGACGAGCTTGCCGTCCGGCGAGGTGCCCGAGAAGAGGATCCCCGCCTTCTTCTCCAGCTCCGCGCGGTAGGCGTTGTTCACCTCGTAGCGGTGACGGTGCCGCTCCTCGACGTACTCCTTGTCGTCGTAGACCTCGCGCACGATGGAGCCCTCGGCCAGCTTGGCGGGGTACATGCCCAGGCGCATCGTGCCGCCCATGTCGCCCTCGCCGGCCACGATGTCGAGCTGCTCGGCCATGGTGGAGATCACCGGGTGGCCGGTGCCGGAGTCGAACTCGGTGGAGTTCGCGTCGGGGATGTCGGCGAGGTTGCGGGCCGCCTCGATCACGATGCACTGCAGGCCCAGGCAGAGGCCGAGCAGCGGGATCCGGTTCTCGCGGGCGTAGCGGATGGCGCCGACCTTGCCGAGCACGCCGCGGTCGCCGAAGCCGCCGGGGATGCAGATGCCGTCGACGTCGCCGAGCTGCTGCGCCGCGCCGGCCGGGGTCTTGCAGTCGTCGGACGTGACCCACTTGATCTTCACGCGGGCCTTGTTCGCGAAACCGCCGGCGCGCAGCGCCTCGGTGACCGAGAGGTAGGCGTCGGGCAGGTCGATGTACTTGCCGACCAGGGCCAGGGTGATCTCGTGGTCGGGGTTGTGGACGCGGTCGAGCAGGTCGTCCCAGGTCGTCCAGTCCACGTCACGGAACGGCAGGTCCAGCTTGCGGACGACATAGGCGTCCAGGCCCTCGCCGTGCACGGTCTTCGGGATGTCGTAGATGGAGCGCGCGTCCGGGCACGCGACGACCGCGTCCTCGTCGACGTCGCACATCAGCGAGATCTTGCGCTTGATCGCGGTGGGCACCTCGCGGTCGCAGCGCAGGACGATCGCGTCCGGCTGGATACCGATGTTGCGCAGCGCCGCGACCGAGTGCTGGGTCGGCTTGGTCTTCAGCTCGCCGGACGGGCCGATGTAGGGCAGGAGCGAGATGTGCACGACGAAGACGTTGTCCCGGCCGACCTCGTGCCGGACCTGGCGGACCGTCTCCAGGAACGGCAGCGACTCGATGTCGCCGACCGTGCCGCCGACCTCGGTGATCACGACGTCGACCGCGTCGGTCGCCATCCGGCGGATCCGGTGCTTGATCTCGTTGGTGATGTGCGGGATGACCTGCACCGTGTCGCCCAGGTACTCGCCGCGCCGCTCCTTGGCGATCACCGTCGAGTAGACCTGCCCGGTCGTGACATTGGCGGAGCCGTCCAGGTCACGGTCGAGGAAGCGCTCGTAGTGTCCGATGTCCAGGTCGGTCTCGGCGCCGTCGTTGGTGACGAACACCTCACCGTGCTGGAACGGGTTCATCGTGCCGGGGTCGACGTTCAGGTACGGGTCGAGCTTCTGCATCACGACGCGCAGGCCCCGCGCCTTCAGCAGCATGCCGAGGCTGGAGGCGGTCAGGCCCTTGCCGAGCGAGGAGGCGACACCCCCGGTGACGAAGATGTGCTTGGTCGTCGTGGATTTGGGCGTCATGGCCAAGAGGGGGCTCCCGTGGTCGCGGTCTGGGGGTGCGGTGCGGCGGTCCGGGCCGGAGATTTCCGGTTTTCGCGGAGGCGCCGTCGCTGCGGTTCGGGGGTTTCATGCCCACCGGTCCACGGGCTACCAGGGTATCAGCGCCTGAGAGGGATGGCTTCCGGCCACGCTCTGCGCCCGTGCCGATACGGACGCGCGTCTGTCACGTGGTTCTCACCGGTTACTCACCCGTTCAGCCCAGGCGCGTTACCCGGAGCGGCACGCAGATCATCTACGTGCGTCGTATCCTGCTCGGACACTCGCTGCCGAGCCCGGCCGGACAACACGGCACCACCCCCGTCCGTCATCACCGGAACAACGAGAGCTCGTCAGTTCGTTGACCAACAATCGGCGTTTTGCCTCAAGGCTGAGCGGCTGCTTTGCTTCACCGCTCAGCGACGCATAACAAACGACCCCTTGACCGCACTAGCGACAGCCCCATTTGCGTGGGGTGACGTGGCCGTTCGACTGGAGTTGCACGTGGCCGGGCGCATCGAAGACTACGCACTCATCGGAGACATGCAGACAGCGGCGCTGGTCTGCCGGGACGGCACGGTCGACTGGCTGTGCCTGCCCCGCTTCGACTCGCATGCCATCTTCGCCGGTCTGCTCGGCACCGAGGAACACGGGTTCTGGCGGCTGGGCCCCGCCCATGCCGCCGACGCCCAGCCGCCCACGGCGGCCCGTCGCAGCTACCGCGGCGACTCGCTGATCCTGGAATCCGAGTGGGACACCCCGCGCGGCACGGTCCGGGTGATCGATTTCATGCCCCCGCGCGACGGCGCGCCGCAGCTGATCCGGATCGTGGAAGGTGTCTCGGGCCGCGTCCCGATGCGCTCGGCGCTCCGGATGCGTTTCTCCTACGGCCGAGTCGTGCCGTGGGTGCACAAGCACGAAGGGCGTACGGTCGCCGTGGCGGGCCCGGACTCGGTGTGGTTCGACACCAGCGCCGAGACCTACGGCAAGGCGCTGACGACGTACGCGGACTTCACCGTGGCGCCGGGCGACCGGATCGCGTTCACCATCTCGTGGCAGCCCTCGCACAAGGAGCCGCCGGCGCTGCCGGAGCCGGAACAGTCGCTGGAGGCGACGGAGGAGTTCTGGCGCGAGTGGGTGGACCACTGTACGTACCACGGTCCCTACCGGGAGGCCGTGGTCCGCTCCCTGATCACGCTCAAGGCCCTCACCTACGCCCCGACCGGCGGTATCGTCGCCGCGCCCACCACCTCCCTCCCGGAGGACATCGGCGGGGTGCGCAACTGGGACTACCGCTACACCTGGCTGCGGGACGCGGCCATCACGCTCTCCTCGCTGCTGCGCACCGGCTACCGCGAGGAGGCCCGCGCCTGGCGCGAGTGGCTGCTGCGGGCCGTGGCCGGCGATCCGGAGAACCTCCAGATCATGTACGGCATCGCGGGCGAACGCGAGCTCGGTGAGGCCGAGCTGGACTGGCTGCCGGGCTACGAGCAGTCGGCCCCGGTCCGGGTCGGCAACGGCGCCGCGCACCAGCTCCAGCTGGACGTGTACGGCGAGGTCACCGAGGCCCTGCACCTGGCCCATATGACGGGCCTGGCCCGCAACGACTACGCCTCCGTGCTCCAGCTGAAGCTGATCCGCTATCTGGAGGACCACTGGGACGAGCCGGACGAGGGCATCTGGGAGGTGCGCGGCCCGCGCCGCCACTTCGTGCACTCCAAGGTGATGGCCTGGGTCGCCGTCGACCGCACGATCAAGCTCATCGAGTCCGGTGACGCGGACGGCCCGCTGGAGAAGTGGCGCGAGCTGCGCGACGACATCCACCGGGACGTGTGCGAGCGGGGCTACGACAAGGAGCGCAACACCTTCACGCAGTCGTACGGCTCGAAGGAGCTGGACGCCTCGCTGCTGCTGATTCCGCAGATGGGCTTCCTGCCCCCGGACGACAAGCGGGTGATCGGCACGATCGAGGCGATCCAGCGGGAGCTGTCCACCTCGGACGGCTTCATCCTGCGCTACCCGACGGACGGCAGCAAGGAAGGCGTCGACGGGCTCCCCGGCGACGAGGGCGCCTTCCTGGCCTGTTCGTTCTGGATGGCGGACGACCTCGCGATGATCGGCCGTGTGGACGAGGCCCGCAGACTGTTCGAGCGGCTGCTGGCGCTGCGCAACGACCTGGGCCTGCTCGCGGAGGAGTGGGACCCGCGTCTTCAGCGCCAGGTCGGCAACTTCCCGCAGGCCTTCAGCCACGTCCCGCTGATCGACACGGCGCTGCGACTGACGGCGTCCGGGGCCTACGGAGGCTGAACAGGACCGGATGGCCGCTCCCTCCTACGCTGGAAGCGGCAGAGGTCCCTTCCGGGAAGGGGGCGGCCATGGCTCCCCCATCGAAGGCGGGTGCGGCACTCACGGCACTCCGCGAGGAGCTGGCCGGCGAGGTGTTCGCCCCGGGCGACGAGGGCTACGACGAGGCCCGGACCGTGTACAACGCCATGATCGACCGGCGTCCCGCCGTGATCGCGCAATGCGTGGACGAGGCCGACGTCGTCCGGGCGGTGCGCTTCGCGCGGGACCTGGACCTGCATGTCGCGGTGCGCGGCGGCGGACACAGCGTGGCGGGCATGGCGCTCGGTGACGGCGCCCTCGTCGTCGATCTGCGCCGGATGCACGAGGCGACTGTCCATGCCGCGGCCGAGGCGGTACGGATCGGGGGCGGGGCCACGATGAGCCACCTGGACCGTGCCACCCAGCCCTACGACCTCGCCACCACCGGCGGCCGGATCTCCAGCACCGGCGTCGGCGGCTTCGTACTGGGCGGCGGCACGGGCTGGCTGGACCGCTGGTGCGGGCTGGCCGTCGACAACCTGCTGGGCGTCGAACTGGTCACCGCCGACGGCTCCCGGATCCACGCGAACGCCGACGAACACCCGGAACTGTTCTGGGCCCTGCACGGCGGCGGCGGCAACTTCGGCGTCGCCACCGCGATCACCCTGAAGCTGCACGAACTGCCGCGGTTCTCCGTCGCGCTGCTGATGCACCTGCCCGAGTTCGGGCCCGAGGTCGTGCGCACCTACCGCGAGATCATCGAGTACGGCCCGCAGGAGGCGGGCGGCACCGTGATGTACCTGACCGGCCCGTCCGCGGAGTTCATGCCCGCGCATCTGGTCGGGCAGCTGCTGTGCGCCTCGCTGCTGACCTACGCGGGTCCCGAGGAGGACATGCGCAGGCTCG
Source organism: Streptomyces sp. NPDC059582 (assembly GCF_042735715.1). Taxonomy (NCBI): domain Bacteria; kingdom Bacillati; phylum Actinomycetota; class Actinomycetes; order Kitasatosporales; family Streptomycetaceae; genus Streptomyces; species Streptomyces sp. NPDC059582. The sequence continues at coordinate 127,906 of NZ_JBHWCC010000019.1, forward strand.
CCCAGCCGCTGCTGGCGCTGCCGCACGAGGCGGAGGTCGTCACCGCGCTGCCGTACGCCGACTTCCAGTGCATGCTCGAAGATCCGCCCGGCCAGCGGAACTACTGGTCGGCCGAGTTCCTGGCGGCTCTGCCCGACGAGGCCGTGGAGGTCTTCTGCGCCCTCGCGGACACCGAGCCGGTGCCCACCAGCACGCGGCACGTCCTGTTCCCGCAGGGCGGCGCGGTCGCCGCGGGTCCCGCGGAGTTCCCGGTGCCCTTCCGCGACGCGCCGTGGGTGGTGCATCCGTTCGGGGTCTGGACGGACCCGGCGGACGACGAGCGGGCCCTGCGGTGGGTACGGAGCGTGCGCGCCGGCGTCCAGCCGTGGAGCACCGGCGCGGCCTACCTCAACTTCATCGGCGACGAGGGCGCGCAACGGGTGGAGGCCGGCCTCGGGGTCGAGAACCACCGGCGGCTGGCCGAGGTGAAGCGACGGTACGACCCGGACAACGTCTTCCGGTTCAACCACAACATCAAGCCGTCCTGAGGACCGTTCGCCGACCGGGCGGACATGTCGCCGCACCGTCCGCGCGGGTAGCGTCCGTCGCATGGACAGCCGCGCGGACCACCGATTCGACAGCCAGGGCACCGGGGTCACCGTGCAGCGGGCGCTGGAGCTGCCGGGGCTGCGCAGCGGGCTGCCCGAGGTCCTCGCGGGCGCCGACCGGCTGCAGCGCACCGTGCGCTGGGTGCACGCGGGCGAGGTGCCGAACATCGCCTCGCTGCTCAAGGGCGGTGAGCTGCTGCTCACCACGGGGTACGGGCTCGGCACCCGCCCCGCCGACCAGCGGGCGTTCGTGCGCACCCTCGCCGAACGCGGTATCGCGGCCCTGGTCGTGGAGCTCGGCCCGCGCTTCACCCGGCTGCCCGCCACCCTGGTCGAGACCGCGCAGTCGGCCGGGCTTCCGCTGGTCCAGCTGCACCGCGAGGTGCCGTTCGTGGCGGTCACCGAGGAGATCCACACCGAGATCGTCAACGGGCACTACGCGCTGTTGCAGCGGGCGGAGGAGGTGCACCGCCGGTGTACCGAAGCCCTGCTGGGCGGCGGCGGGATCCCCCAGGTCCTGGGCATCCTGGCCGACTTCAGCGGCAACCCGGTCTTCCTGGAGACGACGGACGGGCAGCTGCTGTACGCCGCGGGGGCGGGGCCCGAGGGCACGGATCCGCTCCAGGTGTGGGAGGGGCTGCGCGGGCAGCACAAGGACGCGCCGCCGTCGTCGGGCTCGGTGCTCGTCGACGTGCCCGGCGCAGGGCCGGGCACGGGCTCGGTGCGGGCCCGGCTGGTGCTGCTGCCCGTCCTCGGCCCGCTCGCCCCCGTGCACCGCATCGCCGCCGAACGGGCCGCGGGCGTCCTGGCCGTGGTGCTGATGCAGGCCCGCCAGGAGGAGGAGCTCGCGGCACGCGGCCGCGGCGACTTCCTGACCGACCTGGCCGAGGGCCGTGTCGCCGCGGTGGACGCCCCCGCGCAGGCCCGGGTGCTGGGCTTCAAGCCGGGCGACGGCCCGCTGCTGCCGGTGGTCATGCGGCTGGGTGACGCGCTCTCCCCGGGCGGGGGCTGGGCGGTGCTGGCGCGCGCGGTCGGCGAGGAGCTGGCGTCCGTGGGCGTGCCGGTGCTGCTGGGCGTACGCCCCGTCGAGGGCCGCGTGCCGCTCCTGCTGGGCCTGCGCTCGGAATCGGAGCGGTCCGCGGTGGCCGACCGGGTCGCGGCGGCGCTGCGGACCGGTGTGGAGCGGGCGGGGATCCAGCGGCCGGGAGCCCGGCCACCGGTCGTGGTCGTCGGGGTGGCCGGCGGCTGGGCGGCGGCGTCGGCCGGTCTGCGGCACGCCGCGGAGACGGCGACCGCCGCGCAGGGCCTGTCCGACCGTCCCTGGTACGACGCCCGCCGCCTCGACATCGACCTGCTGCTGTGGCGGCTGCGTGACCAGCCCGACCTCGCGGCCTTCGTGGACCGCGCGATCGGCCCCCTGCGCGACCACGACAACCGCTCGAAGCCACCGCTGCTGCCGACCCTGGAGACGTATCTGGCGCACGCCGGCCGCAAGGCGGAGACGGCGCGCGAGCTCCACCTCAACCGTCAGACGCTGTACAACCGGCTCGCCCGGATCGGCGAGTTGCTCGGCACGGACCTGGACGACCCGCAGACGGTCCTGGCGTTGAGCCTGGCCCTGCGGGCGCGCCGGCACGCGCCCTAGACGCCCCTCAGATAAGCGGCGTGGGCTGTGTCAACTCGTCGTAGACACACAGCACCTGGGCGACCGTCTCGTCCTCGGTGGGCCAGGTGGCCGCCTGCCGGGCGCCCTTCTCGGCCAGGAGTTCCCGGCGTCCGGGGTCGCCGAGCAGACCTACCACGGCGTCGGCGAGGGCGCCCGCGTCGCCGTACGGCACGAGTTCGGCGGCGTCGCCGACGAGTTCGGGGATGCCTCCGACCCGGGTCGCGACGAGCGGCACGCGCGCGTGCAGGGCCTCCTGGGCGAGCACGGAACGCGACTCCCACCGGCTCGGCAGCAGCGCGAGGTCGGCGGCGGCGATCAGCTCGCCCACGTCGTCGCGCCGCCCGACGATCCGTACCGGCAGCCCCTCGTCCTCGATCCGGCGCTGCAGCGCCGCCCGCAGCGGGCCCTCGCCCGCGACGACCACCAGCGGCACGGGGTCGAGCCCGCGCCACGCGCGTGCGGCGTCCAGCAGCACCTCGTACCCGCGGTGCGGGTCGAGGGAGCCGACGGCCATCAGCAACGGGCGGCCGATGGCGCCGAGCTCGGCCCGGATCTTGGGGTGGCGCCGGTCGGGGTCGTCGGCCTCGGCCGGTCCGGGCAGGCCGGGCAGGGCCACGGCGGCGAGCCGCGCGTCCCGCGCGCCGGTGCGGCGGGCCCGGTCCACGAGGGCGGAGGTGGTGCCGAGCACGACGGTGGCCGCCCTCACCACCCGGCGCTCCAGCAGCCGCACGAGATGGGCGCGCGCGCCCTCGGCGTACGCGCGGTCGTGCCAGGTGACGACCAGCGGGGTGCGCCGCCCGCTGAGCGCGAGCACGGCCCTGAAGGAGGCGTGCAGCCCGTGCGCGTGTACCAGGTCGGCGTCCGCGCAGGCCGCCCGGAGCGCGGCGACCGCCCCCGGGTCGCTGCTGCGCGGGACGTGCACGTGTTCGGCGCCGGCGCCCGTGAAGTCGTAGAGGTGATCGGCCTCGACGGGAGCGCACACGGTGACCCGCACGCCCCGGGCGGCCAGCCCCGCGGTCAGGGAGCGCACGTGTGCGCTGCTGCCGGCGTTGCCTCCGCCCAGCACCTGCACGGTGCGCAACGGCGACTGGCCGTGCGCTGAGGGGCTGCTGACGGGGCTCACGTGGCCGGGGGCTCCTGGTTCGGCGTCGGAGGATCACGACGAAACGTACAGAAGGAACGGGCACGGAGGGGGCACCGCGCGGTATCCCCCCATGTCCTACGTCAAGGATGCCAGGACGTACGGGTGTTCCGGGAACCGGAGGCGGCCGGCTCCTCCCGGCACGACCGCACGGGTCACTCACACGAGTGAACGCGCCGCCTCGCTCACCCGGTCGCCGCAGACCGCCGCGGCCACGACGGCGACGGCGTGGGCGGCAAGCGAGGCCCGGCCGTTCGCGGTGACGACCGCGGCCCCCAGAACGGCGCCCAGCGCGTGCGCCCCGCTGTCCCCGATCATCGCGCGTTCCCCGAGATCGTCGGGCAGCACGGCCGCGGCGACGCCGACCGCGACGGCGGCCAGTTCCGCCCCGGGTCCCCCGCGCAGCAGCCCGGGCGCGCCGAGGACGAGCACCGTCCCGGCGGCCCTTCCCGGCCGGACGTCCACGAGGTTGACGAAGTGCGCGGCACCGGCGATCACGATCCCCGCGAGCACCTTGTCCGTCGGCCGCTCCTTGAGCAGCGCGCCGGCGACGAGACCGGCACCCGCGATGCCGAACAACTTGACCGCGCCGCTGGTGACTTCGCCGTCCCGCAGCGCCCTCAGGTGCGCCCGGAAGCCACGCCGGTCGTCCCCGGCGACATCGTCGTACGCCCCGCAGAGACCGGCGGCCGCGACGGCGAGCCCGGCGGCCGGCCGGACGCGCGCGGCCCCGACGGCGGCCGCCAGGGCGCTCGCGGGCCCGGCGTACATCTCCACGGTCCGCCCGGCGTGGTTCGTCCGCTCCCAGCGGACCCGGCCGCCCGGCGCCCGGGAGCGCAGAGCGGCCGCCGCGGCCCGGGTGGTCGCGGCGGCGAGGGCGAACGAGGTGGTCCTGCGCATACGGTCGATCACCCCGTCACCCTAAGGACCCGCCCCGTGCCCTCGGAGGCGCGGGGCACCGCACGACCGGCCGCGGCCGGTCCGCGGGGCGGACAGGCTCGTCCGGCGCAGCCCTCAGCCGTCCGCCCGGGCCGTCGCCAGCAGTTCCTCGGCATGCGCCCGCGCCGTCTCCGAGTCCTCCTGGCCGGCCAGCATCCGGGACAGCTCCCGGATGCGGTCCTCGCCTTCGAGCACCTTCACGCCGGAGCGGGTCACCGACCCGTCGTTGGTCTTCTCGACCAGCAGCTGCCGGTCGGCGAAGGCCGCCACCTGCGGCAGATGGGTCACGACCACGACCTGCGCGCTCTTCGCGAGCCGCGCCAGCCGCCGCCCGATCTCCACCGCCGCCTTGCCGCCGACACCGGCGTCGACCTCGTCGAAGAGGTACGTCGGCACGGGATCCGTCCCGGCGAACACGACCTCCACCGCCAGCATCACGCGCGAGAGCTCACCACCGGACGCGCCCTTGGCGATGGGCCGCGGCGGGGCACCCGGGTGCGGGGCCAGCAGCAGTTCCACCTCGTCGACGCCGGACGGCCCGTAGGCGACGGCACGCCCGCCGACCTCGACGCCCTCCGGGTCCTCCGTCTGCCGGAGCTCGAACGACACGCGCGCGTGGGGCATGGCCAGCGAGGCCAGTTCGGCGGTCACAGCGGCCGCGAACCGCTCGGCCGCCTCCACCCGCGCGTCCGTCAACGCCTGCGCGAGCCCGCCCAGTTCGGCCCGCAGCGCGTCCCGCTCGGCGGTCAGCTCCTCGATCCGGTCGTCGTCGCCGTCCAGTTCGGTCAGCCGCGCGGCGCCCTGCTCGGCCCACGCGATCACGGAGGCCGTGTCCTGGCCGTCCCGGCCGTACTTACGGGTCAGCGCGGTCAGCGCCGCCCGGCGCTCCTCCACGGCCGCCAGCCGCAGCGGATCGGCGTCCAGATCGTCCGCGTATCCCGCCAGCTCCCCGGCCACGTCGCCCAGCAGGATCCCGATCTCCCCGATCCGGTCGGTGAGCGCGGCCAGCGCCGGATCGTGCGACCGTACGGCCTCCAGGGCGCGCTGTGCGCCCGCCACGAGCGTCGCGGCGTCGATGCCCTCCGGGTCCTCCGGGTTGCCCGCGAGAGCGGCGTGGGCGGCCGTGGCGGCCGACGACAGCGCCTCCGCGTGCCCGAGCCGCTCCGCCTCCTCCGCCAGCTCCACGTCCTCGCCGGCGCGCGGCTCGACCCCGGCGACCTCGTCGAGGCCGTAGCGCAGCATGTCGGCCTCCTGGGCCCGCTCACGCGCGCGTGTGACGATCTCGTCGAGCTCGACGGCCACGGCACGCAGCCGCCGATAGGCCTCCGTGTACTTGGCGAGCGGCCCCGCGACCGCGTCGCCCGCGTACCGGTCGAGCGCCTGCCGCTGTCGCGAGAGCTTCAGCAGCCCCTGCTGGTCGGTCTGCCCGTGCACCGCCACCAGCTCGTCGGCGAGCTCCGCGAGCACCCCGACGGGCACGCTCCGTCCGCCCAGGTGGGCCCGTGACCGCCCCTCGGCGGAAACGGTACGGCTGATCAGCAGGGCGCCGTCGTCGAGCTCGGCCCCCGCCTCCTCCGCCCGGAGCATCGCGGACGTGTTCGCGGGGACGGTGATCCGTCCCTCCACGACCGCGTTCTTCGCCCCGATCCGTACGAGCGCGGGGTCCGCGCGCCCGCCGAGCAGCAGCCCCAGACTGGTGACCACCATCGTCTTGCCCGCGCCCGTCTCACCGGTGACCGCGGTGAACCCGGGCGACAGCTCGACGACAGCGTCGTCGATGACTCCGAGCGACCGTATCCGCATCTCCTCCAACACGGACACGACCATACGAGGTCGGGGGGACGGTGTGCGACGGCACCCGCCCCGGTTGTGCGAAGCCGCAGGTGGCGGAGAGCGGATCGTGCGCTTTTGTCACCCGGGCGAGTGCACGGACCTCAGGGGCGCGGGGAAACCGGGCGACGGGCCACCACGCACCCGCGGCCCCCCGTCGGTCCCCCGTCACCGCCCGCGAACCGCTACGACCGGGCCCCGCGCCACCCGGAGACGGGCAGCGCGAACTTGGCCACCAGCCGGTCCGTGAACGAAGCGTGATGCAGCCGGGCCAGCCGCACCGGCACCGCCCCGCGCCGCACCTCCACCCGCGCGCCCGGCGGCAGCTCCACGGTCCGCCGCCCGTCGCACCACAGCACGCCGGGCGGGACGTGCGGCAGCACCTCGACCGCCAGCACGGAGTTCGGCGAGGTCACCAACGGCTTCGCGAACAGCGCGTGCGCGCTGATCGGCACCATCAGCAGCGCCTCCACCTCAGGCCACACCACGGGCCCGCCCGCCGAGAAGGCGTACGCCGTCGACCCGGTAGGGGTCGACAGGACGATCCCGTCGCAGCCGAACCCGGTCACCGGCCGTCCGTCGATCTCCAGCACGACCTCGAGCAGCTTCTCGGCGGACACCTTCTGCACGGCGGCCTCGTTCAGGGCCCAGTCCGTGTGCACGATGTCGCCGTTGCGGTGCACGACGACGTCGACGGTCATCCGCTCCTCGACCTCGTACGCCTTGGTCACCACCCGGTCGACGACCTTGTCGAGGTCGTCCCGCTCGGCCTCCGCGAGGAAGCCGACGCTGCCGAGGTTCACGCCGAGCATCGGCACCCCGGACGCCCGCGCGAACTCGGCGCCACGCAGCAGCGTGCCGTCACCGCCGAGGACGATGAGCAGTTCGCATCCCTCCAGGCACTGCGGGGTGGCCTCCTTGACGAGCTCCACCTCCACCGGCAGCGGCAGGTCGCGCGCCTCGGCCTCCAGGACGCGCACGCCGATGCCTGACTGCAACAGCCCCTTGACCACGAGTTCGGCACTGCGGATGGCCGCGGGCCGCCCGGTGTGGGCGAGCAGGAAAACAGTACGAGCTCGGTTCTGTGTCAACGCGGCCCCTCCGCCACTGCACGGTCAACGTCGGCCGGGTCCAATTCGGGAGCTCCGGCCCGCAGCCACAGAAAGTACTCGACATTGCCCGAGGGCCCGGGCAGCGGGCTCGCGGTGACCCCCCGCACCCCGAGCCCGAGCTCCCACGCCTTCCCGGCCACGCCCCGCACGGCGTCCGCCCGCAGCTGCGGACTCCGTACGACACCCCCGCTCCCCAGCCGTTCCTTCCCCACCTCGAACTGCGGCTTGACCATCATCACCAGGTCGGCGTCCGGCTTCACACACCGCGCCAGGGCCGGCAGCACCAGCCCGAGCGGGATGAAGGACAGATCGCCCACGACAAGATCCACAGGTTCCCCATCGATCGCTTCAAGCGTCAACTCGCGTACGTTCGTACGGTCCTTGACGGTGACGCGTTCATCGCTCCGGAGAGACCAGGCGAGTTGGCCGTAACCGACGTCGACGGCGACGACGTGCGCGGCCCCCGCCCGCAGCAGCACGTCGGTGAAGCCGCCCGTGGACGCGCCGGCGTCCAGCGCCCGCCGTCCCTCGACGGCCAAGCCCTGCGGCACGAAGGCGGCGAACGCCCCGGCGAGCTTGTGGCCGCCGCGCGAGACGTACTCGGGGTCGCCGTCGTCGGACGCGACGACGATCGCCGCCGCGGTCTCCACCTGCGTGGCGGGCTTGGTCGCGACGGTCTTGTCGACGGTCACCCGGCCCGCGGCGATCAGCTGGCTGGCGTGCTCGCGCGAGCGCGCGAGCTTCCTGCGGACCAGCTCCGCGTCCAGACGGCGGCGTGCGACTCCTGCCACGTTCGGTTCAGCTCCTCGTCCCGTACGTCGATTGAAAGGTGCGACCCGAAGGATCTCATTGCGGGGTGGTCGGGTGGGGGGCGGGAGCCGGCGGTCCCGGGCGGGCGTCGAGCGCGGTGAGCGCGTCGCGCAACCCCCGGTGCACGTCCTCGTACACCTCGACATGTCCGTCAGTGGCGAGGTGATCGGCATCACCGAGGCGCTCCAGCAGGGCGTCGACCTCGGGGTGGCCGGTGGCGGTGCGGGACACGTCCAGCGGAGCGGGCGCGGCGGGGTCGTACGCGGGGTCGTGCGCGGGCTCGTCCTGCGGAACCGTCGCTTCCGTCCGGGGTCCGGCCTCGGGCACAGAGTCGCTCATGCCCCGACGCTACCCCGAACCGCTGCGGTACCGTCGATCACCATGGCGACCATCGAGGAGTGCCGCACCGCGCTCGAGAAGCTCTCCGACAACATGGCAGGCGCCGAGGGCGACGTCCGCACGGCCGTCGCCCTGGACCGTTCCGTGAGCTGCCGTATCACCGACCTGGACGTCACCTTCGCCGGCCGTCTCACCGGCGGCCGGATCGAGGTGCTCGACACCTTCCCCGGCCCACCGCGCGAGAAGGCCGAGATCCGGCTGGCCATGACCGGCGACGACCTGGTGGCGCTGGTCGCCGGCCGGCTCAACTTCGCCAAGGCGTGGGGTTCGGGCCGGGTGAAGCTGGAGGCGGGTCTGGTCGACCTGTTCCGGCTCAGGAAGCTGCTGTAGCCGAAGCCGCCACGGCCCCGGAGGCGGCGGCCTTCGCCTCGGTGCGCGCCCTGCGGGCCGCCGGCACCACCAGTGGCGTTCCCGTCTCCGGGTCGTCGATGACCTGGCAGCGCAGCCCGAAGACCTCCTCGACCAGGTCGGCCGTGACGATCTCGTCGGGCGCGCCCTGCGCGATGACCTGCCCGCCGCGCAGCGCGATGAGGTGGGTGGCGTACCGGGCCGCGTGGTTGAGGTCGTGCAGCACGGCGACCAGCGTGCGCCCCCGCTCCTCGTGCAGTTCGGCGCACAGGTCGAGCACGTCGATCTGGTGCTGGATGTCCAGGTACGTCGTCGGCTCGTCGAGCAGCAGCAACGGCGTCTGCTGGGCGAGCGCCATCGCGATCCACACCCGCTGGCGCTGACCGCCGGACAGCTCGTCGACGTAGCGGTCGGCGAGTTCGGCCACGCCGGTCTGCGCCATGGACTCCTGTACGACCCGCTCGTCCCCGGCGGACCACTGGCGCAGGATCCCCTGGTGCGGGTAACGGCCGCGGCCGACCAGGTCGGCGACGGTGATCCCGTCCGGCGCGATCGACGACTGCGGCAGCAGGCCCAGGGTGCGGGCCACCTTCTTCGCGGGCATCGACTGGATGACCTGCCCGTCGAGCAGCACCCGGCCCTCGCTCGGCTTCAGCATCCGCGACAGCGCCCGCAGGAGCGTCGACTTGCCGCACGCGTTCGGGCCGACGATCACCGTGAAGGAGTTGTCGGGGATCTCCACCGACAGCTGTTCGGCGATGACACGCTGGTCGTAGGCGAGGGTGACGTTCTCTGCGGACAGGCGGTTCACGGTGCTCCTTGGGTTGTTCAGTCCGCTGGTGGGGTGGGCGCTCATATCCGGCCCGCCCTGCGCTCGGTGACCAGCAGCCACAGCAGGTAGACACCGCCGAGCACGCCGGTGACCACGCCCACGGGCAGCTGTTCGGCGCCGAAGGCCCGCTGGGAGGCCAGGTCCGCGGTGACCAGGAGGGCGGCGCCCATGCACAGGGACGGCACGAGGTTCGGGCCGGGCGAGCGGGTCAGCCGCCGGGCGAGCTGCGGCGCGGTGAGCGCCACGAAACTGACGGGGCCCGCCGCGGCGGTCGCGGTCGCCGTGAGCAGGACGGCGGCCACCATCAGCAGCAGCCGTACGCGCTCCACGCGCACGCCGAGGGCGTTGGAGACGTCGTCGCCCATCTCCGTCATCCGCAGCCCGCGGGCGTTGGCGAGGACGAGCGGGACGAGCACCGCGCACAGGGCCAGCAGCGGCCAGACCTGCTCCCAGTCGCGGCCGTCGAGGGATCCGGTCATCCAGACGACGGCGCGGGCCGCGTCCACGATGTCGGACTTGGTGAGCAGATAGCCGTTGACCGCCGTCACGACGGCGGACACGCCGATGCCGACCAGCACCAGCCGGTAGCCGTGGACGCCCTGCTTCCAGGACAGCAGGTAGATGGCCAGACCGGTCACCAGACCGCCCACGAGGGCGCCGACGGTGACCTGGGCGGCGCTCCCGGACATCAGCACGATCACGACGAGCGCGCCGGCCGTCGCGCCCTGCCCGAGGCCGAGCACGTCCGGGCTGCCCAGCGGATTGCGGGAGATGGACTGGAACAGGGCGCCGCCGAGCCCGAGCGAGGCGCCCACCAGGAGTCCGACCAGGACCCGGGGCAGCCGCAGCTCGTTGACGATGAACTCCTGCCCGGCGGTGCCGTCGCCCGCCAGCGTCTTGAGCACGTCGCCGGCCGAGATGGGGAAGTCGCCGGTGCCGATCAGCACGACGCTCGCCGCGAGCGCGACTGCCAGCAGCAGCACGACGACGACGAACGCGCGGACGTCCAGCCGGAGGGAGAACCCACCCGGAGTGCGCAGCGCGCGGGTGGCCCGCTTCCCCCCGGGGGTCCTGGACGTCCCGGGGGCCTTGGGCACCTTGGTGGTCCTGGTGGTCCTGGCTGTGGTCTTCTGTGCGGTCTTCACAGCTGCGCCGTCCTCCGCCGTCGTACGAGAAAGATGAAGACCGGTCCGCCGATGAGTGCGGTGACGATGCCGACCTGGAGCTCCGAGGGCCGCACGACGACCCGGCCGATGACATCCGCGCCGAGCAGCAGCACGGGCGAGAGGATCGTGGCGTACGGCATGATCCAGCGCATGTCGGGCCCGGTGAAGGACCGCACGATGTGCGGGACCATCAGTCCGACGAACACGATGGGGCCGCAGGCGGCGGTCGCCGCGCCGCACAGCACGGTGGCGGCCAGCATGGACAGCGCCCGGGTGCGGTTGAGATGGGCGCCCAGCGCCTTGGCGGTGTCGTCGCCCATGGACATGGCGTTGAGCGGCCGGGCGAGCGCGAGGGCGAGGACCGTGCCGACCGCGAAGAACGGCAGGACCTGGGCGATGGTCGAGTCGGTCGCCGACGACAGCGACCCGACCGTCCAGAACCGCATCCGGCCCAGCGCCGCGTCATCCATGATCATCACGGCCTGGACATAGCCGTAGAGCGCGGCACTGATCGCGGTGCCGGCGAGCGCGAGCCGCACCGGTGTGGCGCCCCGGCTGCCGCCGAGGAACCAGACCAGCGCGCCGACGGCGGCCGCGCCGAAGAAGGCGAACCACACATAGCCGCTCAGGCTGGTGACACCGAAGTAGGTGATGGCCGTGACGACCGCGGCGGACGCGCCGGCGTTGATGCCGAGCAGCCCGGGGTCGGCGAGCGGGTTGCGGGTGAGCGCCTGGAGGACGGCCCCCGACAGACCGAGCGCCGCGCCGGCGAGCAGCCCCAGGAGGGTCCGCGAGAGCCGCTCGTCGACCACGACGTCGCCGTACGTACCCGTGTTCGCGAACAGGCCGTGCCAGACCTGTCCCAGGGAGAGCTCCTTCGCCCCGATCGCGATACTCGCCGACGCCACGAGCGCCAGGACCGCGACGGAGACGAGGAGCCCGAGGCTGCGTATCGCCCGGCGGTTGGGGGGCGCGGGGGCGGTCTCCGCGCGCTGTTCAGGAGGACTGTCGACCAACACGCGGTTAGGTTAGCCTACCCTCGCATCCGGCATGACGCCGGTCACGGCCCCCAGCAGGTACGCCCTCACCGGGCAGGCGCGTCACGCCATCGCCGGGGAGGCGCGTCCCGCCTCTCACGTGGAGCCACGCCCCGCCTCTCACCGGGGAGGCGCGTCACGCCCTCTGCCGTCCTCCACACCGCCGCGCCGGCTCACAACCCCAGCCGCGCCAGCGCCTTCCCGCCGTCCAGCCCGCACGAACCCTCCCCGGCCGCCGTCCAGGCCGCCGCGCACAGCGCGCGCAGCCCGTCCAGGGCCGCTCCGTCGCCCGCCAGTTCCAGCCGATCGGTGCCGGCCGTGGCCGTCCAGCCGCCGCACCGGAACCCCTCACCCGCCTCGGTGACCTCCGGCTGCCCGGTCAGCAGCCCCCGCAGATCCGCGTCCACATACGCCGGCCGGTGCTGCGGCGGCGCGGCGAGCAACTGCGCGCCGTCGGTCACCCCGGTCAGTACGAGCAGCGAGTCGACGTCCCCGTTGAACGCCCCCTCGATGTCGGTGTCCAGCCGGTCCCCCACCACCAGCGGCCGCTCGGCGCCGGTCCGCAGGACCGTCTCACGGTGCATCGGCGGCAGCGGCTTGCCCGCCACCTGCGGCTCGGCACCCGTAGCGATCCGGACGACCTCGACCGCCGCCCCGTTGCCCGGCGCGATCCCGCGCGCGCTGGGGATCGTCAGATCGGTGTTGGACGCGAACCAGGGCACCCCGCGCGCGATGGCGTAGGACGCCTCCGCGAACCGCGCCCACGCCAGCTCGGGCCCGCCGTACCCCTGCACCACGGCCACCGGATCGTCGTCAGCGGACTCCACGGGCTCGAGCCCACGCTCGCGCAGCGCGACCCTCAGCCCCTCCCCGCCGATGACCAGCACCCGGGAACCCTCGGGCACCTGCTCGCTGATCAGCCGCGCCACCGCCTGCGCCGAGGTGATGACGTCGTCCGCGCCGGTCGGGATGCCCAGCGCGGTCAGATGGGCGGCGACCGCGTTCGGCGTGCGCAACGCGTTGTTCGTGACGTACGCCAGATGCATGCCGCCCGCTCGGGTGGTCGCGAGCGACTCGACCGCGTGCGCGATCGCGTTCCCGCCCGCGTACACCACCCCGTCCAGATCCAGCAGCGCCGTGTCGTACGCCTCGCTCAGGGCCTGCCCACTGCCGTCGGGCCTCGTCCTGACGCTCCGGCTCATTCCGCATCGCTCCTCGTTCGGTCCCTTTCCCCGATCATCCCTCATGCCACCGACACACGTACGATGCCTGGATGAACACTGCAGGTCACTCGGAAGCAATGGCGCCCCGAGGCCTGGAACTCACCCCGTTCCGAGGTCTGCGCTACGACCCCACCCGAGTCGGCAGCCTGGCCGCCGTGACGTCACCTCCGTACGACGTCGTCGTACGGCCCGACGGCGTGTACCACCTCCAGTCGGCCGACCCCCACAACATCGTCCGGCTGATCCTCCCGCAGGACACCACCCCCAGTGCCCGCAACGAACGTGCGGCCGACACCCTGCGCAGCTGGCTGGACGAGGGCATCCTGGCAGCGGACCCCGAACCCGGCCTGTACGTCTACGAACAGCGCGACGGCGGCGACCTGCTCCAGCGCGGCCTCATCGGCGCCCTGCGCCTGACCGAGCCGTCGCAGGGCGTGGTCCTGCCGCACGAGGACGTCATGCCGCACATCGTCGAGGACCGCGCCGCCCTGATGCGCGCCACCTCCGCGAATCTCGAACCCCTGCTGCTCACCTACCACGGCAACGGCGCCACGGCCGAGGTCATCGAACGCACCGCCGAAAAGCCCCCACTTCTGTCGACGACCACGGAGGACGGCCTCGGCCACCGCCTCTGGGCGATCACCGACCCCACCGACCTGGCCTGCGTCCAGACCGACATGTCCAAGCACCAGGCCCTGATCGCCGACGGTCACCATCGCTGGGCGACGTATCTGCGTCTACGCGCGGAGCACCCCTCCCCCGGCCCCTGGGACTACGGCCTGGTCCTGCTCGTCGACACGCTCCGTTACCCCTTGCGCGTCCGCGCGATCCACCGTCTCCTGCACACCCTGCCGGTCGCCGACGCGCTGACCGCTCTGGACGGCCGCTTCCGGGTCCGCCGCCTGCACGTCCCGCTGCCGGACGCCCTCAAGCGGCTCGCGGACGCGGCCTGCGAGGGCAACGCCTTCCTGCTGGCCGGGGACGGCTCCTTCCACCTCATCGACCGTCCGGACCCGGAACTCCTGGCCCGTACGGTTCCGGCCGACTTCCCGGCGGCCTGGCGCACCCTGGACGGCACCGTCCTGCACGCCACGCTCCTCGACCACGTCTGGCACATCCCCGAGGACTCCCCCGCCCATATCGCCTACATCCACGACACGGCCGCCACGGTCGAGAAGGCGGAACGCGACGGCGGTACGGCCGTCCTGATGCACCCGGTCCGCGAGGAGGTCGTCCGCGACCTCGCCCGCCAGGGCGTCACCATGCCCCGCAAGTCGACGTCGTTCGGCCCGAAGCCGGCGTCGGGCCTCGTGCTGCGCACGCTGGACTTCTGACGCGGTCAGCAGACACGCGGACACGCAGACACGGAGACAAAGCAAAGGACGGGATCCCGTCACCGGGATCCCGCCCTCACTCACTCGCTCGGGTCAGTCCTTGTCGTCGGACTTCGCGTCGTCCGACTTCGCGTCCTCGGACTTCTCGTCCTCGAACTCTTCGTCGTCCTGCTCGCCGTCGACATCGCCGTCTTCGTCGAGGTCGTCTTCGTCGAGGTCCTCGTCGATGATGTCTTCGTCGACGATGTCATCGTCGTGGACGGCGGTGTCCGCCGCGGAGATGTCCCCGGACGCGTCATGGCCCTCTTCGCCGTCGCTCTCGTCGCCGTCGCCGAGGACGTCGACGAACTCGACCCCGTCCAGCTCGGCGAGCCGGTCGGAGGCGTCCGTGCTGCCGTCCCGGTCGGCCTCGACGGCCTTGGCGAACCACTCGCGCGCCTCGCCCTGCCGGTCCGCCGCGAGCAGCGCGTCGGCGTACGCGTACCGCAGCCGCGCGGTCCACGGCTGTACGGAGTTGGCGGCCAGCTCGGGGCTCTGCAACGTCACGATGGCCGCGTCGAGCTGCCCCATGTCACGCCGGGCGCCGGCCGCGACGAGCCGCATCTCGACCTGACCGGCCTTGTCGAGCTTGTGCACCTCGGGGGCGCCGGCCATGTCGAGAGCCTTCTCCGGCCGCCCGAGCCCACGCTCGCAGTCGGCCATGACGGGCCAGAGCTCGACGGTGCCGGTCATCCGCCGTGCGGCCCTGAACTCGGCGAGCGCCTCGCTGTACTTCTGGTTCGCGTACGCGGCGAACCCGGCCGCCTCGCGCACGGCGGCGACACGGGACGCGAGCCGCAGGGCGATCCTGGAGTAGGCGTAGGCGCCCTCCGGGTCCTCGTCGATCAGCCGCGCGACCATCACCAGGTTCTTGGCGACATCCTCGGCGAGCGTCTTCGGCAGGCTCAGCAACTCCTGGCGTACGTCCCCGTCGATCTCGTCACCGGTGACGTCCTCGGCGATCGGCAGCCGCTTGATCGGCTCCCGGTCCCGGTCGCGCTCGTCACGGAAGCCGCCGCCGCGCCGGTCGTCGCGTCGGTCGTCACGGCCACGGAAGCCACCGGGACGGCCGGAACGGTCGTCATCACGGCGCGGACCGCGGCTACCGCTGTCGTCCCGGCCCCGGAAACCACCGCGATCACCCCGGCTGTCGTCCCGCCGGCCGTAGCTGCCACGGTCGTCACGGCGCTCGTCACGACGGAAGTCACCGCGCTCGCCCCGGCTGTCGTCGCGCCGGAAGGCGGGACGGTCGCCACGGTCGTCGCGCCGGAAGGGCGGACGCTCACCGCGGTCGTCACGGCGGAAGGGAGGACGGTCGCCGCCGTCGCGACGGTCATCGCGCCGGTCGTCACGCCGGAAAGCGGGACGGTCACCGCGGTCGTCACGGCGGTCATCGCGCCGGTCGTCACGGCGGAACGGAGGACGGTCACCGCGGTCGTCACGGCGGTCGTCCCGCCGGTCGTCACGGCGGAACGGAGGACGCTCACCGCGATCATCACGGCGGTCATCGCGGCGATCGTCACGGCGGAACGGAGGACGCTCGCCCCGGCTGTCGTCGCGCCGGAAGGCGGGACGGTCGCCACGGTCGTCGCGCCGGAAGGGCGGACGCTCACCGCGGTCGTCACGCCGGAAAGGAGGACGGTCGCCGTCACGACGGTCGTCGCGGCGGTCGTCACGGCGGAAGGTAGGGCGGTCGCCACGGTCGTCACGACGCGGCGCACCCGAACGGTCGTCGCGACGGCCGTACCCACCACCACGGTTGTCGTCACGACGGCCGTAACCGCCACCGCGCTCTCCACCGCGCTCACCGCGGTCGTCGCGGCGGTCGTCACGGCGGAAGGTGGGACGGTCGCCACCACGGTCATCACGACGCGGCGCACCGGAACGGTCGTCACGCTGGAACGCCGGCCGAGAACCCCGGTCACCGTCACGGCGGTCGTCGCGACGGTCGTCACGGCGGAAGGTGGGACGGTCGCCACCACGGTCATCACGACGCGGCGCACCGGAACGGTCGTCACGCTGGAACGCCGGCCGAGAACC